>JBGOSW010000021.1:0-36434 GCA_041476145.1 Binatia bacterium
CCGTTCTTTCGCATCATCGAGAAGGGCCTCGAAGGCATTGCGGATGGTGGGCACTTCTTCGACCTGCTGGCCGAAGACGTCATCTTCGACTACATCATCACGACTCCCGGCTACCCAAGGCGCGTCGAAGGCCGCAAGGCCGTCGCCGAGCTCTACCGCCCTTACGGCACCATGATCGTCCTAGACCGATGTCACGACCTCGCGGTCCATCACGACATCAAGACCGGCGTCGTGGTGCTCGAGTACGCCTCCGAAGGCCGAGTCGCTCCGACCGGGGCCCCGTACACCAACCGGTACATCTCGGTACTCACGATCACCGATCGCAAGGTCACTCACTGGCGCGACTACCTCGACCCCGTGGCGGTCTTCGACACGCTCGGATGGCCGTCACGCTGATGGACGGCGCGAGCGCTGGAGACTCTGACTTCTATCTGCGGGAGTAACTGAACGCGGCCGGAATCGGAGCGCGGATGCCGATTCTGACTAGCTCAGCGTTGTCGAATGCCGAGGAGCGTCCGAGCACGCCGTCACCGCGGGTGCAGCAGGATCACTGGGATGTCGCGCGAGCTTCCCGCTTGGTAGACGTCGTACTCAGGCCATTGCGCCGTCATGGTCGGCCACACGCGCTGCTTGTCCGCGGCCGTTCCGGTGCGGGCGGTGACGGGGATGACCTTGTCCCGCACCTGGATCTTCACGTCTGGGTGCGCGACCAGGTTCTCGTACCAGCCCGGGTTCTCGGGGGCACCGCCTTTCGAGGCCACGATCACGTAGTCGTCGCCGTCGCGTCCGTAGATGAGCGGGAACTTGCGCGTCACGCCGGATTTGCGCCCGGTCGTGTGCAGGATGAGGCAGCTCGTGCCGTTCCAGTCATGACCGACCTTACCGCCGGTCTCCTCGTACTGTCGGACGTGCTCGTCGCCAAATAGGCTGTAGTCAGGCATGCCGCGAGAGTGCCATGCCCACGCAGCGGAGGCGATCCCCTTTGGCGACGGCCATGAGGGGTGGCTGCTACCACGCGTGGCGTGTAGACACACCGATGGACGCATAGACATCGCGGAACCTAGCGTTACCGGCGAGCCGGTGTCCGCGTTTGTCACATCGATGCTTGATCGGTTGCTCTGCTTCGTCGAGGAGTTCACCGCACATTGCCTTCAGGCACGTATGCTTGCAGGCATCACCCTAACGGAGATTCCGCTCTCCGATCGGGACCCCCTGCTCCCCGCACGATTCAGGATAACGCTGATAGCCGGAGGTCTACCGCCCTGGCGTTTAGCTTTCCATACCTCGACGTTCGAGGACACGTGACTGGTTGCTACCTAGAGCGAGACAAGGGCGATAGTCACGTGATCCCCTATACGAACGGTGAGCCGCCCGTGGACGGATTGCGAGATGCGTACGGACGGAGAACTTGGGCTCATAGCGAACTTACCGGATGGGGAACGGATGGGGAACGAAAGATGCGTCCCTTCACCCGTAGAGCCCCCTGCCCTCCAAAAGGTTTGATTTTGTTGAGCGGAGGGGGAGGGATTCGAACCCCCGAGGGCTCGCGCCCTGCCGGTTTTCAAGACCGGTGCCTTCAACCGCTCGGCCACCCCTCCGTGATTCCGACCTAGCGCATGACGTCGCGCGACGCTACGGCGGCGGGCGAACGCTCGAAGCGGGGCTACGGCGCGTCGTGCGGCAGGCCGAGCAGCCGCTCCGCGATCACGTTCTTCTGAATGTTGGGCGTCCCACCGCCGATCACGTACGGTGGCCAGCCGAGCATGACGCGTTGCCACTTGCCGTCGTCGACCGCGTACGGTGACTTCCTCGCGAGCACGCCGTACGTGCCCTCGATGTCGCGCGCGAGACGGCCGGACTCGATCTCGACGCGGGCGCGGATGAGCTTGTTGATGGAGGTCTCGGCGCCGAGCGGCTCGCCGCGGAGCTGCTTGGTGAGGAAGCGAAGACCGTTGAGCCGCATGGCCTCGACTTGGGTCTCCATGCGCGCGAGGCGCTGGCGGATGCCGGGATCCTCGATCGCGCGCCGGCCGCGGCGACGGCAGCGCTCGGCCAGCTCCTTCAATCCTTCGAGGCGGTGCTTCAGCGCCCAGACGTCGCCGATCGAGCTGCGCTCGTTGGCGAGGGCGTCCTTCGTCACCTCCCAGCCCTGCCCTTCGGCGCCGAGACGGTTGGCGAGCGGGACCTGCACGTCCTCGAAGAAGACCTCGGCGAACATGGCGCCGCCGTTCATCTCCTTGATCGGCTTCACGGTGATGCCGGCGCTGTCCATGCGGACGAGGAGGCAGGTGATGCCGAGGTGCTTCGGCGCGCCGGGGTCGGTGCGGACGAGGAGGATCATCCGCTGCGACCACATGGCGAGGCTCGTCCAGATCTTCTGCCCGGTCACGACGTAGTGATCGCCGTCGCGGACGGCCTTGCACTGCAGTGAGGCGAGGTCGCTGCCGGCGCCGGGCTCCGAGTAGCCGGTACACCACTGGATGTCGCCCTTCAGGATCGGCGGGATATGTCGCGCCTTCTGCTCGTCGGTGCCGTACTTGATGAGCGCGGGGCCGACCCAGGCGAGGCCCATGTAGCTGAGACCGAGCGGCGGCGCCTTGTGGCGCGCCATCTCCTCCTTGAGGATCATCTGCTCGACGAGCGAGCCGCCGCCCCCGCCGACGTCCTTCGGCCAGTTGAAGCCGACCCAGCCTTTGACGAGGAGGTCTTGGTTCCATTTGTAGAGCGCCGGCAGGTTCGCGACGCCGCTCTCGAGATCCCCGTCGCCGCCCCCGGCGCTCTTCGGGAGATGATCGCGGATGAAGGCGCGCACCTCGGCGCGAAAGCGTTCCTCTTCGGGGGTGAAGCTGAAGTCCACGACTCCTCCTACCGGCTCATGCGCCGGTGCGCTCCTGGAGCGCGAGCACGCGCTCATAGTGCTCGTCGGGTGCGCCCATCCAGACGTGGCAGTGGCGGCCGCGCTTGTAGAAGAGATGCGCGTGGCACTCCCAGGTATAGCCGATCGCGCCGTGAATCTGGATGCACTCCTCGCCGGCGGCGTCGAGCGCTTCGGCGGCGGCGGCCTTCGCCATCGCCGCATACGACGCCGCCTGCGCGGGATCGTGCTCGACGGCCCAGGCGCCGTAGTAGACGAGCGAGCGCGCCGACTCGATGTCGACGAGGAGCTCGGCACAGCGGTGCTTCACGCCCTGGAAGCGGCCGATCGGCGACCCGAACTGCCGGCGGACCTTGGCATACTCGACGGCCATAGCGAGCGCCGCGTCGGCGGCGCCGACCATCTCGGCGGCGAGGCCGATGGTCATGCGATCGAGGACGCGCGTGATCGCGGGCCAGGCGCCGCCGGCGGTGCCGAGCCGCGCGCTCGCCGGGAGACGGACGTGCTCGAGACGCACCTCGGCGGCGGGTTTGGTGGCGTCGACGACGACGAGCGGCGTGACCCGCACGCCGGGCGCATCGGCCGCGACGCAGAAGAGGCTCACGCCGGCGTCCTCGCGCGCGGCGACCAGGATCAGGTCGGCGTCCTGGGCGTCGGGGACGAAGAGCTTCACGCCGTCGAGCACGACGTCGCCGGCCCGGCTTTGTGCGCGCGTCGCGATCGCCGCGGGCGCGAGTACGTCGCTCTCCTCGAGAACGGCGAGGGTCGCGACCGTCTCGCCGGCGGCGATCGCGGGGAGGTGCGCCGCACACTGCGCCGCGGTACCGAGGGCGTGCAGCGCCGCGGCGGCGGCGTCGGTGGCGAGCAGCGGCAGCGGCGCCAGGCTCTTCCCCATCTCCTCGAGGACGACGATCAGATCCTCGCAGCCGAGCCCGAGGCCGCCGTGCGCCTCCGGCACGGTGATCCCCGGCCAGCCGAGCTCGGCGGTGCGTTTCCAGAGCGCGCGGTCGAGCGGCCGCGGATCGGCCGACCAGGCGAGGATGCGATCGAGCGGCAGCTCGGCGTCGAGCAGCCGGCGGACTTGCTGGCGGAGCTGCTCCTGCTCGTGCGTAAAGCCGAAATCCATCGCCCGACCTCCGCGCGCCAGCATGCATCACCCTTTACTTATTGCAAGAGCTTGCATATACGCGCCGCATTCCCGTCGGTCCGGAGGAGACCCGCATGCCCATCGAACTCGCCAAGGCGCTCGGCGCCGAGCTTCCCGCGACCCGCTACGCGTGGAACGAGGACACGCTGATGCTCTACGCGCTCGGCGCGGGCGTCGGCGTCGCCGCCGATCAGACGAGTCCGAGCGTGCTGCAATACACCTACGAGAACGGCCTCAAAGCGCTGCCGACCTTCGGCGTCGTCCCGAGCTTCTCGACTCTGGTCGGCATGATGAATCTGCCCGGCTTGAGCTTCAATCCGATGATGCTGCTCCACGGCGAGCAGTACCTCGAGGTGGTGAAGCGTCCGATCCCGACGAGCGCCAGCGTCGGCACTCGCGCCCGCGTGAAGGCGATCTACGACAAGGGCAAGGGCGCGCTCGTGATCCTTGCGGCGACGACGACGACCGACGACGGCACGGTCCTCTTCGAAAACGAGTACGGCATCTTCCTGCGCGGCGAAGGCGGTTTCGGCGGCGAGTCGGGGCCGTCGCCGGGCAACGAGGCGCCGAGCCGCGCGCCCGATGCCGTCGTCGACTACCCGACGATGACGCAGCAAGCGCTCCTCTATCGCCTCTCCGGCGACAAGAATCCCCTGCACGCCGATCCCGGCTTCGCCAGCATCGGCGGTTTCGAGAAGCCCATCCTCCACGGCCTTTGCACCTTCGCCAACGTCGGGCGCGCGGTCATCCAGGCGTTCGCCGGCGACGATCCAACGCGTTTCCGCTCGATCAAGGTGCGCTTCGCGCGGCCGGTGATGCCGGGCCAGACGATCAGCACCGAGATGTGGCGTGAGTCCGACCACGACGTCCTGGTGCAAGCGAAGGCGGGGGGACACGTCGTGATCTCGAACGCCAAGGTGACGCTCGCCTGAGGCGCGCCGTCGCTCAGGCGACCGCCCTGCGGCGGCGGGCGAGCGTCGCGGCGGCGCGGCGCACCCGGCGCAACCGTGCGCAGACGATCGCCGCGATCCTCGCCGCGGCGACCGAGCTCATCGCTCGCAAAGGACCGGACGGCTTCGGCCTCGCCGAGCTCGGGGCCGAGGCCGGCGTGTCGTTCGGCTTGATCCATCGTTACTTCGGCGGCAAGACCGGCCTGCTGAAGGAAGCGCTGCGCCAGCCGTTCACGCGCCAGCTCGCGCGCGTCCTCGCGCTCTACGAGCGCGGTGAGGCGCGGCGCGGGCCGGAGCCGTTGCTCGCCTCGCTGTTCGAGGCGCAGCGCCGCAATCCGCGCTACGTCCGCCTGCTCGCGTGGGGGTTGCTCACCGGCCTCCTCACCGAGGACGTGTTCGCCGCCGACCGCGCGCCGATCCAGCGTCTGCTCGCGCTGCACCGCGAGGCGGCGCGTCCGCCGCGGTCGGTCGACACCCGCGCGGTCTCGGCCTTGGCCCTCACCGCGACCCTCGGCTTCGCGCTTTTCCAGCCGCTGCTGCACGCCCTTTTCGACGTCGGCGACGACTTCGAGGCCGTCTATCGGCGTCACGTGGCGCGCGCGCTCGGCGCCTTCCGCACTCCGGCGAGCCGCCGGACGCGAGTCCGTCGTCCGCCAGTGGTCGGCCGCTGAGGGACATGGTTGAATGCACGACATGACGAAGCCGCCCGCACGCGGTCGCCCCGCCCCTGCCGGTACCGGCCCGCAGCCGCCGGCCGGCCGGCGGCGCCGGAAGGCACCCACCGCGCGCGGCCGTACGCTCTTCGAGGTCTCGGCGGGCGGTGTGATCTACCGCCGCACCGAGAGCGGCATCGCCGTCTGCCTCATCGCCACCAAGGGCGGAACGCGCTGGCAGCTCCCGAAGGGCAAGCGCGAGGAGGGTGAGTCGCTCGAGCAGACGGCGGCCCGCGAAGTCGCGGAGGAAACCGGGCTCACCGGACGCGTCGGCCCCCGCCTCGAGAAGATCGATCTCTGGTTCACGTGGAACGAGAACGGCATCGCCGTCCGCCACCACAAGCTCGTGTACTTCTTTCTCCTCACGTACGTGCGCGGCGACACCGCCGACCACGACGACGAGGTCGAGGACGCCCGCTGGTTCGACGCCGAGGAGGCGCTCGCGCGCCTCACGTTCTCGAACGAGCGCCGGGTCGTCGCCCGCGCGATCGAGCTGCTGGCGGGGCAGGCGCCCGCGCCGCCGCAGCACCAGCCCTCCTGACGTCAGCCCACGGAGCGACCGCGGTCGCTCGGCGTAGGCGACGCGTTACTTCTTTTTCGGCGCCGCCGTCTTCGCCTCGATCGAGGTCGCCGACATGCGATACAGGATCGTCACCTTGTCGCCGACCTTGACGTCGCCCGTCGACTTCGTGTCCGCACTCTTGGCGATCTCCCAGTTGTCATTGCCCTTCTTCACGGTGATCGCCCCGTCGCTGACGCTCACCACCGGACCGGTGACTTGATAGGTCTTGACCTCGCCCGCGAACGCCGCGGTTGCGAGCAGGCTCATCGCGGCCGCTACCATCAACGTACCCTTCATGATCGTCGCTCCTTTCCCTCACCGGGAGATCGTTCGATGACGGTGCGCCCGCCCATGTACGGCTGCAACACGGCGGGAACGCGCACCGAGCCGTCGGCTTCTTGATAGGTCTCGAGCACCCCGATCACGACGCGTGGCAGCGCCAGCCCGGAGCCGTTCAGGGTGTGGACCAGCTCGGGTTTGGCGCGCGGCGCGGGGCGATAGCGGATGTTGGCGCGGCGCGCTTGGAAGTCGCGGAAGTTCGAGCACGAGCTCACCTCGAGCCACTCGCCGCATCCCGGCGCCCAGAGCTCGACGTCGTACTTCATCGCCGCGACGAAGCTCAAATCGCCGGTGCACATCTGGACGACGCGGTGAGGGATCTGGAGGCGGCGGCAGACGTCCTCGGCGTCGTCGAGGAGGCGCAGCAGCTCGCCGTCGGAGGCCGCCGGCTCGACGAACTTCACCATCTCGACCTTGTCGAACTGGTGCCCGCGCTTGATGCCGCGGACGTCGCGGCCCGCCGACATCTTCTCGCGGCGAAAGCACGGCGTGTAAGCGACGTGCCGCACCGGCAGCACGCCGGCATCGAAGATCTCGTCGCGGTACATGTTCGTGACCGGCACTTCGGCGGTCGGCACGAACCACACGTCGTCCTCGGCGTCGCGGTAGAGGTTGTCGCCGAATTTGGGAAGGTTGCCGGTGCCGACGAGGCACTCGCGACGCACCATCGCCGGCGGATAGACCTCGCTGTAGCCGTGCTCGCGGACGTGCAGGTCGAGCATCCAATTGATGAGGGCGCGCTGCAGCGCCGCGCCGGCACCGCGCATGAGGTAGAACCGCGACCCCGAGACCTTGGCGCCGCGCTCGAAATCGAGGATGCCGAGCGTCTCACCGAGCTCCCAGTGCGGCCGCGGCGTGAACGCGAACACCGGCGGCGTCCCAACGGTCCGCACCACGACGTTGTCGCGCTCGTCGGCGCCGACGGGGACGTCGGGATGCGGCAGGTTGGGAATCTCGAGCATCCGCGCCGCGAAACCTGCCTCGAGCGCGGCGACCCGTTCCTCGGCCGCCGCGATCGCCTCGCCGACAGCGCGCGTCGCGGCGATCGCGTGCGCGCGTTCCGCGGCATCCTCGAGCGCACCGATCGCACGCGACGCGACACCGCGCGCGGCCTTGCGCGTCTCGAGCTCGTGGATCGCGCCGCGCCGCTCGGCGTCGAGCGCGAGGAGCGCGTCGATCTCCGCCGGCTCGACGCCGACGGTCGCGAGCGCCGCCTTCACCGCGTCCGGCTCCTCACGAATGCGCCGGATGTCGAGCATCGGGGCCTCCTAGCACGCACCTCCGACGCCGGCAATTCAGAGCCGCGGGCGCGAAACGTCGCGCCCGCGTCAGCCGGCGCCAAAGGCGTCGACGACGTGCGCCACGGTCACCGTCCATCCTCGCACCTCGACGGCGACGACGTCGAAGCGGACGGGATGCGCGTGCAGCCGGTGGCGCGCGAGGTAGAAGCCGGCGACGCGCACCACCTGGCGCTGCTTCGCCGTCGTGACCGACTCGAGCGCGCTCCCGTGCGCGTGGCCGCGGCGCGTTCGCACCTCGCCGAAGACGATGGTGTGCGCGTCGAGGGCGACGACGTCGATCTCGCCCGCGGCGCAGCGGAAATTGCGGGCGAGGATCGTGTAGCCGCGCGCGCGGAGAAACGCGGCGGCGAGCGCCTCGCCTTCGGCGCCGCAGCGCAATCGCTCCCGGGTCACGCGCGACCGCTAGCACGCGAGACCCGACCGCGAACGACGACGAGTAGCGTGGGCGCGCCCACGTTGGCGCGCACGGACGGTGCTGCTACACTCGTCCGCCGTGAAGATTTCCCGCGACGAGATCCGCCACGTCGCCCTGCTCGCCCGCCTCGCGCTCGATCCCGCCGAGGAGGACGCGATGACGGCGACGCTCGACGCCATCCTCACCTACATGGAGAAGCTCGGCGAGCTCGACACCTCGGATGTGGAGCCGACGGCGCACATCCTCGAGCTGCCGCAGGCGTGGCGTGACGACATCGTGACCAATGCGCCCGATACCGACGCGCTCCTCGCCAACGCGCCGGCGCGCGACGGTGACTTCTTCCGCGTCCCCAAAATCATCGAGTGATCCTCAATCGGATGACGCGCCGATGACACTTGCGCTCGACGAGCTGACGATCAGCGACGCCGCGCGTCGCCTGCGTGCGCGCGAGCTCTCGGCGACCGAGCTGACGCGCGCCGTCCTGGCACGGATCGCGGCTCGCGAGCACGAGCTGCACGCCTTCATCACCGTCACCGAAGAGGAAGCGCTGCGCGCCGCCGCGGCGGCGGACGCGCGGCTGCGCGCCGGCAAGCCGGCGGGAGCGCTCGAGGGGATCCCGATCGCGGTCAAGGACGTGATCGCGACGGCGGGAGTCCGGACCACCGCCGGCTCGCGCATCCTCGCCGATTTCGTCCCGCCGTACGACGCGACGGTCACGGCACACCTGAAGGCGGCGGGCGCGGTGATCGTCGGCAAGGCGAACTGCGACGAGTTCGCGATGGGCTCCTCGAATGAGAACTCCGCCTACGGGCCGGCGCGGAATCCCTGGGACCTCGCGCGCGTGCCCGGCGGCTCGTCGGGCGGCTCCGCGGTCGCGGTCGCCGCCGGCTTCGCGCTCGGCAGCCTCGGCACCGATACCGGCGGCTCGATCCGTCTCCCCGCGACCTACTGCGGCGTCGTCGGCATGAAGCCGACGTACGGGCGTGTGAGCCGCTACGGCGTGGTCGCCTACGCGTCGTCGCTCGACCAGGTCGGACCCTTCGCGCGCGACGTCACCGACACGGCGCTGCTGCTCGGCGTGCTCGCCGGCCACGACGCGCGCGACTCGACCTCGGTCGACCGCGCCGTCCCCGACTACGCCGCGACGCTTGCCGGCGGGGCGAAGGGTCTGCGCATCGCGATCCCGCGCGAGTACTTCGTCGAGGGCATGCAGCCCGAGATCGAGCGTGCCGTCCGTGGCGCCATCGACACCCTCGGCGGGCTCGGCGCCGAGGTCGCGCCGGTGTCGCTGCCGCACTCCGAGTACGCGGTCGGCGCCTACTACGTCATCGCCACCGCCGAGGCGAGCTCCAATCTCGCCCGCTACGACGGCGTCCGCTACGGCAGCCGCGTCGCCGGCGACGGCACGCTCCTCGAGATGTACCGCCGCACGCGCGCCGCCGGCTTCGGCGACGAAGTGAAGCGCCGCATCATGCTCGGCACCTACGCGCTCTCCGCCGGCTACTACGACGCGTATTACTTGAAGGCGCAGCGGGCGCGCACGCTCATCCGCGGCGACTTCGCGCGCGTGTTCGCCGATGCCGACGTCATCGTCACGCCGACGGCACCGACCACCGCCTTCCGTCTCGGCGAGAAGCTCGACGATCCGCTGCAGATGTACCTCTCGGACATCTTCACGATCTCGGTCAATCTCGCCGGCCTGCCGGCGATCTCGCTGCCGTGCGGCGTCGATGCCGCCGGCCTGCCGATCGGCCTGCAGATCATCGGCCCACCCTTCGGCGAGGAGACGGTCCTGCGCGCCGCGCGTGCCTATGAAGCAGCGACCGACTGGCACACGCGCCGGCCGCCCGCCCCGGGAGGACCACGATGAGCGCCGGCGACCGCTTCGAGCCGGTCATCGGCCTCGAGGTGCACGCCGAGCTCCTCACCGCCGCGAAGATCTTCTGCGGATGCTCCGCGAGTTTCGGCGCGCCGCCGAACCAACACACCTGCCCCGTGTGCCTCGGCATGCCGGGAGTGCTGCCGGTGCTCAATCGGCGCGTCGTCGAATTCGCGATCCGCGCCGGGCTCGCCATCCACTGTGCGATCGCGCCGCGCAGCCGTTGGGCGCGCAAGAACTACTTCTATCCCGACCTCGCCAAGGGCTATCAGATCAGCCAGTACGAGCTGCCGATTTGCGTCGGCGGTCACCTCGACATCGTCGTCGACGGCGCCGCGAAGCGCGTGCGCCTGACGCGCATCCACATGGAGGAGGACACCGGCAAGAACATCCACGACGCCCACGGCAGCGAGAGTCTGGTCGACTTCAACCGCTGCGGCGTGCCCCTGCTCGAGATCGTCAGCGAACCCGACTTGGCCTCGCCGGCGGAGGCCGGCGCCTACTTGCGCACCCTGCGGACGCTCGTCCGCTACCTCGAGATCTGCGACGGCAACATGGAGGAAGGCAGCTTCCGCTGCGACGCCAACGTGTCGGTGCGCGCGCGCGGCACGACCGCGCTCGGCGTCAAGGTGGAGGTGAAGAACATGAACTCCTTCCGCGCCGTCGAGAAGGCGATCGCCTACGAGATCGCCCGCCACGCGCGCGTACTCGAGGAGGGCGGCACGATCGTGCAGGAGACACGGCTCTGGGACGCCGACCGCGAGGAGACGCGCCCGATGCGCAGCAAGGAGTCGGCACACGATTATCGCTACTTCCCCGATCCCGACCTGCCGCCGCTCGTCGTCTCCGAGGCGTTGGTCGCCGAGGTGCGGCGGGCGATGCCCGAGCTGCCGGACGCGCGCCGCGCCCGCTTCGCCGCCGCGCTCAAGCTGCCCGAGTACGACGCCGAGGTCCTCACCTCGCGTCGAGACCTCGCCGACTACTTCGAGGCGGTCGTCGCTGCGCACCCGAACGCCAAGGCCGCGAGCAACTGGGTCATGGGCGACGTCCTCCGCCTGGTGAAGGAGCGCAAGCTCGACGACGCGCTCACCATCACCGACTGGCCGGTCGCCGCCACGCACCTCGGCGAGCTCATCGCGCTCATCGACGAGGGCGCGATCAGCGGCAAGATCGCGAAGACCGTCTTCGAGGAGATGGTGGCGAGCGGAGGCGCGCCGCGGGCGATCGTCGCCGCCCGCGGCCTCACCCAGGTCTCCGACGAGGGCCCGATCCTCGCGGCGATCGATCAGGTGCTCGCCGCGCACCCCGACAAGGTCGCCGAGTTCCGCGCCGGCAAGGACAAGCTCCTCGGCTTCTTCGTCGGCCAGGTCATGAAGGCCACCGCCGGCAAAGCCAACCCCCCCCTCGTCAACCGCCTCCTCACCGAAAAGCTCCGCGGCGAGTGAACGCGGCCGCGACGCCCACCTACCCCCGCTCGAGGCCGAAGGCACGAATCAACTTGTAGACGTGCGAGCGCGCGAGATCGAGGCGGCGCGCGACCTCGGTGACGTTCCAGCCGGCATCCTCGAGTGCCTGGCGCAGGAGGCGCGCCTGGAACCTCCGCGTCGCCTCCTGAAACGTGAGGATGTCGTCCCCGTGGCGCTGGTCGGACGCCTCCGGGAACAGGTGCTGCGGCTCGATCTGCAAGGCGTTCTCCCCCGCGGCGCGAATGGCCGCCGCTTCCACGGCGTGCGCCAGCTGGCGGATGTTCCCCGGCCACTCGGCGGACTCGGCGGCGCGCTGCGCGCCGCGCGAAAGCGTGAGATGCGAGAGCCCGTGCCGCTCGCAGGCGGCGGCGCAGAAGTACGTCGTGAGGTCGACGATGTCGTCGCGGCGCTCGGCAAGCGTGGGAACGCGCACCGGTAGCACCTGGAGCCGGTACAAGAGGTCCTCGCGGAAGCGACGCTCGGCGACCGCGCTCGCGAGGTCGACGTTGGTCGCCGCGATCACCCGAACGTCGGCGCGGACGGATTTCGCGCTCCCCAGGGGGTAGTACTGCTTGGCGTGCAGCAGGTGCAGGACCTTCGCCTGCGCCCCGAGCGCGAGGTCGCCGATCTCGTCGAGGAAGAGCGTGCCGTGCTCGGCCGCCGCCACCTTGCCCTCGATCCGTCTGAGCGCACTCGAGTGCGCCCCCGGGAGGGCGCCGAAGAGCTCGCTCTCGACCAGCGCCTCGGGGATGGCGGCGCAGTTGAGCTCGACGAAGGGATGGCCGGCGCGCGGCCCGTTGTCGTGGATCACGCGTGCGATCTGGCTCTTCCCGGTACCGGACTCGCCGGTCAGCAGGACGTTCACCTCGAGCGGGACGACGAGCGCCACCTGGCGCAGCATCGCCGCGAGCGCGGCGCTGCGCCCGATGACGTTGTCGAGCCGGAGCGTCTCGCGGAACAGCCGCGTCGGGTCGGGGTCGTGGCGCTCGCGCACGAGCAGCCAATCGGCGAGCGGGGCGAGATGACGCGCGAAGATCTCGGCGTTGGCGGAGTCTTCCGCCGAAAACGATCCGGCGGAGGCGCGGCCCTGGAGGTAGAGGACGCCGCGCGGGTGGTCGACGCCGATGGGTGCGCAGAGAACCTCCTGGATGTGGGCGATCTTCACGCTGCCGCGCTCGCGAAAGCGCGGGTCGAGGAGAGCCGACGGCGTCACGATCGTCTGCCCCGTCGCCAGGGCCTCGGCGATGATGCCGGTCGAGATCACCGAGCGGATGGTTTCGAGCTCCGCGTCCGTGAAGCCGTGCGCCATCGACCAACGCGTCGGGCTCGCGCCCTCGTGCTCGTCGTGAAGCTCGAGGTAGGCCTGGTGGGCGCGCGTCGCCTCGACCAGCACCGCCAGCGCGTCCCGCAGGAAGCTCGTCAGGTCGTGCTGCGTCCCGAGCTCGAGGAGGCGGAGATAGAGATCGCGCTCGCGGCGGACCCGCTCGAGCTCGGGGTCGGGGGCATTGCTCGTCGGCGCGACCATTGGGATCACAATGCCACCGGCTCCGACCGTCCATCCGAGAGGACACCATCCAGAGATCGTGTCTCCCAGAGTGTACGGCGGAACGCCGGGGTATTCGCGTTTAGCATAGTCCGTATCGGACTGACACAGATTGGCGTGCGACTTGCTCATTTTCTGACGCCATGACGACCCTCACGAACCAGACACTCCCCTTCGATGGACCCCGGAACGGTGTACGCGCCGGGTCCGCCGCGCTGATCGGAACGAGCACGACCATCCGCGGCTTCAAGCACGCGCTCCCATCCCTCGCCCACGCCGACGTCCCCCTGATCATCACCGGGGAACTCGGTACCGGGAAATCGGAGTGGGCGCAGGCGATCCATCGGCACAGCGGCCGCGCTGGCCGGCCGTTTCACGTCGTCCCGATGGCGACGCTGCCGGAGCCACGTCTGGAGCGACGTCTCTTCGGCGAGCCCGGGAAGGAGGGTATCCTCGCACAGGGCCGCGGCTCCACGGTCTACTTGGCGGGCGTGGACACGCTCTCGTCGCGGCTGCAGCAGCGACTCGCGCAGTGGCTCGCGATCGAGAACTCGGGCGGCGCACGCGTCATCGCCGGCAGCCGCACCGCCCTCGACGCCCAGGTCCGCCTCGGACGCTTCTCCCGACCGCTCTTTCAACGGCTCGCGCTCGTGCAGCTGACGATCGCACCGCTTCGCGAGCGCGTCGACGACGTGGCGGCGATCGTCGAGGATGCTCTGTGGCATGCGCGCACGCGTTTCGAGGACGCGCCGCTCCTCGTCCGTGAGAGCGCCCTCGGCGAGCTGGCGGCGTACGGCTGGCCGGAGAACGTCCGCGAGCTCGTGACCGTGCTCACCACCATGCAGCTCGAGACTCGCACCGGCACGATCACCATCGAGCTCGTCCGTACGGTGCTCCGCCGCCTGGCGCAGCGCGCCCACTCGCTCGACGTGCTACCCCTCGAGCGCGTCGAGAGCGACTACATCGTGGCGGCGCTCGCCCTCTGCGACGGCAACCAGACGCTCACCGCGCGGCGACTCGGCATCGGCCGCAGCACCTTGCTGCGAAAGCTCAAAGCGGGCGCGCCGGGGAACGAACGCGCGGCGTGACGAGCCGCCCGTCGCCGGCGCGGTTGGGGCGTCGGCGACGGGCACGACTCGGGGAACGGTGCCCCCGCGCTCAGTTCCGCGCGGCGCGCGCTTGACCGCGGCGGCGAGAGCGGCGACATTCCGCCGATGCGAATCGGCTCCGAGGAGCACCTGACGCTCCTCTGTCGCGAGTTCATCGAGACCCATCGCGCGTTCGATCCCACCACCCTTCCTTGGCCGGCGCTCGACGCGGCCGACACCGCCAAACTCCGCTCCTTACCGTTCTGGGACGAGGCCATTCGCACCGAGCGGCGAACGGGCGCGAAGGTCTCGGCTTACGCCGCCCGCGAGTCACCGCCGCTCCTGCGCGAAGCGGTCGCTCTCCAAGGATACGAGGAGAACCGGCACGCGCTGCTACTCGCGACGCTCGTCGAGCGCTACGGCATCGCCATCGACCCCGGTCCCGAGGGCGCGCTACCGCGCAACCTCGAATGGGCGTTCACACGCACGGGCTACGGCGAATGCATCGACTCTTTCTTCGCCTTCGGCCTCTTCGCCCTGGCGCGCGACGCCGAGTTTCTCCCGCACCCGCTCCTCGACCTCCTCGAGCCGATCGTGCAGGAAGAAGCGCGCCACATTCTGTTCTTGGTGAACTGGGTCGCGTACAAGCGGTATCAGCGGCCGCGTGCCGCGCGCCCGCTTCATCGCGCGCGCTGCGCCGCCGCCTTCGCCGGCGCCGCCTACGACCGCGCCCGCTCCGCCGGCAACGTCGCCGGCGGCGGCGGCGTCTCGAAGGACGGCTTCACCGCGAGCGGCGCGGGGGCGATCGGCGGCGATTTCTCGCTGCGCGACTTCGTCGCTCGCTGCCTCGCCGAGAACGCCCAGCGCTTCGCGCCCTACGATCCCCGTCTGCTGCGCCCGCGCCTGGTGCCGACGCTGGCACGCGCCTACCTCGTCGTCACCGGCTGGCGACGGCCGGCACGACCGGCGCTCGAGCCGACCGGCTGACGAAGCTCCTCTCTCACCCGAGGAGCAACGCGATGGCGAGCGTGATGCCGGTCACGTAGGTACCGAGGGCGCCGGCGAAGCGCATCGGGTTCGGCGCCGCGAGCGTCGCGGGCACGATCATGCCGGCGGCGTGCAGGTAGCGGCACGCGGTCGCCGCGACGAAGATCCAGACGATCCACGTGCTCGGCCCGCGCGCGCCGAGCAGGTAGATCAGGAGCGCCAACATCGGCACGTACTCGGCGGCGTTGCCGTGGGCCCGGCAGAGCTTGTGCAGCAGGTCCGTGGGATCGTCGCTGTGGCCGATCACCCGCCGCGACGGTCCGCGAGCGAGCGACACGGCAGTACCGAGACCGAAGAGGAGCAGTGCGAGAAGGGCGATACACACCGTCGCGGTCGTCGTCATGGGACACCTCCCTCGAACGTTGCGCGAGGCCTCTAGCGGATGCGCGACGGCAGAGAAAGGGCCACGAGGCCGGGTCAGGTGCTGTACGCCGAGTTGAAGCGGACGTAGGCGGGCGTGAGGTCGCTGGTGGTGATTGTCGCCGTGCCGGCGCCTGCGCCGAGGTCGACCGTGACCGTGAAAGCATCGCGACGCATCGCTGCCGCCGCCCGGCGGACGACGTGCGGCGCCGCCGGCTCGCCGCGACGGAGAACCTCCACGCCGCCGATCCGTACGCCCAGGCGCTCGGGGCGAAGCGGTACGCCGGCGTAGCCCGCCGCACAGACGATGCGGCCCCAGTTGGGGTCGCCGCCATAGAGCGCGGTTTTGACCAGCTGCGATCCGGCGATGCTGCGCGCGACGCGGCGGGCGGCAGCGGGAGTCGCCGCACCGCGCGCCTCGATGCGGACGCGTTTCGTCGCGCCCTCTCCGTCCGCGACGACCATGTCCGCCAGCGACTCCATGACCCCGGTGAGCGCCGCCGCGAAACGTCGGCCGTCGGCGCTCGTGGGCGTCAACGGCGCGTTGCCCGCCGCCCCATTCGCGAGCACGAGGACGGTGTCGTTGGTGCTCATGTCGCCGTCCACCGTGATCGCGTTGAACGAGGTCGCGACGGCGGGGCGGAGAAACGCCCGCAGCGCCGGCGCGGCGATGCGGGCGTCGGTGATGACGCAGACCAGCAAGGTCGCGACGTCGGGAGCGATCATGCCGGCGCCCTTGGCGAGCCCGGCGATGGTCAGGCTGCGGCCGCCAACCCGCAGCCGACGCGTCGCGACCTTCGGAAACGCGTCCGTCGTCCGCATGGCGTGGGCGGCCTGCCAGAGTGCGCCGGCGTCGAGCGCGCGCACCGCCGCGCTGATACCGCGCACCATCGGCACCGCCGGCAACGGGACGCCAATTTTACCCGTCGAGCAGGGAATCACGTCGTAGGGCGAGACCCCGAGCGCGATTCCCGTCTGCCGGCAGGCGGCGATCGCGACCCGCGCCCCCGCGGCGCCCGTACAGGCGTTGGCGTTGCCGCTGTTGATCAACACCACCTGCGCCCGCCCGCGCCGCACGTGTCGCGCCGCGATCACGACCGGCGCCGCCTTCACTCGGTTGCGGGTGAACATGCCCGCGACAGCCGCCGGCGTCTCCGAGCAGACGAGCGCGAGATCCAGCTTGCGCCCGGCCTTGATGCCGCACGCCACCCCCGCGAACCGGAACCCCGGCACACGGATCGGCGTCTCGCGAATGGGTAGCTTCACGCAACGGTCAGTACCGAGAGAAGCACGACCGAGCAAGACACGCCGAGGCGCAGCGTACCGTGCGGGGTTCTTGCCGGGAGTCGTCGCCGTGACTCGAGACCACTGCTGCAATCTGGACACTTCGAGTGACCGGGGTGATATGAACTGACTATGCGTGAAATTCCCGCCGCGAAGTTCGAGGAGCAGTGCCTTCCGAAGGAGACCCTGAGATGAGCCGAACGATATGCACGATGGTGGTGATTGGTCTCGTCAACGGGCTCGCTGCGACCAGCGTCCTCGCCGCATCAGGCGGCGTCCAGTGGTCTCACGACGGACTGCGGATCCTCGCAAACAAGGACGTCGGAGCGGAACGGTGGGCGATCACGTTGAACCTCGACGATGCCACGGTCACCGGGAATGTCTTCTTCAGCGACGGTAGACCCCCTAGATTCATCTCGTGCGAGGGAACCGGACATAGCTACCAGCCGGACGTCAGCAAGCTCACGGTCCAGTATCGGTGCTTCGGAAGCGATCCGGCGCAGAGTGTCTTCGCTTCGACGGATTGGAATGTCGTCGGTGACCCGGTCATGCTCGACGCGGCATTCTTCGCCCCGACGCCCGAGACTTGTGACCTGAGCGGCGCCCTGAACGGCGCCGGTCCTCCGACCGCGACCTCCCTCTGGGATTGCACGAGCACCACGGCCCCGTTCTGGATTGAACTCTTCTCGGATGGCACGGCCCTGAGTAGCGCGATCGGTCGGTTCACGTTCGACGCCGTCGCGACCGGCTGCGGGTTCGCGAAGCTCTCCGACGGCACCTTCTTCAACCTCGGCTATTCTCCGAGCCGTCAAATCCTCACGGTCTACAGGACCACACCCGGCGTGGACCGGTTCTCGCTCAGCGAGTGCCGCCGCGTCGTGTTCTGAGGTCAGAGCGGTAGATTCCCCGTCGCGGCGCGCGTCGACTTGTCTTTCTTGTAGGCGTCGATGGTGCGCTGGGCGATGCGCCACTGGTGGACTTCGTCGGCGCCGTCGGCGAAGCGGGCCCAGCGGGCTTGCTGGGCCATCTGCGCCAGCGGGGTGTCGGTCGAGTAGCCGAGGGCGCCGTGCACTTGGATGGCGCGGTCGATGATGCGGTTGAGAGAATTGGCGACGAAGTGCTTGGCCATCGACACTTCGCTGCGGAAGTCGTCACCGCGGTCGATCTTGTAGGCGGCGTGCAGCACCATGAGCTTGCACTGGTACAGCTCCATGGCCGAGTCGGCGATCAGCCACTGGATGCCTTGCTTCTCGGAGAGCAGCGAGCCGTGCGCGAAACGGTTGAGGGCGCGGTCGACCATCATGTCGAGCGCCACCTCGGCCTGGCCGATCCAGCGCATGCAGTGCGCCAGACGCGCCGGCCCGAGCCGCGCTTGCCCGAGCAGGTGCCCCTGACCTCGCCCGCCGAGCATGTTCGCCTTCGGCACGCGCAGGTTCTCGATGCGGATCTCGGCGTGGTTGTGGTGGCCCGCCATGGTGATGACGTCGCGGACGACGGTCCATCCCGGCGACGGCAGATCGACCAGGAAGGCCGAGTTCCCCGCCTGCGGAATCTCGGGGGCATCTTCGGTGCGCGCGATGAGAATCGCGAACCCGGCGCCGCTGGCGCCGGAGATGAACCACTTGTGTCCGTTCACGACCCAGTCGTCGCCGTCGAGCACGGCGCGCGTCTGGATCAGCGTCGGGTCGGAGCCTGCAACTTCCGGCTCCGTCATCGCGAAGCACGAACGCACCATGCCCTCACACAGCGGCCGCAGGTATTTCTCCTTCTGCTCGGCGTTGGCCCAGTGCAAGAGCGTGTGCATGTTGCCTTCGTCGGGTGCTTGCGCGTTCAGCGCGAACGGCCCGAAGCCCGACTTGGCGGCTTCCGCCGACACCGCGGCCATGGCGACATGGCCCAGGCCCATGCCGCCCAACTCCTTCGGCATGTGCGGCAGCCACAAGCCCCAGTCCTTGGCAGCGACGCGCATGGCAATGATCGACTGGATGAGGAAGCGGCGGTCGCCCTCGCGTTCGGCGATCTTTGCCTCGGCGGGCCGCACCACCTCGGCGATGAAGCGGCGCACCTTCAGACGCAGCTCGTCGATCTCGGGAGGGAAACTGAAGTCGATGGCCATGGCAGAGCTCCTTTCGCGCGTTGCTTATTCGCCTATCGCCCATCGCATACGGAATATCGCGTCTTGACGATAGGGCCGACGGCCGTGTTCAGCCGTGCAGCACGCGTGTCGCCGTGCCGTCGCGCAGTCCGCGGTCGGCGGCGTAGACGCCCGAGAGCATCGCGCCGGCGATGCCGTGGCCCGAGCGTGTCGACGCGCCGGCGAGGAGAAGCCCCGCGATCGGTGTCGTGGCGCCGGGGCGGTTCCGTAAGAACTGCGCCGGGGTCGCGGCGATGCCGTAGGACGTCCCGCCGGTCGAGCGTGTGTAGCGCGTATGCGTGAGCGGCGTTGCCGCCTCCTGGTAGACGATGTGCCGGCGGAGATCGGGGAACGCCCGCTCGGCTTGGTCGAGGACCAGGTCGACGACGCGCGCCTTGCGATACGCGTAGCCTTCGCTCGCCTCGTATGTGCCGTCCTCCGCCTGCGCGCGCGTGATGCCCCAGAACGTCGGGGTGGCCGGCACGATCGTCATCACCTGCATATTGGTGTGTCCCGGCGGCGCGAGGCGCGGGTTCTCGGGGTCTTTCGCGGATGCGGTCGCGATGTAGACGAACGGGCGCTCCGGCATCTCACCGCGCGTGATCATCGCATACTCGTGATCGAAGTCGCAGCTGCCGAAGATCCAGCGGTTGGCGTTGCCCCACGGCAGCGCCGACGCGGGGACGTCGAGACCGAGGAAGACGACGAAGAGGGGAAGCGCCATCTCGAACCCCCGTACGCGCTCGACGTAGTCTGCCGGGAAGTGCTCGGGGCCGACGAGCTCGAGGACGGTGCGCTTCAAGTCTGCGTTGCTCACCACCAGTGGCGCCCGGACGGTGCGGGTTCCGAGATGCTTGTTCTCGAAGGTGACACCGGTCACGCGTCCGTCCTCGACGTGGATACGCGTCACGCGTGCGCGCAGGCGAATGTCGCCGCCGGCCGCTTCGATCGCCGCCGCGAGATGATCGGCGATGACCTGGCCACCGCCTTCGGGATACCAACCGCCATTCACGAAGTAGTGATCCTGGAGGCCGGCGTGCAACACGGTGGAGACGCGGCTCGGGGCGATCGCATAGGTACCGTTCTGGGCGGTGAGAATGGCGCGGAGCGTCGGGTCACGGGTGCAGGAGTCGAGGAATGCCCCGAGGTTCGTGTTCGCCCAACGGAGCACGAGCGGGCTCCGGAAGACCATCAGGAGCTGCTTCCAGCGCGCGGCGCCGAGGTTCGCCTGCATCGTGCTCACTTGGTCGAGCAACCGGAAGTAGCGGCGAATTCCGCGCGCCTCGGTGGGAAAGCGCTCGAGAAGGCGGGCCATGAACGTCGCCTTGTCGCGCGGAATCGTGAAGTCGAGGTCGGGGAAGCTGAGCTGCTCGAGCTCCGCATCCATCGGGCGGAACCTCACGCCCGTAACGCCGCAGCCGGCGAGGATGCGCGGGATCACGCCGCCCGGCCCGCAGTCGCCGACGTAGTGGATGCCGACGTCGAACTCCCAACGCTTGCGACGAAAGACGGTGGCGTTGCCGCCGGCGACGTAGTGGCCGTCGAGGACCAGGACACGCTTCGCGGTACGCGCGTAGAGCGCCGCCGCGACGAGACCACCCGGCCCCGAGCCGACGACGATCACGTCGTAGGTGTCCGCGACCGGCCCGCGGAAGCGTTCGGGGTGCCGCCGCAGCGCGGCCGCGGTGTCGGAGTGTTCGATCATCGTCCTGTCGACCGATGTAGGACTTCGGCCCCTTCCTGAGCAGGCGGCGTGCCACGGTGCGATCGCCTCGGCCTCTGGGCGCGTGCCCCGAGAACCCGCCGTGTTCGCGAGCAGCGTCCGTCAGCCGAACCGTCGCCGCTCGGTGGGAGCTTCGTCATTCCCGGAATCCGACGCGGGGAATCCTTCGCATCGCCGGGAATCTCGACCGCGCGCGTTCGCCGGCGCGGCGCCCCGGATCAGTTCGGGAGGATAGTCTAGCCCCGGGTCACGCCTTCCCGCCGCAGCACTTCTTGTACTTCTTGCCGGAGCCGCAGACGCACGGGTCGTTGCGACCGACCTTGGCGCTGTCGCGGCGGACGGTCTCGGTCTTGGCGGCCGCCTCGCCGCCGTGGCTCATCACGACCGGCACGGCGCGGCGCTTCTGCTCGAGGCGCTCGACGTCCTCCTCGCGCGCCAGCTGCACCGTGAAGAGTTTCTCGACGACGTCGCTCTCGATGCGGCCCATCATGGCCTCGAACATGTCGAAGCCCTCTTTTTGATACTCCTGTAGCGGGTTCTGCTGCGCGTAGCCGCGGAGCCCGATCCCCTCCTTCAGATGATCCATGCCGAGCAGATGGTCTTTCCACAGGGTGTCGATCGTCTGCAGCATGATGACTTTTTCGAGGTGGCGGAGGACGGGCGGCGTGAACACTTCTTCCTTCTCCGTGTAGAGGCGCTCGACGCGTCGGACGACGAGCTCCTGGAGCGCCGCGGGGGAGAGCTCGGCGCGCTCCGCTTCGGGCAGGTTCAAGCGGAAGTTGAACTGCTTGAAGAGCACCTCGTCGAGCGCCTTCCAGTCCCACTCGTCCGCTGCTTGGTCTTTGGTCGCGTGCGCCGCGACGGTCTCCTCGGCGAGGCCGGTCGCCATCTCGAGCACGTCCTCCTTGAGGTTCTCCGACGACAGCGTCTCGCGGCGCCGCGCGTAGATGACCTCGCGCTGCTTGTTCATGACGTCGTCGTACTCGAGGAGATGTTTGCGGATGTCGAAGTTGTGCGCCTCGACTTTCTTCTGCGCGTTCTCGATCGCGGCGTTGATCCAACGATGCTCGATCGGCTCGCCTTCCTCCATGCCGAGACGCTCCATGATCTTCTGGATGCGTTCGGCGCCGAAGATGCGCAACAGGTCGTCCTCGAGCGAGAGGAAGAACCGCGAGCTGCCGGGATCGCCCTGGCGTCCGGAACGGCCACGCAACTGGTTGTCGATACGCCGGCTCTCGTGGCGTTCGGTGCCGAGGATGTGGAGGCCGCCGGCCGTGAGCACCTGCTCGCGCTCGGCGGCACATTGCGCGCGGTACTTCGCCAGCGCCGCCTGATAGGTCGGATCGGCGGGATCCTTGGTGCCGGTCTCGGTGAGCGCGAGGAACTCGGGGTTGCCACCGAGGACGATGTCGGTGCCGCGGCCGGCCATGTTGGTCGAGATCGTGACCGAGTGGTAGCGACCGGCCTGCGCGACGATCTCCGCCTCGCGCTCGTGCTGCTTGGCGTTCAGCACGTGGTGCTTGATGCCCTTCTTCTTGAGCATCGCCGCGACGTGCTCCGATTTCTCGATCGAGATCGTGCCGACGAGGATGGGCTGGCCCTTCTCGTGGCGCTCGCGGATGTCCTCGACCACGGCGTCGTACTTCTCGCGCTCGGTTTTGTAGACGACGTCGGCGAGGTCCCCGCGGATCATGTCCTGGTGCGTCGGCACGACCATGACCTCGAGCTCGTAGATCTGATGGAATTCGACGGCCTCGGTGTCGGCGGTGCCCGTCATGCCGGCGAGCTTGCGATACATGCGGAAGTAGTTCTGGAAGGTCACGGTCGCGAGCGTCTGATTCTCGCGCTCGATCTTGACGTTCTCCTTCGCCTCCACCGCCTGGTGGAGGCCGTCGCTCCAGCGCCGACCCGGCATGAGGCGCCCGGTGAACTCGTCGACGATCAGCACCTCGCCGTCCTTCACGACGTAGTCGACGTCGCGCTTGTAGATCGCGTGCGCCCGCAGCGCTTGATTGACGTGGTGCAGGGTGTCGATCTGGCCCGGGTCGTAGAGGTTCGGGACAGCGAGGATCTTCTCGACCTTGGCGATGCCCTCTTCGGTGAGGATGGAGTTCCGCGTCTTCTCGTCGACCGTGAAGTCGGTCTCCTTCTGCAGACGGGGAATGACGCGATCGATGACGTAGTATTTCTCGGTGGACTCTTCGGCGGGCCCGGAGATGATGAGCGGCGTCCGCGCCTCGTCGACGAGGATCGAGTCGACCTCGTCGACGATCGCGTAGTGGAAGAGCTTGTCGACCTCTTTGCCCTTCGCATTGGTCATGCGGTCGGGATACGTGCGGTGCACGTATTCCTCGAGGCTGAACTTCATGTTGTCCCGCAAGTAGTCGAAGCCGAACTCGTTGTTCTGCCCGTAGGTGACGTCGGCGTTGTAGGCGTCCTGGCGCTCCTTGTCGTTCAGGCCGTGGAGGATGACGCCGACGGAAAGGCCGAGGAAGGTGTAGAGCCGCCCCATCCACTCGGCGTCGCGGCGCGCCAGGTAGTCGTTGACGGTGACGACGTGCACGCCCTTCCCCACGAGCGCGTTCAGGTAGACCGGCAGGGTCGCGACCAGCGTCTTGCCCTCGCCGGTCTTCATCTCGGCGATTTTGCCGCTGTGGAGGACCATGCCGCCGATCATCTGCACGTCGAAGTGCCGCATGCCGAGGACGCGGCGCGACGCCTCGCGCACGACCGCGAACGCCTCGGGGAGGAGGTCGTCGAGCTCTTCGCCGCGCCCGAGGCGCTCGCGGAACTCGCCGCTCTTGGCGTGGAGCGCGTCGTTCGAGAGCGGCTCGAGCCCGGCCTCGAGCTTGTTGATCTCCTCGACGAGCGGCGACAGGCGCTTCAGCTCGCGATCGTTCTTGGAGCCGACGATCTTGCGGACGATGGATTGCAGCATGGACCCTCGACATTCATAACTCAGGCGGAGAAGCGCCGCAAAGTGGGCCGGCGCGCACACTCGAATGACCCGTGAGATCGCGATCGTCACCGTGTTCGGGCTGCTCGCGTGGCTCGAGCGCCGGCGCCCGCTGCGCCCGTTCGTCGAGCCGATGGTGACGCGTCTGCCGCGGAACCTCGCGCTCGCGGGCCTCGCCGCGCTCACCGTGCAAGCCGTCGAGAACCCGGTCGTGCGGCCGCTCGCGGCGCTGGTCGAAGCGCGACACTTGGGTCTCGTGCCCGCGCTCGGCGCCCCGCCCGTCGTCACACTCGTGGTGACGCTCGTGCTCCTCGACTACACCCTCTACCTCTGGCACGTCCTCACGCACCGCGTGCCGCTCCTGTGGCGCTTTCACCTCGTGCACCACGCCGATCGCGACCTCGACGCGTCGACGGCGTTGCGCTTCCACCTAGGCGAGATCGCGCTCTCGGTACCCTGGCGCGCCGCGCAGGTGCTCGTCATCGGCGTGACGCCGGCGGCGCTCGCGGCGTGGCAGACGGCGGTGCTGCTCTCGATCCTCTTCCACCACGCCAACGTTCGCCTGCCGCTCACGCTCGAGCGCGTGCTGAACGTCTTCGTCGTGACGCCACGGATGCACGGCATCCACCACGCAGCGGTGCGGGAGTACACCGACTCGAACTGGTCGAGCGGCCTCACGATCTGGGACCGGCTGCACGGCACGTTCCGGGGAGACGTCCCCCAGGACGCGATCACGATCGGCGTGCCCGCCTACCCGCGCGCCGACGACGTGACCCTCGCGAATATCGTCGCCCTGCCGTTCGTTCGACAGCGACCGTCGTGGCAACCCCCGGAAGCAGCGTGAGCCCACCACTTCGGTCATTTGACGGGTCGGGCGCCGGCCCAGTAGCGTCCGGACCCCCGGCAGGAGGCCATAATCCATGCTTCGCACGCGCTTCACGGAGTTGTTTGCCTTGGACTATCCGATCATGTCCGCTCCTATGGCGCGGCACAGCGGCGGCAGGCTCGCTGCGGCCGTGTCGAAAGGCGGCGGGCTCGGCTCGTTTGGCGGGATCCACCCCACCAAGGGGCCCGACTGGTTGCGCGGCGAGATCGCCTACGTCCGCTCCCAGACCGATCGCGCCTTCGGAGTCGGCTTCGTCACCCACCTCGTGCCGGTGTTCGCACCGCTGTTCGAGGCGGCTATCGAGGAGCGCGTTCCCGTTCTCGCCTTCTCGTTCGCCGACCCGGCGCCGTACGTCGCGAGGGCGAAGGAAGCCGGCGCGAAGGTCATCTGCCAGGTGCAGTCCATGCGACACGCCCGTGAGGCCGTCGCCGCGGGCGCCGACGTCCTCGTGGCCCAGGGCAACGAAGCCGGTGGCCACACCGGAACGATGAACCTGCTTCCATTGCTCGTGAACATCGTCGATGCCTATCCCGGTCTACCCGTGCTGGCCGCAGGAGGGATCACGACCGGGCGCTCTCTCGCCGCCGTCCTGACCGCTGGTGCAGACGGCGCATGGGCCGGCACGGCCTTTCTCGCCACCGCCGAATGCTCGGAAGTCACGGATGCGTACAAGCAGGCGATCGTCGACAGCGACGGCAAGGATACGGTCTACACCGACATCATCGACCTGATCACGGTCAAGATGTCCGGCATCCCCCCGTGGCCCGCGGGGATTGCCGAACGCGTACGTCGCGAGCCGCTCGTCGAGCGTTGGCTCGGCCGGGAGCGGGAGCTACGCGATTCCATCGATTCAGCCGTGCAGGAGCTCAACGACGGTCTGGCGCGTGGCCAAGAGACCGTCCTGATGGGCCAGGGTTCGGGCATGGTGAAAGCCGTGTGCGCCGCCTCCGAGGTGCTCCGCACGATCTGCGACGATGCCGAGCGCCTGCTTCGGGAGCGCGCCGGCGAGCTCCTCGCGTAGCGTCAGGCGGAAGACAGTTCAGCTGCTCATGTACGTCGGCGATCGGCTCTTCGAGCCGTCGTCCGGGTGCAACGCACGATCGGCTCTCGGCACGTGACGCGCGTTGTCTCCGCGTGCGTCAGCGCTCGATGCGGACGGCGGAGTCGACGACGGTGCCGAGGAAGCGGCCGCCGATCTTCGTGAAGCGGTCGGGGACGTCGGTCACGAAGAACGACGCCGAGCCCTCGCCGGCGGCGCGCGCCAGCGTGCGCGCAGCGAGCGTCGCCTCGACCTCGCGCGCCGTCTCGGTAGCGGAATCGATCAGCTGCACCGCGGGACCGAGATACTCGCCGATCGTCTTCGCGAGTAGCGGATAGTGCGTGCAGCCGAGGACGAGGGTATCGATGCCGCTCTGGCGCAGGCTCGCGAGGTAGAGCGCGGCGGCCTGGCGGGTCACCTCGTTCTCGACCCAGCCTTCCTCGGCGAGCGGCACGAAGAGGGGGCAGGCGCGGGTATAGATCTCGAGGTCGGGATCGAGGGCGCGGAGGGCGCGCGTGTAGCTGCCGCTCGCGATCGTCGCCTCGGTGCCGATGACGCCGACCTTGCGGTTGCGCGTGGTCGCGATCGCGGCCCGCGCGCCCGGCTCGACGACGCCGATCACCGGCACGTCGAAGCGCGCGCGCAGCGTGTCGAGCGCGACCGCCGAAGCGGTGTTGCACGCCACCACGACC
This sequence comes from Binatia bacterium, assembly GCA_041476145.1. GTDB lineage: Bacteria > Desulfobacterota > Binatia > UTPRO1 > UTPRO1 > DP-19. Next base: position 26,400 of record JBGOSW010000021.1, read on the forward strand.
ATCTTCACGCCCTTGTCGACGAGGAACTGCGTGTTCTCGATCGAATAGCGTGTCACCACCGCCGCCGATTTTGTCCCGTACGGATGGCGCGCGGTGTCGCCGAGGTAGAGGACATGCTCGCCGGGCAGCGTCTCGCGCAGGCGATGCAGGACCGTCAGGCCGCCCACCCCCGAGTCGAAGATGCCGATGCCGGCGTCGGCGCGCACCCGCATGCTCGTCACCGCGCCGCCAAGAGCGCGCCGAGCGCTTGCTCACGCGCCGGCGGCGCACCGAAGACCCGCTCCCACACGTCCGGCGTCTCCATGCAGAGGTAGAGCGGCACACCGGGGAGCGCCGCCTCCACGAAGCCGCGCACCGCCCGGTACATACGGACGCGGAGCGGTTGGAAGTCGCGCCACTTGCCGTCCACACCCGGAACCTGCTCGCCGGCGAGGAGCGGCGTCGCCGGAAAGCGCGCACGCATCACCGTGCGGAGCGCCGGCGAGAGCCGCAGCGCTCCCATGCTGACCCACGCCAACCGCGCCACCGGCACCGCGAGGGCGACCTCGTGGAGGAGATCGCGGTAACCTTCCTCCCACCCCGCGTGCTCGACGAGCGGATCGAGGTGGACGCCGACCTTGTAGCCGGCGGCGACGACTCGGCGCATGGCGGCGAGCCGCGCGCCGACGGGCGTGGTGGCGATCTCGGCGACCTGCACCGCCGTCGCGGGGGCGAGCGACCACGAGACGACGACGCGACCCTGCGGATCGAGCGTGACCAGGTCGTCGACGGCGTCGGTCTTGGTCTTCAGCTCCAGGAGCGCGTTCGGCCGCGCCGCGAAGAACGGCACCAGCTCGCGGCTGAGCCCGGTCAGCGGATCGAGGGCGAGGCTGTCGGCGAGCTCGCCGGTGCCGATGCGGAACTGCCGCTCTGGGTGGCGGTCGAGGAGACGTCCCACTTCGGCGAGGGCCGTCTCCGGATTCACGTAGGCGGTGAGCGCCGGATTGTCGGTGAGGTACTCTTGAAGAAAACAGTAGCGGCAGTCCATCGGGCAGTTCGAGGCGAAGGTGAGGACGAGGTAGTTGCAGCAGGCCATGCCACGCGTACCCGCCGGGCAGTGCTCGAGGAACGTGCCGCGCCACGGCGCCAGCAGCAGGCGCCGCTTCGCCGCCGCGAAGTCCCCGCCGAGGAGCGCGCGCCGGTCGTCGATGATCGTCACCGGAACCTCGGGCGCGCGGGCGCGGCAGCGCCGCACCATCGGCGCGTCCTCGCAGCCGCGCTCGATCAGGATCGCCTCGGGCACGAACACGAGCGCCGTCGTAGCATCGCGCCGCAGCGGCGTCACGCCTCGTCGAGGAGCGCGAAGAGCCGATCGACGTCGCCGCGCGCGATCCGCGTTCGTAGATTCTCGACCGCCGCGGCGAGCTCGGCCGCCGAGCGCGCGCGAATGGTGACAGTCACGACGCCGCCCTCGAGCGCCGGCGGCGGCGTGATGCCGACCGTCGGCCCGCAGTCCATACTCCGAAGGTGATCGGCAAGCACGCGCTCGCGCGCCGCGAGACGGGGATAGCGCAGGCGCCGCAGTCGCTCCTTCCAACGCTTCAAGCGTTCCGGCGCCGAGCCGCCGCCAACGACGAGCGCGCGCAGGTCGGGATCGGCGAGCACGACGTCCGGCGACGTCTCGTCGCGAACCGCGATGTCGTCCAGCCACTCGATCACGTCGCTCAAGTGGTGTGCGCTCGGACGGAGCGCGTCGACGACGGCCGCAAGCGCGGCGCGCGCATCGGCCGGCCACGCGGCCGTACGTGCGGCGAGGATCTCGTCGCGCGTCACGCTCGGACTTTCCCGAACGACTCGCCGGTGGGCGCCGCGCTCGCACGTAGCGAAGGCGTCTGTGCCGTGAACGCGGCCGCGAGCCGCCGGTAGCGCGACGCCTCCTCGCTCCGGCCGCGCCGTTCGGCGCCGGCCGCGAGCACGGCGCATTTGGCGCCGGCGACGGCGACGACCGCCGCGCGCTCCTCGTCGCGAAGCGGCACGGTCGCCAGGAGCTTTGCGAGCGCCGCCACGCGCCAGCGATCGAGGCCCCACGTCGAGCGCGAGAGCTGGCCGGCGTGGCCGCCGCGCTTCACGACGAGTGCCTCCGCGACCAGGCCGACGGCCTCACGCGCCGTCACGCGCAGCCAGAGCTCGTAGTCCTCGCACACCGCGAAGGCCTCGTCGAAGCCACCGTACGACTCGAAGAGCGCGCGCGCGAGCACGACCGCGGACGGACTCACCAGGCAGCGCGCGAGGCTCCGCAGAAAGATCCGCTCCTCCTTGCGATGCCGGACGCGTGGATTGCGATGGCGGCCGGCGTCGATCCAGCGTTCCTCGGTCTGTGCCAGGCGGTACTGCGGACGGGCCTCGAGCCACGCCATCTGGCGGGCGAGCTTCTGCGGCAGCCAGAGGTCGTCGGAGTCGAGAAAGGCGATCCAGCGGGCGTCGAGGACGGCCGCGCCGGCGTTGCGCGCGGCGGCGACGCCGCGACCAGGCTGGCAGACGACGCGCGCCGGCACCGGCGCGCCGGCGAGCGCCGCCTCGGCGGCGGCCGCCGAGCCGTCCGCGGAGCCGTCGTCGACGACCACGATCCCGAGGTCGCGGTAGGTCTGGCCGCGCACCGAGGTGATCGCCTCGCGCACCATCGCCGCGCGGTCGCGGACCGGGATCACGACCGCGACGTTCGGCACCGTGACGCCTGGGTCCAGGTCGTGATCGCGCGCCAGACGTCGTCGACGCCCTCGCCGGTCACCGCCGAGAAAGCGACGACCGGCACCGGCGCGGTCGCGAGCGCGCGCTCCATCCGCGTCCGCTCGTTCCGTCCGAGTTTGTCGACCTTGGTCGCGACGACGAGTGCCGGCACGGCGAGCGCCGTCACGAAATCGAGCAGCGCATGTTCCTCCTCTTCGAGGCCACGGCGCACGTCGACGAGCAGGACGACGCCGGCGAGGGTACCGCGCGTTCCGAGGTAGCTCTCGACGAGCGGACGCCACGCCGCGCGCGCCGCCTTCGAGACCCGCGCATACCCGTAGCCCGGGAGGTCGACGAATCCGATGCGGTCGTCGACGGCGAAGAAGTTGAGCTGCTGCGTTCGTCCCGGCGTCGAGCTGGTGCGCGCCAAACCATGCCGTCCGAGGATGCGGTTGATCGCCGACGACTTGCCGACGTTCGAGCGCCCGGCGAACGCCACCTCGGGATGGCGTGCCGGCGGGAACCGTCCCGGCTCCGTCGCCGCGCCGATGAACTCCGCGCGCGTGACCTTCATCGCCGTGATGCCGGCAGCAGCCGCGGCGGAACCGGGGCGAGCGGACGTCCGTCGCGTCGTGCCGCGGCGAGACGCTCGAGGTCGGCCGCCACGCCGGCACGAAGGCGGGCGAGATCGACGCCACGATGATCGTCGGCGTACGGCGCGAGCTTCGTGAGCCCCATGGCGAGCAGCTTCTCGCCACCCGCGTGGCCCGCGGTGAGCTTGTGGTAGCCGACGGCGATCTGAATCAGCCCCAGGACGAAGTTCCAGTCTTCCGCGGCGGTGTCGTCGAGCAGCTCCTCGAGCGCCTCGTGGCACTCGAAGAACCGCCCGGCGTTGTACTCGCGGAGGGCCGCCTGGAGCCCCGGGGTCACGACGTCTTCGGCGCCGCCCCCATGTCGCCCGACTTGATGCCCTTGTCGATGCCGGCGACGAGATTGTCGAAGGCTTCTTTGATCGCCGTCTTCTGCACGTTGACGGGCGCGGGGATGTTCACCTTGTCCTTCTGCGTGGCCTTGTAGGTGACGAACGTCGCCTTGCCGCCGTCGGTGGAAGTGAGGACGTACTCGCCGACGATGTCCGCGAGCGAGCTGTCGAGCGTCTTGAACTTCACGACCTTGTCGGACGGCTGCATCGTGAGTTCCATGGTGAACGCCTGCACCTGCCCGAGCGTCGACACCCGGTAGTCCACGACCTTGACGTTGCCCTCGTCCTTCACGAGCTTCGTCTGCTGGTACTGCTCGCTGTACTTCTCGAGGCGCTCCGGCGTCTGGAAGCCCTGCCACACCCGCTCGATCGGCTCGTCGATCTTCTTGGTCAAGCGGATGGTGAACGTGTCCCCGGTCTTCTCCAGGAGGTCGCCTTCCTCGAGCTTCGGGGCGCAGCCGGCGATCAGGAGGGCGACGACACTGGCCGCCGCGAGCAGCCGTCCCGTACGCCCCACTGCCCTCTCGAGCGTCGTCATCTGCATGGTCGTCGTCTCCTCTCGTTCGCGAAACGTCAATACGCCTCGCCGTGTCGTCCGTGATCGCGGTCCCCGAGCGGTTCTTCGCTCGGACCCGCCCGCCGCTGGTCGCGCGACGCCTCGGCGTCATCGGCGCTGCCGCTGAAGTAGATCGGATCGTCGCCGCGCAGCATCGACGGCGTGACCACGTACGTGCCGCCGAGCGACGGCCGCCAGATCGCCGACGCGACGTCCAGGTTGCCGCCGGTGAGAAGAAAGGCGAAGCCGCCGGTCAAGCCGCCGAGCGTCGCATACACCACCTTCACCGGCATGTACACGAGATCGACGAACACCGTACCGACACCGACCCCGAAATCATTGGCATACTGCTCGGCGGCGAGCGCCGGGCGCGCCGCGCCGATCGTGAGCGTCACGGCGAGCGCCACGACGAAACGTCGCGCCGATCGCCCCGCATGGGACTGCCCCGCCGCCACCCCGGCTCCCTCGATCATCAGACTCATCTTCATTGCTGGCCCTCCTCCCATCGTGGTCATTCTTCCGTCCGCACCACGCTGCCCGCGGGGAGCACGCGCAGCAGGTGCCGCAGCGCGCGCTCGACGTAGCCGGCGTCCTTCGACTCGAGCGTTACTTTCACCATGTACTCGGGGTTGTCGATCTTCGGGTACGAGCCGAGCATCAGCTCGGGGAACTCGCGCAAGGTGTCGTCGAGAAACTCCGCGATCGTCCCCTCGCCGACACCCGTGTACACCACCTTCACGCAATAGGGCGTCGTCAGGAACCGCGGCTTCAAGCTCAGGAACTTCTGCCGGAAGATCTCCGGAATGCCCGGCAGGATGTAGATGTTCTCGACCTTGATGGTCGGGAAGTTCAGGCTGACGTCGGTGATCAGCTCGGCCCCCTCGGGCACCTCCGCCATCTTCAAGCGCGCGCGGTTGACCTTGTCCCCGTAGAAGACGCGCAGTTTCGACTCGATGTCGGGGTGCGAGATGACCCGCCGACCGAGGGCGCGCGCGATGCCCTCCATGGTGATGTCGTCGTGCGTCGGGCCGACGCCGCCGGAGGTGAAGACGACGTCGAAGGCCTCGTGGCAGGTACGCACCTCGGTCGCGATCTCGTCGAGCTCGTCGGGTACCACGGCGATGCGCTTCAGCGCGACGCCGAGCGTACGCAGCTCGGCGGCGAGAAACGGCGAGTTGGTGTCGGTGACCTTACCCGACAAGATTTCGTTGCCGATCACGACGGCGGCGGCGGTGATCTCCGGCATCAGAACGTCAAATCGACATCGCGCCCTTGCGAAACTCGCTCACGCCCAAGCGGACGTTCACCAGGGCGGGCTTCCCGGCGCCGAGCGCGCGCTCGAGGGCGGGACGGATCTGCTTCGGCTCCTCGACGTACTCACCATGGCCGCCGAGCGCCTCCACCACCTGGTCGTAGCGCGTGAAGTCGAGCTTGGTCGCAACCGCGCGCTCCTGACCGTAAAACTCCACCTGCCCGCGGCGAATTTGTGTCCAGGCGGCGTCGTTGCCGATGACGCCGACGATGTTGATCTTCTGGCGCACGCACGCCTCGAACTCCATGGCGTGCAACCCGAAGGCGCCGTCGCCGTAGATGATGAAGACGTTGCTCCGCGGCCGCGCCAGCTTCGCCGCCATCGCGTAACCCGGGCCGACCCCGAGCGTGCCGAGCGGACCGGGATCGAGCCACTGGCCGATCTTCGCGATGCGCAGCACCGACGCCGCCGTCGCCACGAAGTCGCCGCCGTCGCCGATGACGATCGAGTCGTCGTCGAGGACGGCGTCGATCTCCTTGCAGAGGCGGAGCGGATTGATCGGCGAAGCGTCGGACTGCATGTCGGGGAGCATCTGCTCCCAGCGCGCGCTTTCCTTCGCACGCAGCTCGCGCACCCACTCGCGTACCGCGGCGCTGCCACCCGCCGCGCCGCTCGCGAGCGCGGTGAGCTGCGCCATGACCAGCCCGGTGTCGCCGACGATGCCGACGTCGACGTGACGGTTGCGGCCGATCTCCCCGCCGTCGAGATCCACCTGGATGAGCTTCGCGTCCGGGTTCAAGTGGCTGCTGCGGCCGTAGCCGAGGCGGAAGTCGAGCGGCGTCCCGAAGATGAGGATCACGTCGGCGGCGCGCAGCGCATCCTTGCGCGTGCGGTGGAAGTAGTTCGGGTGATCGGGCGGCAGCGAACCGCGACCCTGGCCGTTGACGTAGATCGGGAGCCCGAACCGCTCGACGAAGGGTTGATAGGCGTCGCGGCGCTTCGACCAGAAGAGCTGGCTGCCGACGAGCGCCACCGGGCGCTGCGCCGCGCGCAGCAGTTCGTAGGCACGCTCGACGTACACCGGATCGCCGCCGATCGTCGCCTCGGTGCGGTAGCCGGTGGGAAAGTCGATCTTCGACTCCTCGACGCTGTCGAAGAGGAAGTCCACGGGCATCTCGAGGTACACCGGACCCGGCACCCCCGTCGTCGCGATGCGAAACGCCATGCTCACGTACTCCGCGAGCCGGCTCGCCTCCGGAACCGAGTGCGACCATTTGGTGATCGGTCGCATCAGGTCGACGTGGTTCATGTCCTGGAGCGAGCCCTTGTCGCAGAGCGCGTGCGGTCCCTGGCCGCCGATGATGAGCATCGGGATGTTGGCGCGCCACGCGCTCGCGACACCCGTCACCGCATCAGTGAGCCCCGGCCCCGCCGTGACCACGGCAACGCCGGGTTTGCCGGTCACGCGCGACCAGCCGTCCGCCGCGTGCGCCGACGTCTGCTCGTGGCGCGTGTCGACGACCCGGATGTCGTGATCCAGACACCCGTCGTAGATCGACATCACGTGCCCGCCGCAGAGCGTGAAGATGTGCGTCACGCCCTCGTTCTTCAGGGCGCGCGCGACGATGCGACCACCGTGCAGTTGGCTCATGCGAGGACCCTCGATCCGCGAAGCGACGCGGCACTATACCCACGGGTTTTCGAGAGTGGCAAGGCCCGGTGAACCGCCTCACCTGTTCGCCGAGAAGAGCAGCGGTGCGACGAGGTACGCGAACGTGTTGTTCATCATGTGCATGACGACGGACGCCGTACAGTCTTCCCACCACACGAATAGTGCGAGCGGGACGAGCGCCCATACACTGATGAACAGCACACCGCCGGCACCGAAATACGGATAGTGAATCGTCGCGAAGGCGACGATCGACATCGCCCCCGCGAGCGATGTGCGCACACGAGTACGCAACGCTCCCACCCACAGGACCCGAAAGAAGATCTCCTCACAGAAGGCCGCCGTCACCACGACGCTGAAGAACATGACCGCGAGCTCGGTTCGAGTCGGCGACTCGAACTCCATGCCGCGGATGGGCGGCAAGCCCCATTGCCGCAACCCCGAGCTCACGGCCAGGTAGATGCCCACCCCGATGACGAAACCGGCACACGTGCTCACGCAGCGCCACGTCGTCACCCGAATACGCAAACCGTAGGCGCGCAACCGACGCCACCCAGCCACCCGAACAACCAACGCAAACGTGATCCAGTTGGCCACGGCGTACACCGCGAAATCGAGATAGGGGGACCGAAGCAGCATCTGCGCGACGGCGCCCACCGGCGACGCGAGGACCCTGAGGAACACACTCGTCAGGACGACCGGCAACCCCGTCAGCATGAGGAGGCCGCCCAGACAACGGGGCGACAGACCGTCCCTCATACGAGCGCATGGAGCCGGGGCATCACCTCGTTGATGAACAGGCCCAAGCTTCTCACGGCGGTCTCGTGCGGCATGGCGCCGAAGTCGACCTGCCACATGACGTGGTCGATCCGGAGCTCCTCCGCGAGCCATGCCACGTGGTCCGCGACGCGAGCGGGACACCCGAAGACCGCACTGCCGGTACGTTGGAGGTGCTCCGGCGTACTCGCGCGGATGATTTGCGCCAGATGCGTGTAGCCCGGGTACGCGCCGCTCCGTACGTGCCCCCAGGCGTTGGCCGCGTCTTCCCACACGTCGAAGTAGCGAGTCAGGTACCGCCCGCCCTCCTCCCGAGCTCTGGTATCGCTCTCGGCCACGTAGAGCGGCAAGCTCACGGCGATCTCCGCGCCACCCGTGGTCGTCCCGCCGGACGGGAACGCCTCTCGATAGAGGCCGATCAACTCCTTGAGAAAGGTCCGATCCCCGAGGACGAACGTCGCCATCAGCTTGAATCCCTTCCTGCCGATCCATGCGAAGCTCTCCGGCGACAACGACGCGGCGACCCACACCGGAGGATGCGGGCACTGCGTCGGACGTGGAAGGCACGTCGCGTCCTGAAAGGAAAAGAACGGCGTATCGACGCTCACTCGCTCCTCCGTCCACAGACGGAGCACGGTCTCGACCGTCGCCACGAATCGCTCACGACTCTGATCGATCGGAACGCCGAGCGCCGCGAACTCGTAGGGCATGTACCCTCTCGCGAAGCCGACCTCGAGACGTCCGGCGCTGATCGCATCCACCATGGCCGTTTCGGCGGCGAGTTGCAGAGGATGATGGAATGAAGGCAAGACGCCGCCGGTGATCAGACGAACGGAACGAGTCCGCGCCGCGACCGCCGCAAAAAACGCCAATGGTGACGGACAATATCCACCGTACGGGTGCAAGAGATGCTCCGTCATCTTGATGCTGTACAACCCTGCGTGGTCCGCCATGACGCAGAGCGCGAGCGCGTTCGCGAAGTACTCGGTCGGCGACATCACGGTCGGACGGACATCGGGTAAGAATGACAGCCCACAACGCACGTGCGCGCTCCTCTGTCGCTCGTTCAAAATCGGTATGTCACTCGGACGGCCGTCTCCGAGCGTCCCCGCATCGTGCCGAACAGCCACGGATTGAAGGGACCTTTCCGAACGTCACCTTGTGCGCTGACGAAATACCGCTGCGTCACGTCGACGCCCACGGCGGATCCCACGAGGAATCCAACGTTCCAAAATACGTTCATGCTGCAACTGTTCACGGGGTCCAGCACGATGCCCATCACCGGCAGGATGACGCCCCCACGATAGTTCGTGAAGATCGCCAAGGTCATCAGCGACTCCCAGCTTCGCACGTCGTCGCGGAAGCTGCCGTTGCCGTTGGGATCCGGGCACGGCTCATCGCGGGTACTGCCACAGAACGGTCGCGCGCGCGCTCCTGCCGTCGGAAGATCGAGGGGACCCGTCAACGAGTCTTTGTTGTGGATGATGTGATGAACGAACCATTGCCCGGTGAGAAACACCACGGCGCCGTCATTCACGCCCGGCACGACGAGCGGACGGTCGAACGCCAGCATGCCTTTCCAGTAGTCACGCCGCGAAACGCCGGGCAGCAGCGGGGCGAAGGTCGTCACCTCGTCGCGATTGAAGATCGGCAGCGCGAAGTCGTACACGGTCTCCAGTCGCAGCGACGTCTGCAACGCCTCGAGATAGTGGTTTCCCGACAGGCCGACCGTATGGACGTAGGGCGTGATGTACTCCACGGGGAGCGTTCCGCGCTGGATCAGATCCTGCGTACGTCGCCGTCCACGCGCGGTGTCGGGAACACCGCGGAGAGGCGCGGACGGCGTTCCGTCATCGCCGGCCCACCGTTGATGGAAATAATAGATCGAGGCGCGTGTGCTCCTCGCCACCGTCCACGAGAGCTGAAGACCGACCTGGCTGTTCCCCCAAGGAGTGCGACTGTAGTTTCCCTGCCTGAAGAGCGTCGAGCCGGCGAGACGGCGAATCCCGGAGAACGGCGCGAAGAACGCTCCGTCCTCTCGGTTGGTGAGCGGATTCGGGAGCCGGATGCCCCAGGGCCGAGGAAGGAAGGCC
>JBGOSW010000022.1:0-34794 GCA_041476145.1 Binatia bacterium
GCGCACGCCGCCTTCGCGCTCCTCGTGCCGCGATTCGATCGGCCGTGGCTCTACCGCATGCCCCTCGAAGCCGAGCGCGTGCGCGGCTACCCGCTCGTCCGCCTCGGGAGCATCCTCCTCGGCGCCGTCACCGTGCTGGCACTCGCGCTCGCCGCAACGACCTGGACGGGCGCGCGCGCCGCGGGGCTCACGGCGGGCGCGGTCGCGGCGCTGTATCCACAGCTGGTCTTCGTCGACGCGTACACCAATGGCGATGCGTACACCGTCGCGGCGGGGGCGCTCCTCGCGCTCGCGCTCGCGCGCTGGGCGCGCGCGGGCGAGAGCGGCGCCGGGCTCGTCGGGCTCGGCGCGGCGCTCGGCGCCGTCGTCCTCGGCAAGCCGAGCGGCTACGCCATCCTTCCGCCGACGCTGTGGTGGATCGGATGGGCCGCCCTCCGCGGGCGCCTGGCCATCGGCGCGATCGCGCGCGCGCTCGCGGTCACGCTCGCGGTCGCGGGACCCATGCTCGCCTGGAACGCGGTCCGCAACGGCGGCGACGTCCTCGGGCTCGCGCACTATCGGCTCTTCCTCCAAGGACCCTACCGCCCGACGGCGGTCGCAACCGTCCCGAACGCAGTCGCGACGTTCACGCGCTTCCTCACGACGTCGGCCTTCGGACGGCTCGCCAACATGAGCCTGCCCCTCGACACGCCGCTCCTCGTCGCCGCGCTCGTCTTCCTCCTCGTCGGCAGCGGCGCGGCGCTCGCGCGCCTGCGCTCCGCCGACCGCCCGGCGCGGCGCGGCGCGCTCTGGCTCGCGACGGCGAGCGCGCTCGCCGTCGCGTTCGTCGTCTGCAACTCCTGGCTCGTCGACTTCCAACCGCAGGGACGATACCTGCTCCTCTTCGCGGTCCTGCTGACGGTCGTCGCGGCGTGGGCGCCGCACGGCCTGGCGCGACCCTTCTGGCGCGCGTGGCCCGCGCTCTACGTCGCGTTCCTCGCCGTCGCCGCGCTCGCGACCGAGGTCCTGCTCGTTCGCCACCCATGCGGGTGAACGCGGCGGCGACGCGAGCGGACGCGATCTCCACCTAGACTTCTCGAGTACCGCGGGATACTTGTCGACTACTCGCCGCATCGGCGAAGGAGGCCGTCACAAGGTTGCAGAAAGTCGCCGCCCAAAAAGAGCTTCGAGCGTGGACGATCAGCGATTCGCTCGAGCTCTACAACGTCAACGGCTGGGGTCGCGATTTCTTCACGATCAACGACGCAGGAAACATCGAGGTGACGCCCGGTGGGGTCGGCTCGACGCGCATCGACCTCAAGGAGCTCGTCGACGACCTGCGTAGCCGCGGTCTCAACCTCCCCCTCCTCATCCGCTTCTCCGACATTCTGAAAACACGCGTGCAGCAACTGTGCGGGTCGTTCCAGCAGGCGATCGCCGAGAACGACTACCACGGCACCTACCGCGGCGTGTACCCGATCAAGGTCAACCAGCAGCGCCACGTCGTCGAGGAGCTCATCGAGTATGGGCGTCCCTTCAATCTCGGCATCGAGGCGGGCTCGAAGCCGGAGCTGTTGGTGGCGTTGGCACTCCAGGACAATCCCGAGGCGTTCGTCCTCTGTAACGGCTACAAAGATCGCGCCTACATCGAGACCGCCCTGCTGGCGCAGAAGCTCGGGCGGCAGGTGATCATCGTCGTCGACCAGTTCGGCGAGCTCGACACCATTCTCCGCACGTCGCGCGACCTCGAGATCCGTCCCGTCATCGGCGTCCGCGCCCGCCTCTCGACCAAGGGCGCGGGCAAATGGGTGGACTCGACGGGCGACCGCTCCAAGTTCGGCCTGACGACGGCGGAGATCGTCGCCAGCGTCGATCGCCTGCGCGCCGAGGAGATGCTCGATTGCCTGCAGCTCCTCCACTTCCACATCGGCTCGCAGATCACCAACATCCGCGCCGTGAAGGACGCGCTCCGCGAGTCGAGCCGGATCTTCGTCGAGCTCCACCTGCTCGGCGCCAACATGCGCTACCTCGATTGCGGCGGCGGCCTCGGCGTCGACTACGACGGCAGCCAGAGCAACTTCCACTCGTCGGTCAACTACACACTCCAGGAATACGCCTCCGATATCGTGAGCGAGATCGCCGAGGCCTGCAACGCGAAGAACGTGCCGCATCCCGACATCATCACCGAGTCGGGACGCGCGCTCGTCGCCCACCACTCCGTGCTCATCTTCAACGTCCTCGGCACCAACGAGATCATCGTCGGCCAGGTGCCCGCGTCGCTCGGCGCCGAAGAACACCCCGTGATCAAGCAGCTCTACGAGACGTACGCCGGCATCTCCCGGAAGAACTTCCAGGAGGCGTATCACGACGCCCTGCAGATCAAGGAGGAGGCGATCACCGCCTTCACGCTCGGCTACCTCGATCTCAAGGCGCGCGCGCGCGTCGAGCAGCTCTTCTGGGCGACGTGCGAGAAGATCCTCAAGATCGTCCGCGACCTCCCCTACGTCCCCGACGACCTCGAAGGTCTCGAGCGCCAGCTCTCGGACACCTACTACTGCAACTTCTCCATCTTTCAGTCGATGCCCGACCACTGGGCGGTTCGGCAACTCTTTCCGACGGTGCCGATCCATCGCCTGAACCGCGCGCCCTCGCGCCGCGCCGTCCTCGCCGACCTCACCTGCGACAGCGACGGCAAGATGGACGAGTTCATCGACTTGAAGGACGTGAAGCACTTCCTCGAGCTGCATTCACCGAACGGCGAGCCGTACTACATCGGCAGCTTCCTCGTCGGCGCCTACCAAGAGATTCTCGGCGACCTCCACAATCTCTTCGGCGACACCGACGCCGTCCACGTGCGACTCGACGGCGACGACTACCGCGTCGAGCACGTCGTCGAGGGCGACTCGGTGAGCGAGGTGCTGTCGTACGTGCAGTACTCCAAGGTCGACCTGGTGTCGCGCGTGCGGCGTGCGGTCGAGGCGGCGCTGCGCGAGAAGCGCCTCACCATGGCCGAGTCGGGTCGCTTGATGCGTCGCTACGAGGAGGCGCTCGAGGGCTACACGTACCTGACCGGTACCGAGTAGCACCGGCGCAGCCCGCGTCACCGGCAGCGTGAGCCGCATCCGCCGTTCCCGTCCACCGCGCTCGCGCTCGCAGCCGGCATCCCGCGCGCGCCGCCGGCGTGGTGTCCCGACCGTAAGCGAGGGGCGCGTCGCACCCGACGCGCGGCCCGCACCCCCCACGACAAGGGGACGCCGGGGGCGGCCGGTGCCGACGCGCGCCGCCGACGAAGCGTCGTCGCTCGCCGAGCGCATCCTCGAAGCGCTCGGCGAGAGCGGCCGCAGCCCCGTCGACGTCGAGACCGTCCTCGCGCGCACGCATCTCGCGCGCGGCGAGCGCCGCGCCGTCTTCGCAGCGCTCGCCGCGCTCGTCGCCGACGGCGCCGTCGTCGAGCCACGCGCCGGCCGCTTCGCGCTCGCGGCGCGCCAGCACCTGCGCAGCGGCGAGCTGCAGGTGCACCCCGACGGCTACGCGTTTCTCGTCGCTCCGCCGCCCGCAGCGGGAGCACCGCTCGAGGCGGACCTCTACGTCCCCGGGGCGGCGCTCCGCCCCGCGATGCACGGCGACAAGGTGCTCGCGGCCGTCGAGCGGCCGCGGCGCGGTCGCCTCGAGCGCCCCAAGGGGCGCATCGTCCGCGTCCTCGAACGTCGCACCACGCGCGTCCTCGGCGTCGTCCGCCACGGCCGGACCGGTGCCTATCTGATCCCGCAAGATCCGCGCGTCCTCTACCGCGTCCGCCTCGCCGACGCGGGCGCGGCGCGCGACGGCGACATGGCCGTCGCCGCCATCACGCGCTATCCCGGACCGTACGAGGACCTCGAGGCGCGCGTCGTCTCCGTGCTCGGGCCGGCGGACGATCCGCGCGTCGAGACCGAGGCGGTGATCCACGAGCACGACCTGCCGCTCGGGTTTCCCGAGCCGGTGCTGCACGCGGCGGCGCGGCTCCCGGACGCCGTGCATTGCCCGCCGCTCGACGCGACCTTGCCGCCACCGCTCACCGCTTCGCGACCGTGGCACGCCTCGGTGACGCGCGCGGAGCGCGTCGATCTGCGGGCGCTGCCGCTGGTCACCATCGACGGCGAGAACGCGCGCGACTTCGACGACGCGGTCGCCATCCTCGACGGTCCCGGCGGCGGTACGCGCCTTTTGGTCGCGATCGCCGACGTCGCGGCGTACGTGCCGCGCGGCGGTATCCTCGACCGCGAGGCGCGCGCCCGGGGCACCAGCATCTACTTTCCCGACCGCGTGATCCCGATGCTGCCCGAGGCGCTCTCGAACGGCCTCTGCAGCCTGAATCCCGACGTCGATCGCCTGGTGCAGGCGGTCCTCCTCGACTGCAACGCACAGGGCCGGGTTCTCGGCGCGGCGTTCTTCCCCGGCGTCATGCGCAGCCGCGCCCGTCTCACCTATACCGAGGTGCGGCAGATCGTCGCCGACGGCGACCTCCCCACGCGCCGCCGCCACGCCGCGCTCGTCGACGACCTGGAGCGCATGACGGCGCTCGCCGACGCGATGGCCGCGCGTCGGCGCGCGCGCGGCTCGATCGACTTCGATCTTCCCGAGGCCGAGATCGTCCTCGATCTCCGCGGGCGTCCCGAGAACATCGTGAAAGCCGAGCGCAACGTCGCGCATCGGCTGATCGAGAGCTTCATGCTCGCCGCCAACGAGGCCGTCGCGGCGTATCTCACGGCGCTGCGCATCCCACTTCCCTACCGCATCCACGAGCCGCCCGACGACGACGCACTCGACGAGCTCGGCCGCTTCCTCGAGGGCTTCGGCGTGCGCCTCGCGCGGCAGACGGGCACGGTGCGGCCGAACGCGTTCCAACACGCGCTGGCACGCGTCGCCGGCCGTCCCGAGGAGCGGCTGATCAACACCGTGCTCCTGCGCACGATGAAGCAAGCGCGCTACGCGCCGGTGAACGTCGGCCACTTCGGCCTCGCCGCCGACTGTTACACCCACTTCACGTCGCCGATCCGCCGCTATCCCGATCTCGTGCTCCATCGCCTCCTCGCCGCCCACCTCGCCGGCGACCGCGCCGGCATCGCGGCGATCGCCGTCGAGTTGCCCGACGTCTGCGACGAGAGCTCGCGGCGCGAGCGTGTCGCCATGGAGGCGGAGCGCGAGGTGGTGCAGCTGAAGAAGGTGCAGTTCATGCAGGACAAGGTCGGCGAGACCTACGACGGATTCATCGCCGGCGTCGTGCCTTTCGGTCTCTTCGTCGAGCTCGAGTGCTGGTTCGTCGAGGGTCTCATCCACGTCGCCACGCTCACCGACGACCGCTACGAGCTCGTCGAGCAGCGCCATCTCTTGCAGGGCCGGCGGCGCGGCCGGGTCTTCCGCCTCGGCGACCCAGTGCGGGTACGGGTCGCGAGCGTGTCGATCGAGCGCAGGCAGATCGACTTCGTGCTTGCCGACGACGCGCGACCGAGGCTATAGCCTCGGTCGCGGTCGGCCGGTCGCGCGCGACCCGACACCCGTCTGAGGAGGACACCTTGATGCGCACCGCGCCGCCCGCCGATCTGGGTCTCGATTCGCAGCGCCTGGCACGCCTCGCCGCGGCGATCGACGCCGACGTCGCCCGCGAGCACTACGACGGCGCCGTCGTGCTGGTCGCGCGACGCGGCGCCGTCGTGCTCCACGAGGCGATCGGCTTCGCCGATCGCAGCGGCGGCCGGCGCACGCGCCGCGACGACGTCTTCTGCCTCTTCTCCATCACCAAGACGCTCACCGCGGTCGCGGTGCTGGCGCGGATCGAGCGTGGCGAGCTCGCGCTCACGACGCCGGTCGCGGCGATCCTCCCGGAGTTCGGCAACCGCGGCAAGCAGCGCATCACGGTCCTTCAGCTCCTCACCCACACCAGCGGCCTTCCCGTGGCGTTACCGTCGATCCCACCCGAGTTCGTGGGGAACCTCGAGGCCATGGTGGCGGCGATCTGCGAGCAAGTCCCCGAGGCGCGTCCAGGGACGGTGGTGAACTACAGCCCGCTCACCGCACACGCGCTCCTCGCCGAAATCGTGCGCCGGCTCGACGGCGGCGAGCGCCGCTTTCGCGACATCGTCGCCGACGAGATCTTGCGGCCGCTCGGTATGACCGACACCTGGCTCGGCGCCCGCCCCGACCTCGCCGCCCGGCGCGTGCCGGTGGTCGTCCGCGACCGCAGCCCCGGGCTCTTCCTTCCCGAGGCGCTCGAAAGCTTCGACATTCTCGTCACCGACGAGGCGGAGGTCCCCGGCGCCGGCGCCTACGCCACCGCCGCCGACCTCGGACGTTTCGCGGAGGCGTTGCGCTGCGGCGGTGCGCTCGACGGCGCGCGTATCCTCGCGCCGACCACGCTCCGCCTGGCGACGACCAACCACACCGGGCTGCGTCCGAACCTCCTCTGGAGCTACGCGCGCGAGCTCCGCGGATGGGACGACTTCCCGGCCTTCATCGGTCTCACGTTCTGGCTGCGCGGCGAGGGTGTGTTCATCGCGCCTTTCGGCACCCTCGCCTCACCCGGCACCTTCGGGCACCTCGGCGCCGGCACGACGATGTTCTGGGTCGATCCGGAGCGCGAGCTGGTGTTCGTCTGCCTCACCGCCGGAGCGATCGAGGAGACCCGCAGTCTGGAGCGCTTCCAGCGGCTCTCCGATCTCGTGCTCGCGTCCGTCGTTTGATTACGCCCCCGCTCGCTGGCGCTCGCGATGGGCGTCGCGGCCGGGAGTGAATCCCGGCCGCTCCCGCCCTCCCGCTTCCGTCAGGGCATCGCCACCGGACCGTCGGGGCGGCCGCACGCTTCGGGCGTCGTCCGTTCCGCCTCGCCGAGTCCGGCGAGCTGCGGAGCGATCGTAGCGGCCGGTCCGACGACGACGACGGCGGCGTCCTCGACCATGACGTAACGGCCCGCGATCTGCCGGACGTCGCCGGCGGAGGTCGCGAGAATCCGCCGCGGGTAGACCTCGAGCTCGGCGCGCGGGATGCCGTAGGCCGTCAGCTCCGCGAGCTTCCCGGCGATCGCGTTCGGGGTCTCGAGCTGCAGGGGATACTGCCCGCCGAGCAGGCTCTTGGCGCGCGCCAGCTCGTCCGCTGTCGCCCCGTCCGTGGCGAACCGCCGCAACACGTCGAGCATGAGCTCGAGGGCCTCGCCGGTGGTCGGCACCTTGGTGAAGGTGGCGGCGCGGAAGTCGCCGAGCTGTCGATGGGTCAAGAAGTAGCTCGACGCGCCGTAGGTGAGGCTGCGCTTCACCCGCAGCTCGTCGATCAAACGCGAGCCGAAGCCCCCGCCGAGGATGGTCGCGGTGACGACCGCCGGGATGTAGGCCTCGTCGGTGCGAGCGATCGCGACGTTGCCGACGCGGATGTGCGCCTGGGTCGCGTCCGGTTTGTCGACGAGCAGGAGCTTCCGCCCGTGGACGCGCGCCGGCGCCGGCAGCGCCGCCGCCGGCGCCGCCGTCGAGCTCCAGCCGCCGAACGCGCCCGCGGCGCGCGCCAGGAGGTCGTCGGCGCCGGCGTCGCCGATCATCACCAACACGGCGCCCTGCGGCGCGTAGTGACGCTCGTAGAACGCGTGCGCGTCGGCGGCGGTGAGGCGGCGGACGCTCGCCTCGGTGCCCTCGGTCGGGTGTCCGTACGGGTGGTGCCCGTAGAGGAACGCCTGGAAGCAGCGATCGGCGATGGCGGCCGGGCTCTCGCGCGACGCCACGATTCCCGCCAGCGCCAGGCCTTGCTCGCGACGGAACTCGTCGGCGCGGAACGCCGGGTGGAGCACGACGTCGGTGAAGAGGTCGAGCGCCTGATCCATGTCCTTGCGCAGGAACTCCGCAGACACGCTCGAGAAGTCGTAGCCGGCGTCGCCGCCGATGCTGCCGCCGAGAAACTCGATCTCGCGCGCCAGCTCCTCCGCCCCGCGGTGCTGCGTCCCCTGGCGGATGAGATCGGCCGTGAGCTCCGCAACCCCCTCTTTCTCCGCGGGGTCGTACGCCGCGCCGCCCTGCACGAGCAGATGGAAGATGACGATCGGCAGCTCGTGATACTCGACGGCGAGGACGGTGAGCCCGTTCGGCAGCACACGCGCGCTGACGGGCGGCAGCTGGAACGCGGCTGCGGGCGGCCCGGCCGGCGGCGGCGTCGCGAGGTCGCGCGCGCCACCGCGGCGCGTGAAACCGCCGCGGCATCCCGCGACGATCACGGTCGCAGCGAGCAGCGATCCGATGCCGACGTGCGTCCACCGCGTCATGGCTGCCCCCTGTGTACGGCGGCGCCCCGACCACCCGGCCCCGGCGCGGCGCCGCTCGCGGCGCCGCCGCGAACCCCGGCCGGCGACTTCCCGCCGGGGATGAGCTCGACGACCGTCTGCCCCTGCTCGTCGAGGTAGGTCTGCGCGACGCGTTGCACGTCGGCGGCGGTCACCGCCTCCCAGCGGTCGACCTCGCGGAACATCTCCGTGTAGTCGCTGTACACGGTCTCGTAGAAGCCGATCTGGTTGGCCTTGCCCGAGACCGTCTTCAAGCCGCGCACGTAGCCCGCCTGCAGGAGATTTTTCGCCTTCCGCAGCTCGCGCGCGTCCGGCGGCCGAGCGCGCGCCGCGGCGATCTCGTGCAGGATCGCCGCCTTCACCGCGTCGAGCGATTTTCCGGGGCGGGCCTGCGCGTAGAACCAGAAGAGCTCGGCACCGATCGCCGACTCGAAGCTGACATCGACCGTGGTGGCGAGCGCGGGGCCGCGCACCAGGGCGCGGTAGAGTCGCGAGCTCTCGCCTTGCGACAAGACGAACTGCAGGACGTCGAGCGCCGGCCGGTCCGGATGGGTCGCCGCGACCGCGTGATAGGCGATCGCCAGCGCCGGCAGCTCCGCCGGTTGGCGGAAGCGGATCAGCTTCGGACCGCTCTGTGGCGGCTCGTCGTCGACGATCTTCGGCGGCGGCTCCTGCGCGGGAATCGCTCCGAAGTAGCGCTCGGCGAGCGCGAAGCCCTCCGCCGGCGCCACCGCGCCCGCGAGGACGAGCGTGGCGTTGTTCGGCGCGTAGTGGACGCGAAAATACTCCTTCGCGTCCTCGAGGGTGATCAAGTCGAGGTCGGCCATGAACCCGACCGGGTTCCAGCGATACGTGCTGGCGACGTAGGCGGCGAGGTAGAGCTCCTCGTCGAGCTTCCCGCCCGGATCGTTGTCGACGCGCAGCCGCCGCTCCTCCTTCACGATGCCGCGCTCCTGCTCGAGGTTCTTGGGCGTGATGGCGAGCGCGCGCATGCGGTCGGCCTCGGTCCACAGCACCCGCTCCAGGGCCGGCGCCGGGAAGCTCTCCATGTAGGCGGTGAAGTCGCGCGTCGTGTAGCCGTTGGTCGAGCCGCCGTTGGTCTCGATGATCTCGTCGAACTTGCCCTCGGTGTGCGCGCCGCCGTTGAACATCATGTGCTCGAAGAGGTGGGCGATGCCGGTGCGGCCGGGCCGCTCGTTCCGTGAGCCGGAGCGGTAGAAGAGGTACGTGCTGACGACCGGTGCGGAGCGATCCTCGTGCACCAACACCGTGAGACCGTTCGCGAGCGTGCTACGCGCGACGTCGAGTCGCACCCCGCCGCTCGCCGGCGTCGCCGCCCCCGGCACCACCACGACCGCTGCGGCGGCGCTCGGCGCGGCGATGCCGGCTGCCGCGAGCACGACGAGTACGACCGTCATTCGGATCATCCGCCCTCCTTCACCCGTGGGAAACGGGTGATCTTGCCCTGCGCAGCCTTGCAATCCAACCCCACCACCGCCATTTCTCCAACGATGGCGGAGCACGCGGTGACGGTTCCCGTCGAGGTCCGGCGCGAGGTCGAGCGTCTGCGGCGGGAGATCGTCCATCACAACCAACGCTACTACGAGCACGACGCCCCCGAGATCTCGGACGCCGAGTACGACGCGCTCTTCCGTCGACTGCAGGAACTCGAGGCGAAGCATCCCGGCGTGCGCAGCGCCGAGTCGCCGACCGAGCGGGTCGGCGCGCCGCCCGCGGAGCGCTTCACGACCGTGCGGCACACGCTCCCGATGCTGTCGCTCGCGAACGCGATGAACGAGGAGGAGGTGCGCGAGTTCGATCGCCGCATGCACCGCACGCTGCGCAGCGACGACGCGATCGCCTACGTCGCCGAGCCGAAGTTCGACGGCGTCGCCGTCGAGTTGGTGTACGAGCAGGCTCGGCTGGTCGTCGGCTCGACGCGCGGTGACGGCACCACCGGCGAGGACGTGACCGCCAATCTCCGCACCGTCCGTAGCGTGCCGTTGGCTTTGCACGCGGCGCGCGGCGCGCCGCCGATCCCCGATCGTCTCGAGGTGCGCGCCGAGGTGCTGCTCTCGAAGGCCGGCTTCCAGCGCCTGAACGCCGACCGCGCCGAGCGCGGCGAGCCGCTCTTCGCCAACCCGCGCAATGCCGCCGCCGGTTCGCTGCGCCAGCTCGACTCGCGCATCACGGCGGGGCGCCCGCTCGAGATCTTCTGTCACAGCGCCGGCACGATCACGGGCATCCGCTTCACCAGCCAGTGGGAGTTCCTCGCGACGCTCGGCGCCTGGGGCCTGCCGGTGAGCGACGAGAATCGGCACTGCGACGACGTCGCCGCGGCGCTCGCCCGTTACCAGGAGCTCGCCGCGGCGCGCGAGCGCCTGGCGCACGAGATCGACGGCGTCGTCCTCAAGGTCGACGAGCTGGCGCTCCAGGAGCGGCTCGGCCAGGTCTCGCGCTCGCCGCGCTGGGCGATCGCCTACAAGTTCAAGGCGCAGCAAGCGGAGACCAAGGTCCTCAAGATCGAGCCGTCGGTCGGCCGCCTCGGCACCGTGACGCCGATCGCCGTCCTCGAGCCGGTCGCCGTCGGCGGTGTGACCGTACGCAATGCTTCCCTCCACAACATGGACGAGATCACGCGCAAGGACGTCCGTGTCGGCGACACCGTCCTCCTCGAGCGCGCCGGCGACGTCATCCCGTACGTCGTGCGCGTTCTCCGACAGCGGGGAAAACGCCGCCGGTCGAAGTTCGAAATGCCGAAGAAATGCCCGGTCTGCGGCGGACGGGTGGTGCGCGAGGAGGACGAGGCCGCGTACCGCTGCATCAACGCCGCCTGTCCGGCGCAGCGCAAGTCGCGCCTCCGCCACTTCGCGTCACGCAACGCCCTCGACATCGACGGCCTCGGCGAGAAGCTCGTCGACCAGCTCGTCGAGCGCGACCTGGTGCACGACTTCGCCGACCTCTACGCCCTCACGACCGAGCAGCTCGCCGGCCTCGAGCGTATGGCCGAGAAGTCGGCGGCGAACGTCGTCGCCGCGATCGAGCGCAGCAAGCGGCCGCCGCTCGACCGCTTCCTCTACGCGCTCGGCATCCGTCACGTCGGCGAGCATCTGGCGCAGGTGCTGGCCGACCGCTTCCGCGACGTCGACGCGATCATGCGCGCGAGCGAGGAGGATCTGCTCGCGGTCCACGGCATCGGACCGGAGGTCGCCGCGAGCGTGCGCCGCTTCGCGCGCGAGCGGCAGAATCAGAAGGTCGTCGCCCGTCTCCGCGCCGCCGGCGTCGCGCCGCAGGCGCCGGCGGCACCGACCGGCGCCCTCGCCGGCAAGACGATCGTCCTCACCGGCGCGCTCGAGACGTTGACGCGCGGCGAGGCGGAGCGTCGCATCGTCGCCGCCGGCGGCCGCGTCGGCAGCGGCGTCAGCACGCAGACGGACTACGTCGTCGCCGGCGCCGACCCGGGCTCGAAGCTCGCCAAGGCGAAGAAGCTCGGCACCCCGGTGCTCGACGAGGCCGCGTTCCTCGCGCTCCTCGGGACACCGGCGCGCGCGTAGCGATCGCCGTGTCGACGCGCGAAGATCACACCCGCGTGCGCCTGCATCTTCACATCACCGGACGCGTGCAGGGCGTCTGGTATCGCGGCGCCATGCAAGCCGAGGCGCGGCGGCGCGGCGTGCGCGGCTGGGTGCGGAATCTCGCCGACGGCGGCGTCGAAGCAGTCGTCGAGGGTGACGCCGCGGCGGTTCGCGCAGTCGCGGATTGGTGCCGAACAGGGCCGCCCGGCGCGCGCGTCGTCGACGTCGCCGAGCGCCCGGAGCCCACTTCTCGCGAGCTCTTCGGCTTCGAGATCCGCTACTAGCGCGGCGCGGGCACGCGATCGGCGCTCGTCATCGGCGGAATCACTCCCGGCACTGAAGCGTCCTTGACTCGAGAGACTTGGCCTACGTATGTCATGTGTATGGCACGCAAGACCTCTACCACGGTACGACTGGACGCCGAGGACGCAGCGGCGCTCGCCCGCGCCCGAGCAGATGGTGTGGCCACGGCCGATCTGATCCGCAGAGGACTCCGACTCGTGGCGGCACGCTACTACAAGGACCGCCGACCGCCCTCGACCGGCCTCTTCGTCTCGACCGCTCCCAAGCTGGGAGACGAAGCGGAGTTGTTCCGGGATATCGAGGAGTGACCGCCGGGCTCGTCGCTGACACCGGCGGTCTTCTGCGGGCTCTCGCTAGGAAGCGCAACGGTCGTCCGTCCTGGCCCGCGTTTGCGAGCGCGCTGACGAGCGCGTCGTTCGTGATCGTCCCGGCGCTGGTCTTGACCGAAGTCGACTACTTCTTGCGCAACGAACGCCCCGCCATGCGCAAGCTCGTGGCGGAGCTATTCGACCCGGCCACCACCTACGAGTTCGAGGCGGTGCTGCCCACGGACATCGTGAGAGCGTTGCACTTCGACGCGAAGTTCGCGGCCCTCGATCTCGGGCTCGTGGACGGCACCGTGGCGGCCGTCGCCGAGCGTCGTCGCGTGTACCGAATCCTCACGACGGATCATCGCGACTTCGGCGCCATCCGCGTCGGTGAGCGCTATGACCGGCCGCTTTCACTCGTACCATAGGCCATGGGGCTCCCCGTTCCGCCGGCGGCGGTGAGATACGGAAGCAGCGTCGCCGCGATGTCCACCTGCG
Organism: Binatia bacterium; assembly: GCA_041476145.1. Classification (GTDB taxonomy): domain Bacteria; phylum Desulfobacterota; class Binatia; order UTPRO1; family UTPRO1; genus DP-19. The sequence goes on from JBGOSW010000022.1 coordinate 12,960, forward strand.
AGCCGAGCTGCTTGCCGATGCCGGAGAGCAGACCGAGGACGCGTCCCACCAGCAGCACGTCGCTCGGCACCTCGACGACGGGGTTGGCGCGCATGATGCGCGGCATGTCGGCGCCGAAGCGCGCGATCATCGCCGGGTCGGCGTAGGAGCGGCGGTTGCGGATCGCCCAGCCGAGAAACGCCTCGCCCAGGCACCACAGGCTCTCGTCCGACGCGTCGCGGGTGCGAAAGCCGAGCGCGCGGAACGCGGCGGCGACGGCGGCGCGATCGCCGGACACGATCGCGATCGTGAGGCGCGCGATACCCGTGCGGAACACCGGCGGCAGGGCCTTCGCGAGCCCGAAGTCGAGGAGCACGAGGCGCGGCCCGGGCTGCACGAGGATGTTCCCGGGATGCGGGTCGGCGTGGAAGAAGCCGTGCACCAGGATCTGCTCGCAGAAGACGTCGATCAGCCGCTGCGCGACGTCGGCGGGATCGACGCCGAGCGCGCGCAGACCCTCGACGTCGGTGACGCGGACGCCGGGCATGTAGTCCATCACGAGAACACGACCCGTGCTGAACTCGGAGACCACCGCCGGCACCAAAACGTCGGCGCGACCCGCGAGGCTCGCCCGCATGCGCGCGGCGTTCGCCGCCTCGTGGACGAAGTCGAGCTCGAGCGGCACGTATTTCTCGACCTCATCGATCAGGACTTGGAAGTCGAGGTCGCGCTCGAGGCGCGCGAGGACGCGCACCAAGAAGGCGAAGTTGCGGAGGTCGACGGCGACGAGCGCGGCGATGTCGGGATATTGGATCTTCACCGCCACCTCGCGACCGTCGCGCAGGCGGCCGCGGTGCACCTGCGCCAGCGACGCCGCGGCGAGCGGGATCGCGTCGAGCTCGGCGAAGATCTCGTCGGGCGCGCGCCCGAGCTCGGCGCGCAGCATCGGCATGAACGCGGCGAGCGGCCGCGGCGGCACCCGGTCTTGCAACGTCGACAGCACCTCGACGTACGCCTCCGGCAGGATGTCGGCGCGCGAGCCGAGGAACTGGCATACCTTGATCGGCAGGCCCTCGAGCCGCACCGCGAGGCGGCGGATCGCTTCCGCGCTCCGCCGGTGATGCCGTTCGAGGCGTGCCGCCGTCCGGCGGTCGCCGAGACGGTACGCGAGCTGAATCGCCTTGTACCCGACGTAGACGCGCGCGACCACCGTCGCTTGCGCGAGGAAGCGCCGCCGGCCGCCCGGCACCCGTCGCCGCGCCCTTTTCACGTAGCCGCTCACGCGATCAGGCGCCGCCCCACCCAACGCACCGCCATCGCGTAGGCGAGCCCGATCATCAGGATGAGGACGCCGACGTGGACGAAGAGCACCGGCCCCACCCGTCCCGCCATGCACGCACGGACGATCGTGACCGCATGCGTGAGCGGCATGCCCCAGGCGACCGCGCGTGCCCACGCCGGCAGGCTCTCGATCGGGAAGAAGACGCCGGAGAAGAGGTACATGACGGTGATCACCAGTGTGAAGTAGTAGGTGAAGAAGTCGTACGCCTGGGCACGCGACGCAACGACCAGCCCCATGGCGCCGAAGACGACGCCGATCAGGAGCGCCACCGCCGGCAGCACCAGCGCCCACGCGCTGTGCACCAGCCCGGCGCACGTCGCGACCACCAGCACGGCGACACTCGAGAGCAGCGATTTGGAGGCCGCCCACAGGACGTCGCCGGCGACCAGCTCGCGGATGCCGATCGGCGTCGCGAGGATGGCGTCGTAGGTCTTCTGTTCGGTCATGCGCGTGAACGAGCCGAAGGTCGCCTCGAAACTCGCGGCGTTCATCGCCGCCGACGCGAGGATCCCCGGCGCCAGGAACTCGGCGTAACTGACGCCGCCGAGATCGACGAACTTGCCGAGGCCGTAGCCGATCGCGATCAGCGACAGGATGGGCTCGCCGAGGGCGCCGACGAGCGACGAGCGGTAGTACTTCCGCCAACTCTCCATGTCGCGTCGCCAGACGCGGAAGGCGCCCGCGAAGAGGCCGAGGGACGCGCGCCGGGCCGTCGCCTTCGTCGCGACGCTCATTCGCGCAGCTCGCGACCGGTGAGCGTCAAGAAGACGTCCTCGAGCGTGGCGCGACGATGCACCAGCTCCTCGCCGGCGAGCGCGGCCAGCATCCCGCGCACGTCGACATCGCCGTTGGCGTGGATCACCACCGCATCGGCGAGCGCCTCGACGCGGCCGCCGTGCGGCCGCACGAGCTCGAGCACGCGCGCCCGCCGCGCCGGGTCGTCGCCGGTCGCGACCTCGATGACCTCACGCCCGACGTGGCGCTCGATGAGCGCGGCCGGCGCGCCCTCGGTGACGATGCGGCCGTGGTCCATGACGACGAGACGGTCGCAGAGCTGCGCCGCCTCCTCCATGTAGTGGGTGGTGAGCAGCATGGCGACGCCGCTGCGCTTGAGCTCGCGCAGGCGCTCCCAGACGAGATGCCGCGCCTGCGGATCGAGGCCGGTGGTCGGCTCGTCGAGCACCAGCAGCTCGGGGCGGTTGACGAGCGCGCGCGCCAGCACGAGCCGGCGCTTCATCCCGCCGGAGAGCGTGCCGATGCGCGCCGTCGCCTTCTCCGTCAAGGCCGCGAACGCCAGCAACTCGCGGACGCGCGCACGCGCCTCGGCGCGCGCGATCCCGAAGTAGCTCGCGTAGACGAGCAGGTTCATCTCCACGCTCAGGTCGGGGTCGAGGTTCTCCTCCTGCGGTGCGAGGCCGAGGCGCGTCTTGATCGCGCGGTAGTTGGCGGGCTCGACGGGCAAGCCGAACACGCGCAGGCGGCCGGCGGTCATCGGCGAGAAGCAGGTGATCATCCGAATGGTCGTCGTCTTGCCGGCGCCGTTCGGGCCGAGGAGGCCGAAGCACTCGCTCGCCTCGACGGTGAAGTCGACGCCGCACACCACCTCGGACGTGCCGTAGCGCTTGCGGAGACCGGCGACTTCGATGATCGGAGCGGGCATGGTGACGGAAGAGCATAGCGGATGCGGCAGCCGAGGCCAGCGCCGCGTCGTGATGCAGCGCGCTTTGCTTCGCGGCTTGCGCACGACACCGCTCGCGCCGGACAGCGAGCGTGCCCGCGCCGCGCGCTGCTCAAGTTTCACAGCGACGCCGCCGATCTTTTCTCGAAGGAGTGAGCGACACGAGCACCATGCGAATTGTCGCGGCGTCCGACACGCGTCGCCGCCTGCTGGCGACGCTGGCGCTCGCGACGACCCTTGTCGTCGCGCCGTCCGCCGGCGCCGGCGACGCGGGGGAAGCGCCCGCGCTCGACGGCAGCGCGGTCGCGGCGCGCGCGTCGCAGCCCGGTATGCGCGTCTATCGCGATCCCGCGACCGGCGCGTTCACCGCGCCGCCGGCCGGCACCACGCTCCCGCCCGCGACGCGCGCACTCGGCGCGGCGGCGGAGACGCTGGTCGAGACCCCGGGCCCGAGCGACGCCGGCGGCGTGATGATCGACCTGCGCGGGAGCTTCCAGTCCGCGATCACGGCGACGGTCGATGATAGCGGGCGGGTCGGCACGCGCTGCCGCTCCTCCACGGACGCGCCGCGGTGAGCGCCGCCGCGACCGACCGGATCGAGCCGGTCACGGATCGCGCCGCGCCGACGCCGCGCGCCCGGCGCGTCGTCGCCGCCGTCGTCGCGGCGCTGGTCGTCACCCTGGTCCCGCTGCGCGCGCACGCCGCGGCGACGCTCACCATCATCGACCTGGACGGCGCCGGCGCCGGGCTGAACGATCCCACGCCCGTGGCGCCGGTCGGCGGCAATCCCGGCACCACGCTCGGCGCGCAGCGGCTGAACGCGATGCAGTACGCGGCGGACATTTGGGGCACGCTCCTCGATAGTAGCGTCGAGATCCGCGTCGGCTCGAGCTTCACGGCACTCACGTGCAACGCGTCGAGCGCCATCCTCGGACAGGCGGGCCCCGTAAACGTCTTTCGCGATTTCGCCGGTGCGCCGGTCGCGAGCACCTGGTACGCGGGGGCGCTCGCGAACAGCCTCGCCGGTATCGACTTGAACGCCGCCGCCGACGACATCAGCGCCACCTTCAACAGCACGATCGGCACCACCTGCGCGTTCCCCAGCACGTTCTACTACGGCTACGACGCCAGCCCGCCCGGCGGAGAGATCGATTTCGTCACCATCGTGCTGCACGAGCTCGGACACGGTCTCGGCTTCACCAGCTTCGTGACCCTCTCGACCGGCGCCAAGCTCTCCGGATTCGACGACGCGTACATGCGCTCCCTCGAGGACCACGCGACCGGCAAGCTCTACCCGGCGATGAGCAACGCCGAGCGGGTGAGCGCGAGCATCGACAGCGGCAACCTGCACTGGACGGGCGCGCTCGTCGTCGCGGCGAGCGGCTCGCTGACGAGCGGCGTCGGGCCGAGCGGTCACGTCCACGTCTACGCGCCCAATCCGCAGGAGCCGGGATCGTCGGTGTCGCACTTCGACGTCACGGTCACCCCCAGCGAGCTGATGGAGCCCTCGTACACCGGTCCCCTCCACGATGTCGGCCTGACGCTCCCGGCGCTGCGCGACAGCGGATGGCACACGTCGGCGGATCCGACGCCGACGCCGACACCGACCCGCACCGCCACGCCGACGCGCACGGCGACGCCGACCCGTACCGCCACGCCGACCCCCACGGCGACGGCGACCCGCACTGCCACGCCGACATCGACGCCGACGGCGACTCGCACCGCGACCCCGACGGTGACGCCCACGTCGACGCCGACGCGAACGGCGACTCCGACCGTCACGCCGACGCGGACGGTGACGCCGACGCTCACCGCCACCGCGACGCCGCCGCCGACCACCACTGCGACCGCGACATCGACGCCGCCGCCCGTCGTGACGTCGACCGCGACGCCGACCCCCATCGACACCTCGATCGCGACGCCGACCGATACACCGACGCCCGCCGACACCTCGACGCTCGCCGATACTCCGACACCCGGTGACACCGCGACGTTCTCGGCGACGCCTTCCGCGACACCGAGTCCGACGCCCACGGACACGCCGACGGCGACCTCGACGTCGACGTCGGCCGCAACGCCGAGCTCGACCGCGATGCCGACCCCGAGTTCGGGCGCCACCGCGACACCCGTCGCCAGCGAGGCGCCGACGGCGCTGCCCACCCCCCTCTGCGGGACGACACCGGACACCGACTGCCGGACGCCGGCGGTGGCGCAGCGGGCGCTGTTCACACTCAAGGACACGACACCCGCCCAGCGGAATCTCCTCGATTGGAAGTGGCTGAAAGGATCGACGACGTCGAAGGCGGACTTCGGCGATCCGCTGTCGACCGACACCTACGAGCTCTGCGTCTACGACGGCACGCCGAGCCTGATCATGCATGCGACCGCGCCCGCGGGCGGCCTCTGCCACCTCTCACGCCCGAAGCCGTGCTGGAAAGAGAAAACGAGCGGCTTCACGTACACCAACCGCGATCTCACACCGCTCGGGCTCGGGAGGATCGTCCTCAAGGCGGGGCTCACGCCCGGGACCGCCAGGATCGCCATACGCGGCAAGGGCGCGAACCTCGACATGCCCGCGAGCTTCCCGCTCGCGCAGCCGGTCGTCGTGCAGCTGAAGAACAGCAGCGGCACGTGCTGGGAGGCAACCTACGACGCACCGGCATCGCGGGACACCGCCGGTCCGCCGGGTCAGTTCAAGGACAAGGCGGACTGAGGAGCGCGCGCGGCGCGCCCACGGTTTGCGCCCGCGACCGACCTGCGCTACCCGATCCGCGCATGACCGCCCGCAGATCGCGGCCCTCGACACGTCTGATCGCGATCCTGCAGCTGCTCGCGATCGTCGCGCTCACACGCGCCGCCGCCGCCAAGACGATCGCCGGATGGCTCGGCTACGGCGGCGATGCGCAGCACACGGCGATCGCCAAGGTCGCCGCGCAATCGCTCGACCGCATCCGCTGGCAGACCCCCGTCGATCTCGCGCCGCAGTACAGCGGCAACGATCTCCTGATCCACTACGGCTCGCCGCTCGTCACCCGCGCGAACACCGTCGTCATCCCGGTCAAAGTCGGCGCCACCGACGGCTTCGAAGTCGAGGGCCGGCGCGGCAGCGACGGCACGCTGCTGTGGACGCAGACGAGCGACTACGTCCTTCCGCCACACAACTGGGTCCCGAGCTTCGGGCCGGTCCTCGGACGCAGTAAGCTCTGGGTGCCGGGACGTGGCGGTACGCTCTCCGCGCGGACGCGGGTCGATCGCCCGGCACGCGCCAGGGTGCGCCAGCGTGTCTTCTACGGCGCCGAGGCGTACGCCGCCGCTCCCGCGCCCTACGACGCCGGCGTCTTCATCAACACGCCGCTCGTCGCCGATAGGCACGGCACGATCTTCTTCGGTTTCCAGGTGACGGACGCGACACCGCTCGCTTTGGAAAGCGGCATCGCCCGCGTCACCAATGGCGGCCGTGGCCGCTGGGTAGCCGCGGCGACGGCCGCCGGCGACACCTCGATCACCAAGGTCGCGCACAGCAGCGCGTCCGCGCTCAGTGTCGATCAGCGTATTCTCTACGTCGCGGTAAGCGACGGCACCGGCTCGGGAGCCGCCACCGGGTACCTGCTCGCGCTCGACGCGCGCACGCTCGCAACCCTCGCCGCCGTCCGCCTGAAGGATCCTGCCACCGGCCTCGATGCCGACGTCCACGACGACGCCACCGCGTCGCCGACGGTCGGCCCCGACGGCGACGTCTACTTCGGCGTCCTCGAGAGCCCGTTCTTCTCCCATCACGGGCGCGGCTGGCTCCTGCACTTCGATCGCTCGCTCAATCCGAAGGGTGCAATCGGCGCCTTCGGTTGGGACGACACGCCCTCGATCGTGCCCGCGGTGATGGTGCCCGGCTACGCCGGCGCCTCCTCGTATCTGCTGATGACGAAGTACAACGACTACGCAGTAGCCGGCGGCACGGGCGTGAACCGCATCGCCGTTCTCGATCCCAACGCCTCGATGACCGATCCGATCTCCGGCATCGCCGTGATGCGCGAGATCCTGACGGTCGCCGGACCGACGCCGGATCCCGAGTTCCCCGGACTCCCGGGCGCGGTGCGCGAATGGTGCATCAATACCGCCGCCGTCGACCCGATCACCCACGCCGTCCTCGTCAACAACGAAGACGGCATGCTCTACCGTTGGGACACGACGACGGGAACGCTCGCGCAGTCGATCACGCTCACCGCCGGCCTCGGCGAGGCCTACACGCCGACGATCGTCGGCCCGGACGGCGCCGTCTACGCGATCAACGACGCCACGCTCTTCGCCGTCGGCGAGTAGCGCGGCGCGTCCGGCCGGACGCGTCCACCCTCAGCGCCGCTGGCGCTCGAGCGTGAGCGCCAGGCGATACACGGCGCGGCGGTTGACGCCGCGTGCGGACGCGATCGCCGCGGCGAGGTCGCGCACCGTTTCTCCCGCGGCGCGCCGGCGGCGGATCTCGTCCTCGAGGTCCTCCGCGACGACCGGTGCCGCCGTCTCCGGCGAGCCGCCGACCGCGAGGACGATCTCGCCCCGCACGACGCTGCCGTCGTAGCGCGTCGCGAGCGCGACGAGATCGTCGCGCACGATTTCCTCGTGCAGCTTCGTGAGCTCGCGACCGATCGCCGCCGGCCGCGGGCCGAAGATCTCCGCGAGGTCGCCGAGCGCGCCCGCGAGCCGCCGGCCGCTCTCGTAGAAGACCAGCGTACGGCGCTCACCCGCGAGCGCCGCGAGCCGCCGCCGCCGCTCGCCGCGGCGTGCCGGCAAGAACCCTTCGAAGACGAAGCGGTCCGCCGGCAGCCCCGACACCGGCAGAAACGCCGCGATCGCCGACGGCCCGGGAATCGGCACGACGACGATGCCGGCGGCGATCGCCGCCCGCACCAGGCGATAGCCGGGGTCGGCGATCCCCGGCGTCCCGGCGTCGGAGACGAGCGCGACGCTCTTCCCCGCAAGCAGCTCGCGCACCAGCCCTGGCGCACGTGCCTCCTCCACCGCATCGTAGTAGCTCCGCAGCGGCTTCGTGATCCCGAGGTGCTGCAAGAGCCGCCCCGTGCGCCGCGTGTCCTCGGCGGCGACGAGATCGACCGCCCCCAGGATGCGGACGGCGCGCGCCGTCACGTCCTCGAGGTTGCCGATCGGCGTCGCGACGAGGAAGAGCGTGCCGGGCATCGGACGTCAGGGATCGAGCGCCGCGCGGAGGCGGGCCGCGAGACCGTCTTGTTCGTCCTGGCTGGTGAGCTTCGGTTCGGAGTTGAACCGATCTCCGTCACCGACAAAGCGGGGAATCACGTGCAGATGAAAGTGGAAGAGGTGCTGGTCACTGGCGCGGTCGTTGTTCTGCCGCAACGTGACGCCGTCCGCGCGAAGGGCGCGCTTCATGGCGCGGGCGACGCGCGTCGCGGTGGAGAGGATCGGTCCGGCGAGTTCATCAGGCATCTCGTACACGTTCTTGATGTGCTGCCGTGGCAGGACGAGCGTGTGGCCCGGATTCAGCGGAAGGGGATTGATCACGGCGAGAACCTGATCGTCGTCCACCACGATCGAGGCCGGGGAGCCGCCCGTGAGGACACGGCATGCCCAGCATTGCTCGCCGCTGTGCCAGAAGTTCGGCTTCGCGTCCGCCATCGTCACGCGGCTCTCACCGGATCCTGCGCTCCCGCGGGTCAGCCGCGGAGCGACTGCGGCCACCGCTTCGGCCGAGGTGATCACCGGGACGATCTCGAACTCGATCACATCCTCCCAGCGGGCCGTCCACTGCGTCAGCAGCGTCGGATCGTCGCATTCCATGATCTGGAAGCAGCGGCGGAGGTCGTCCGTGACCCAACTCGCCACGTAGCGAAGACCGTCCGGCGCCATGCGGCCCTGCTCCTGAAAGCGGCGGTAGACCGGCAGCGGGTCTCCGTCACGAAAGTGCTCGACGATCATGTACAGCATGGGCCCTCAATACGTGTTCGGGGTCGCCTCGAGTAGGGTCTTGAGCCGCAAGACTTCTTGCCGCGTATCGTCCGCGAGCCAGTCCCGGAGGAGCGGCTCGATGAGCCACTCGAGCGGCGGCCGGAAGACGAACTCCTCGCGATGGAAGACGCGCGTGTCACCATTGCCGAGCTCCTCCAGCGTGAACATACCGTGAAAGCCGCTCAAGAAATGGGCGAGGCTTCCCGGTATCGACCGGACGTCGATCCGACGGTACGGCTGAACGGTGATGATCTGCCGAACGGCAGGGGTCGTCATGCCGCGGAACCGCCCGCTGTAGTGAACCTCGGCATGGTCGCCGTGCCAGGTGACGGAATGGACGGCGGCGATCTTGAGGTCCGCTCGCTTGTACTTCTCGAAGTCGAGGACGAACTCGCAGATGTCCTTCGCCGGGCGGTGAATCAGCTGGGTGCCTTCTCCCGCGATCATGGTTCAGATCCCGTAGCTCGTCTCCCTCAGGAAATCATCAGATTTCCTGAGGGACACGGATGCGACGGCAACGTACCCTGCAACACATGATGCCCTCCACGCCAGGTTCAACGGCACGCCGCCACGACCTCGACTGGCTCCGCATCCTCGCCACGTATCTCTTGTTTCCGTACCACGTCGCGAAGACGTTCGACGACGTGCCGATCTACCACGTCAAGAACGCCGAGCTCTCACCGGGGTTGGATTTCTTCACGGCGTTCATCCACCAATGGCACATGCCGCTCTTCTTCGTCCTCGCCGGCTGGTCGGTGTACGCTTCCCTGACGCGCCGGGGCGCGGCGAGCTTCCTCAAAGAGCGGGTGCGCCGGGTGTTGGTGCCGTTCGTGGCGGGGGCGCTCCTCCTGTGCCCGTTCCTCAAGTACGCGGAGCTCTGCTCCGGCCTCTCGATCACCGCCACGGGGGCCGCGCCGCTCGTGGGGCGCTATGACGAAACGTTTCTCCAGTTCCTCCCCACCTTCTACACGCGCGTGGATCGCTTCACCTGGTCGCACTTGTGGTTTCTGCTCTACCTCTTCACGTTCACGTTGCTCTACACGCCGCTCTTCGCACGCCTCATCCGGCGACCCGGTCGGTGGCTCGCCGGCGCCTCGGTCGCGCGTCTCTACCTGCCGCTGCTCCCGTTGGTGGTGATCCAGACGACGCTCCGCTTCAGGTGGCCGGGCGTGCAGAACCTCTACGACGACTGGGCGAACCTCACCTACTACAGCCTCTTCTTCATCCTCGGGTTCGTACTCGCGCGCTGGCCGGCCTGGGAGGAGATCATCGACCGCGAGTGGAAGCGCGCCGGCGTGATCGGGCTCGCCGCCGTGACGGCGATGCTCGCGGGATGGCACGCGCGCGGCGGCATCGTCTGGCCGGTGGAGCCGACCTGGCCGAGTGTCGCGAGCGCGCTGCCGCTGCAGGTCCTGAGCGCGCTCGCCGGCTACTGCCTCGTCATCGCGATCCTCGGCGTCGCCCGCCGCTCCCTCTCCTTCACGAGCCCGGCGCGCGACTACCTGGCCGAATCGTCGCTGCCCGTCTACGTCCTCCACCAGCTCGCCATCGTTCTGCTCGGCTACTTCATCGTCCAGCTCCACGTCGGCATCGCCGCGAAGTTCACGCTCCTGCTTGCGACCGCGGTGCCGATCACGATGCTGGTCTACCATTGTCTCGTCCGCCCCATCCCGCTGGCGCGCGCGCTGCTCGGCATGGTAGCGAGCGCGTAGCGATGGGACGACGAGCACGGCGCGCGCTCGTCTTCGGTCTCGTGCTCGTCGCCGCGCTCGCGACCGCCGGCCGCTTGGGGCCCTCGGCCCGATGGCTCTCGGCGGAATATCTCTATCGGTACGTCGTCTGGGGTCCGGTCTTCTTCATCCGCGAGGCACGCGGCATCGATCCCCTGATCGACGAATCCGACCGCTATCCCGTTCGCACGATCGAGATCGCGCCGCCCGCCTTTCACTTCGCCGCCAATCCCGGACTCACGATGCCCGCGACCGTCGCGTATCGCGACGGCGACAGGACCGTCCGCGACGATCTCGCCTCCTTCCTGACGTCCACCGGTTCGACGTCCTTCATCGTCGTGAAAGACGGCGCGCTCGTCTACGAACGCTACCTGAACGGCCATCAGCGCGACTCGCCGTGCGTCTCGCAGTCGGTCGCGAAGTCGTTCACCTCGGCCTTGATCGGCATCGCGATCGACGACGGCCACATCAAGAGCGTCGACGACCCGGTCACGCGCTACCTACCGGAACTCGAGCCCAACGGCTTCGGCGCCGTCACGCTCCGCGACCTGCTCACCATGGGGTCGGGACTCGACTACACGCGCAATCACTTTCCATGGGACGACGAGCCGCTGTTCACGTTGTCGCCGAATCTCCGGGCGTTGGTCGTGACCATGACCTTGCATGAGCCGCCCGGACGTTCGTTCCTCTACAACAACTACAACACGGTGCTCCTGGGGATGATCCTGGAAAGAGCTACGCATCGCACTCCCTCGCAGCTCTTGCAGGAACAACTATGGCAGCCCCTGGGGATGGAGTTCTCGGCGTCGTGGTGCCTCGACGGCGACCACGACCAATTCGAATTGATGGCCAACGGCATCAATGCGCGCGCGATCGACTATGCGAAGCTCGGGCAACTCTACCTGAACGACGGCGATTGGAACGGCAAGCAGATCGTCCCCAAGCACTGGGTGCGCGAGTCGACGACCGAGAATCCCGACGACCGACGTCCGTGGCGGATCCTATCCGAGTGGAAGGACATCGGCGGCTATTACAAATATCACTGGTGGGGAATCGCGCGCGGGCGGAACGACTACGCCTTCACGGCGATCGGCGCCCACGGCCAGTTCATCTACGTCTACCCCAAACGCGGGCTCGTCATCGTCCGGACCGGCGACAGATGGGGCATCGCCTCCTTCATGTGGCCGCAGGTCTTCCAGGCGATCGCCGACGGGATCCGCTAGGCTGTCGCGCAGCCGCGACGCGCGCGCTGACGCCTGAACGTCGCGCGCGCGCCGCGGACCCCCCTAGGGCGCGGGGCACGGGATCAACGTGTCCCCTCCATGGAAGCACCCGTTGACCGCGTCGAGCGCCCCCGCGACGTCACAGACCCTGATCGGATCCGGGGGCGCGAACGCCGTGCCGCACGTGTTCGTGCAGGATCCGGCGCTGCCGCAGTCGGCACTGAGAATCTGATCGGCCATCGCGATGAGGTCGTTGACGGTCATCTGACCGTTCTCGATGCCGGCGGCGAGGCCCTGCCACATCATGCCGGTCGTATCGAGCGAGCGACCGGTCGGACAATTCGTGGCGGTGCAGAGGTTGGCGACGCAGTTGCTGCCCGTGCAGACGGGAACCGGCAGGATGAAGTCTCCGAGTCCGGTGCGATCGGCGCCGAACGCTCCGAGCGTCGACAGCTGGACGTTGAGCTTGGCCGCGATCGTTTCCCCGGCGAGGGTGCCGCTCCCCTGCCCGCCCGAGCACCCGGTCGGGTCCAAGCACTGCGAGGAGCCTGGATTTGGATTGTAGGGAATGGCGGCGCCGACGTTGCTACAGGTGTCCGTGACCGACATGAACTGCGGCGTGATGCCGCACGCGTTGACGTTCGCCGGGGCGCAGAGCGCGGTCGCCGTACCCGCCGTCGGCAGGAAGCACGCCAGTGCCGTCTGATCCGGGACGCGTACGGAACGAACGCCGGGAGCGCCGACGACGGCGACCGCGAGCACCTCTGGGTGCAGGGTGACGAGCCCCGTCGCCGGATCGTTGGCGGGTCCCGCGTTCGGCTGGCCGTAGTCTTCCTGCGTCAGCGTGGTGAAGGTGTTCCCGACCGGACCCACTGCGGTCTTGGCGGCGCGCAGGATCAGCGTGTCCTCGCCGTTGACGTAGTCTCCCACGAACTGCCCCCGGCCGCGTGTCGCGCGCTGCAGGTTGATCTGCGCGAGCGGGGCGTTCAGCTGCATGCCGACGTCGGTCGCCGCGTTGAAGTTGACGATCTGGGTGGTCCCGACGTTGACGAGGATCTGTCGCGGGGCCGGAGTCGTCGCCAGGCCGCGCGCCGGCCCGAAGTTGCCGAACTCCCCTACCAGCAGCGAGCCCGCGCTCGATCCCTTGATGTTGATCGTCGCCGGCGCGTCGACGAGCACCTTGGCGAACTTCTTGATCGAGAGGCTCGCGAACTCGTAGTCGGCGCCGGTGGGATCACTGAAGCTGCCTTGCACGGTGAGGTCGAGCACGCACTTCTCCGGAACCGAGACGTCGCCGTACGCCCCGCGCGGCAGCGTTCCGTGGCAATTCGGGGGCGAGCCCGAGAACGTCGGGTTCGGAGACGTGGGGAGGTTCGGAAACGTCGGCAGCGTCGGCACCGTCGTCAGCACCGGCGGGGTGAAGGTACTCGCCGGCGGTTGACGGAGGCCGTTCGGCGCCGTGAGCGACGAACAGGTACCGGAGTTGAAGAGCAGGCTGGAGACGCTCGTGTTCGGGCCGGTCTTGCACACGTCGGAGACGATGACCGACCCGTCCGACATGAAGACGGTATTCCCGAACTGCAGCGACGTCGGAACGGATCGGCTGTTCTGCAAGTCGACGCCGACATCTCCTTCGGTGATCAAGGAGTCATCGCCCACCTTGACCTTGGTGACACCGAACACGACGAAGTCCGAGAGCGGGGGCAGCGTCGTGGCGACGGCCGGCCCGGCGAAAACGAGAACCGACGCTGCGACAGTGAAGAACCTTCCGAAGAGCTTCTGCATGGATCACCTCGGTTGTGTTGAGCCCGGCCTCGGTTCCGGGGATGTCTTGATGTGCTCCTCCCTTCCAACGACCGCCCGCACGGAATGCTGCGCCGATAGCACCCGGTCGAAGAACTGCCTATCCCGATTTGATGACGTTCTCGCGATTCGTCGCAGATATCGCGCGGACAGCCGATCGATCGCTCCATTTTGAAACACGTCCAACGATGAGGCTGACGATTTGCGAGTCCGATGCTACGTGGCCAGGCGCAGCAGCTCATCCGCGTCCCAGTTGTCATACGCATGCGAGCCGTAGTGGGACGCTACTACTTTGCCGTTCGGATCGATGAGAAAGTCCGCGGGCAGACCCAGGATACCGTTCTCGGCTTTCTTGTAGAGCTTCCCTGTGGTCAGGACTCCCCGGAACCCCGCCCAGAGCACGGCAGGATGCAGTGGCGCGAGGAATGAGGTCTCGACGCTAAACTGGCGGTAGAACGTCTTGCTTGGATCCGCGACGCAATCAAAGGGCAGTTGCGCTTGGTACTGCAGCATCTCGTCGCGCGAGGAGTGGAAGACGGCGACTTCGTGAACGCCCGCAGCTTCGATGTCGGCGTGCCGTCTACTGAGGCTGTGCAAGTGGAAGTTGCACACCGGGCACCCGGCAAAGCGGCGGAACTGCAGGTGCACGTAGCGCATCACAGGGTCCGGGATACGAACGGGCTTGCCGTGGATCGTGCTGGCCGAGATGACCGGAGCGGTGTCACCCGGTTTGAGCTTCATAGTCTCAGGCTCTCGATCTCGGTCCTATGCAGAAACATCACTCAATGGAATCTTCAGCGCAGCAGCCACGCCCTTGCCATAGGCCGGATCGGCTTTGAGGCAATTGCCGATGTGGCGGATCTGGATTTCACGAGGTGCACCACCTATGGAGCGCGCCGTGTTCTCGAACAAAACGTCCTGTTGTGCCCGAGTCATCAGGCGGAACAGCGCGCCGGGCTGCGAGTAGTAGTCCGCATCCTCGCGGTGGTTCCAGTGGTCTGCGGCGCCTTGGAGGCCGAGCGGCGGCTCGCGGTAGTCCGGCTGCTCCTGCCACTCGCCGTAGCTGTTCGGCTCGTAGCCCAGGGTAGCGCCATGGTTGCCGTCGACCCGCATGGCACCGTCGCGGTGATAGCTGTGCGCCGGGCAGCGCGGCGCATTCACTGGAATCAAGTGGTGGTTGACGCCGAGCCGGTAGCGCTGCGCGTCGCCGTAGGCGAACAGGCGCCCTTGCAGCATCTTGTCCGGCGAGAAGCCGATGCCGGGCGGCACGTTGGCCGGATTGAAGGCGGATTGCTCGACGTCGGCGAAGAAGTTTTCCGGATTGCGGTTCAGTTCCATCACGCCCACGTCGATCAGCGGATAGTCCTTGTGCCGCCAGACCTTGGTGAGGTCGAAGGAGTGATAGGGCGCTTTCGCGGCGTCGGCTTCGGGCATGATCTGTACCTTGAGCGTCCACTTCGGGAAGTCACCCTTTTCGATGCTCTCGTAGAGGTCGCGCTGATGGCTCTCGCGATCCCTGCCGATGATCACCTCGGCTTCCGCGTCGGTCAGGTTCCGGATGCCCTGCTGCGACTTGAAGTGGAACTTGACCCAGCAGCGCTCCTTCTTCGCGTTGATCAGGCTGAAAGTGTGGCTGGCGAAGCCGTGCATGTGGCGGTAGGTCGCCGGGATGCCGCGGTCGCTCATGACGATGGTGATCTGGTGCAGCGCTTCGGGCAGCGAAGTCCAGAAGTCCCAGTTGTTCTTCGCGCTGCGCAAGTTGGTGCGCGGGTCGCGCTTGACCGCGTGGTTGAGGTCGGGAAACTTGAGGGGATCACGCATGAAGAACACCGGCGTGTTGTTGCCCACCATGTCCCAGTTGCCTTCCTCGGTGTAAAATTTGACGGCGAAACCGCGGATGTCGCGCTCGGCATCGGCGGCACCGCGTTCGCCGGCGACGGTGGTGAAGCGGGCAAACAGCTCGGTCTTCTTGCCCACCTGGGAAAACATTTTCGCCCGGGTGTACCTCGTTATGTCGTGGGTTACGGTAAAGGTGCCGAAGGCGCCGGAGCCTTTGGCGTGCATACGCCGCTCGGGAATCACCTCGCGGTCGAAGTGGGCGAGCTTCTCCAGGTACCAAACGTCTTGTAGCAGCTGCGGCCCGCGCGGGCCCGCAGTCATGACGTTCTGGTTGTCGGCAACTGGGCATCCGGCATTGGTGGTCAACTTCTTGTCCTTGCTCATGACGATTCTCCTCTTGGAGTAGTAGGTCAGTTTCGTGCAGCTAACGCCCACGATCAGCAGCTGGGGCGAGCATCGCGAGCCCCGGTCTGCTGGAACGTGAAGTTATACTGCACTAGTCTTACCCACGTAATACTTGAGCCAATATGCTCGCGCCGTGGCCTCGTCTGGGACGTGATCGTAGCCCGGCGAGATCAGCGCTCGCGCTTGATCGATCCGAACAATCACGATCGTTCGAATCCTGCGCGGGGCGTCAAACAGCCCGCGCTTGGCGAAGAATTCGACGTGACGATTGAAATCAGGGCCCGAATCCAGCACCTGGGCCGTGCCCTTGAACCGGTAGCCTTTGCGCACGAAATGGTCGACCACGTTCACCTCGACGTTCGGGTTCGTGCGCAGATTGGACACGGTCCCGGGCGAACGGATGTCCGCGAAGATAAGGTGCCCATCGTCCAGGACGGAGAGCGTCCCCTTGGGAGAGACATTCGGCGTGCCGTCGGGGCAGACTGTGGCAACGAAGCCCAACCGTTGCCGCTCTACGAGTTGCTTCATCTCCTCGGACAACTTGGCCATGTCTACCTCCTCCAATCTCCTCGGTCGGTATAACTACAATTGGACAGTTCTGTATGACTCTACGCCCACCGACCCACCTCGCAGGCTATCGCGAGACGCGAAGCGATCACTCACAACTTGGAACGTCAATGAATCCACCGCATTCGCCGCAATCTCCGGACCCCTCGCATGGTCGCTAGACTGCGAGCCGTCGCTGCGTAGCGCGGCGGCATTCTCCGAGCACGCGATCCGAGGGTCGCCGAGCCGCGGGGCGCGAATAGTGCGTCGGATGTGTTGTCGCGTCAATCAAGAATGATCGACGCGGACACCGTGTTCGCGATACGCACGGACTCGGATGTGGACACGGTCGCGGTGTCCTGGACTGACGCAGCTCCGGCTCGGGGAACGGAATTGGATCTCCACGAGCCGGCGCACTCGTCGGCGAAACTTGCGACGCCGGCGACGTCGTTCTCCAACGAGCCTCGGCGATCAGTACGAGTATCTAGCGGCGCAGATTGTTCTTGATTTCTGGCCACCTTTCGCCTATTCTTCGCCCCATGTGGGACGGGAAATCCGTCGCTGACATCGTGCCGGCGGCGTTCTTGACGCGACCCTTCAGAGACGAAGCGCGTCGTCTCGAACGCGACCTCTGCGCCGCTCAGCTCGACCCGTATCTCCGCCGCCTTGCCTCGCAAGAGGCGCGCGGCCGGCGCGTGCTGGGCACGCTCGCGCAGGAGCTGCTGCGCCGCCGCGCGTACCACGCGCTGGGCTTCGTTCGCATCGGCGACTATGCGCGCGAGCGTCTCGGCATCTCCGGTCGCGAGCTCCAAAGCACCGCGCACGTCACCGCCGCGCTGGCAACGCTGCCGGCGATCGCGGCGGCGTTCGAGGAGGGTGCGCTCTCATGGACGCAGGTGCGTCTGCTCGCGCCCGTGGCGGAGCCCGCTACGGAGCGAGCATGGATCGCCCTCGCTGCGGCGCGGACGGTGCGCGCGCTCGAGGCGCTGGTCCGCACGGCGGTCGTGACGGCGCGGGATGGTGGCACGACAGCCGCGATCACGCCGGCGTCTACCACCGATGGCGCGGAGGCGTTGGAGTCCGCCGCGGCGACGGGGCCCCCCGCGGCGACGGCGCCCGCGGTACCTCCGTCAGCGCGCCGCGCGGCCGACACCGCGTTGGACGAGTGCGCCGAGGATGAAGGCGTCGTCGACGGTGAGCCCGAGGTGACGTTCCGGCTGCGGTGTCCGCGCTGGGTTGGAGCGCTGTGGCGAGAGACCGTCGAGCTTGCACGACGCATGGCCGGGGAGCCACTCGCCGTCTGGCGTGCCGCCGAAGCAATCGCGGCCGAAGGCCTTTCGGCGGTACCGCATGAGCACGGGGCGACGTCGCCGCCGCGCGAGCAGAGTGCAGCGGCGTCGCCAAACGAGGCGCACGCGGCAGGCGCGACGCTCGCCGGCATCGAGATGGCCACGGCCCTAGACACGCCGCCCGTAGTCGATCTCAATGAGGCCCGCGGCACTTTCGCATCTCGATCGGGGCTCGGCCAACTCGATTGGTCGAGCATCGTCGAGGCCCTGCCCACGGACGTCGAGGCGCTCGGCTGTGACGTCGGCGGCTGCGACGCGCATACCCTCGACGCGCGCCTCCGCAAGGCCGCGCACGCGATGCGGCGAGTTGATTGGCAGATGGGGCGCCTCCTCCGGCTCTTCCTCGATTCCCGCCTCTACGCGGTGCTCGGGTTCCCCACCGCCGAACGCTACGTACGCGAGCGGCTCGGAATGTCGGCGCGCAAGGCGCGGCTCCTGGTTGCGGTCGAGCGCAAGACGTGGGGCGCACCGGCGTTGATGGAAGCCTATCGCGAGGGCCGGCTGTCGTGTCTTCGCGCCCTCACGATCGCGCCGGTGTTGAGCGAACGCACCGACGAGGCCTGGGTCTCCCGTGCATCGGAAGTGACGCTGCGTCGTCTCGCCGACGAGGTCGGCTGGGCGCTCGACGTGCGGGACGCAAGCGTCGCACTCGCCGCGGTCGCGCCGCCACCCGCCGGCGCCGCGCTCGTGCCGCCCGAGCGGCAAATGCGTGCGCCCTTTCATGCGCCTCTCGATGAAGCGCTCGATACCGACGTGCATTTCCGCGGTCCGGCGTCGGTGGTCGGCCTCGTGCGCACCGCGATCGCGGCGTTCCACGCACCGCTCACGCCGGCATGGACGGGATTGGCAAGCCTCCTCGGTCACGCCAAAGTCGAATGGGAGCGACAGCCTCGCCATCATGATCCCATTTTCGCCCGCGACGGCTGGCGATGCACCGTCCCCGCTTGCAGCTCGAGGCGCAACCTCCACGATCATCACCTTCGCTTCCGCTCGCATGGCGGTGACAACGCACAACCGAATCGCATCGCGGTGTGCGTCTGGCACCACTTGCGCGGTATCCACGACGGCCGCGTGAAGGCGTGGGGAACCGCGCCGGCCGCAGTCCACTGGGAGCTCGGCGTCCGGTCCGACGGACCGCCGCTCCTACGCCTCGTCGGCGACGCGTATCAGGTAAGCGACGATGCGTCCGGCGCCGCTGCCGATCAATCCCATGGCGCCGTCGATCCTTCCAACACCGCTGCGACGACGCAACGACTCAGGAGAGCGTCATGACGAGTTGAGCAAACCGCAGACTGCGCACCGCCGTCACCGCCGCCCGGACCCAGACCGATCGCACGGGGCGCCCGCGGCCGCTCGTCATCCGCGCCCGCACCCGCTCGCGATCCGCGCCCCCGGTCCGCGCTCGCGCCGAGATCCGCGCGCGCTACCCGACGAAGAAATGCACCGAGCGATCGGCGAGATCGATGACGGGCGCCCAGTAGACGCCGAGGACGACCGTCGGCAGCGCCAGAAAATACAGGAGGCAGGCGTTGTGGGCGTCGAGGGTGACGACGCCCTCGGTGCCGTCCGGCATGTCGAGGAACATCGTGCGCACGATGCGCGCGTAGTAGTAGAGCGCCACCAGGCTGTTCGCGAGGCCGACGAGCGCGAGCATGTAGAACTGCGCCTTCACCACCGCGGCGAAGAGGTAGAACTTGCCGATGAACCCGGCGAGCGGCGGCAGCCCCGCGAGCGAGAAGAGGAAGATCGCCATCGCCACCGCCGGCACGGCACCGCCGCGCCAGGCGAGCCCGCGGAAGCCCTCGATGTCCTCCCGCCCGGTGGAGTTCACCACCACCATCACGACGAGAAAGGCGCCGATGTTCATGAGGTAGTAGGTGACGAGGTAGAAGAGCATCGCGCGCAGCCCCTCGTCGTTCAGCACGACGAAGCCCATGAGGGTGTACCCGGCGTGAGCGATGCTCGAGTACGCGAGGAGGCGCTTCACGTTCTGCTGGTTCAGCGCCGCGAAGTTGCCGAGGGTCATCGTCACCATGCAGACGACGAGCATGAGCTGCGGCCACTCGACGCCGGCGAGGAACTGCCAGCCGCCGCCGGCCACCGCCTGCGAGAGCCCCGGATAGAAGAGCCGGATGAGGATCGCGAAGCCCGCCGCCTTGGAGCCGACGGAGAGAAACGCGGTCACGGGAATCGGCGCGCCGGTGTACACGTCGGGCGCCCACATGTGGAACGGGACCGACGCGATCTTGTAGCCGAACCCCGCGAGGATCAGCAGCACCGCGATGAAGATCGCGAGCGGGTTCACCGTACCCTGGGAGAGCGCGGCGTTGATGTAGGCGTAGTCGAGACTGCCGGCGGCGCCGTAGATCCAGCTCATGCCGTAGATCATCGTGCCCGAGGCGACGCCGCCGTAGATGAGGTACTTGAGCGCCGCCTCGCCGGAGCGGCGGTTGTGCCGCAGGTAGCCGGTGAGGACATACGAGGTGAGGCTCACGAACTCGAGCGAGAGGTACGCCATCAGGAGGTTGGCGGCCGACGCCATGTAGAACATGCCGACGGTCGAGGCGAGGACGAGGCCGTAGTACTCCCCTTCGTTCACCCCGCGTATCTCGTTCGAGCCGAGCGACATCCAGACGGTCGCGAACGCGGCGAGGCAGAAGATGATCTTGAAGAAGACGGCGAAGTCGTCGACGACCACCATGCGCGAGTAGAGCCAGCCTTCGCCCCAGCCGAAGAGGCCGTGGACGAGCCACTTGTCGGAGAACGGCACCCGCAGCCCGACCGCCGCGAGTAACGCGAAGGCGCAGCCGAAGAGCGCGATCGAGCCGAGGTGTTCTTTCGAGCGCACGACGAGGTCGGCGACGAAGACGAGAATCGCCGCGCCCATGAGGATCAGCTCCGGGCCCGAGTAGGCGATGCTCTCGAAGTTGGAGAGGTTCATCGACCCCTCATCGCAGCGACGCGACGGCGGCGGGCGCGGCGGCGACCATCTGGTTGAGATTCAAGAGCGAGGCGTTGATCAGGTCGAGCACAGCGTGCGGATAGACGCCGAGGACGACGACGATCACCCCGAGCGGCACGAGGGTGACGAGCTCGCGCGCGTTGATCTCCGGCAGCCCGAGGTACTTCTCGTTCGGCTTGCCGAGATAGATGCGCTGCATGGTCCACAGCATGTAGCCGGCGGTGAGGATCACGGCGCTGGCGGCGACGATCGTCAGGCCGGGATACTTCTGCCAGGCGCCGAGGAGGACGAGCACCTCGGAGATGAAGGCCGAGAGGCCGGGCAGCCCCATGGCGGCGAAGAACGCCAGCGCGGTGACGCCGGTGTAGACCGGCATGATACCGGCGAGGCCGCCGAAGCCGTCGATTTCACGGTGGTGGGCGCGGTCGTAGATCACGCCGACGAGAAGGAAGAGCATCGCCGTCACCGTCCCGTGATTGAACATCTGTAGCACCGCGCCGTTGATCCCCTGCGGCGTGAAGGCGGCCATGCCGAGCATGACGTAGCCCATGTGGCTGATGCTCGAGTAGGCGACGAGCTTTTTCAGATCGGTCTGCGCCATGGCGCAGAGGGCTCCGTAGATGATGTTCCAGGTGCCGAGCGCGGCGAGGAACCAGAACGAGAGGTCGGCGGTCGCGATCGGCAGCATGCCGTAGTTGATGCGCAGGATGCCGAAGTTGATCCGGAGGATGCCGTACGTTCCCATCTTCAGGAGTACGCCGGCGAGAATCACGGAGATCGCCGTCGGCGCCTCGACGTGGGCGTCGGGCAGCCAGGTGTGGAACGGGAACGCCGGGATCTTGATGGCGAAGCTTAGATACAGGGCCAGGAAGACGAGCTGCTGGAAGCGGATCGGGAAGGACCCGTGCTGGCGGATCAGCTCCTGGATGTCGAAGGTGTGCGGGTCGCTTTGGAAGTACAGGGCCAGGATGCCCAGCAGCATGAACACGGAACCCACCAGCGTGTA
>JBGOSW010000023.1:0-34694 GCA_041476145.1 Binatia bacterium
CCGAAGGTGGTGGGCGGCGTCACCGCGCGCTGCACGCAGGTGGCGAAGACTCTCTACGAGCAGAGCATCGACAACGTCGTGCCGGTGTCCTCGACGCGCGTCGCCGAGATGGTGAAGCTGCTCGAGAACACGTTTCGCGCCGTGAACATCGGCCTGGTGAACGAGCTCGCTCTCATGTCGGCGAAGCTCAACATCAACGTCTGGGAGGTCATCGACGCGGCGGCGACGAAGCCGTTCGGTTTCATGCCGTTCTATCCGGGCCCGGGCCTCGGCGGCCACTGCATCCCGATCGATCCGTTCTATCTGGGCTGGAAGGCGCGCATGAACGGTTTCGAGCCGCGCTTCATCGAGCTCGCGGGACAGGTGAACGAGTCGATGCCGAAGTTCGTCGTCGACAAGGTGACCGACGCCCTGAACGACGACGGCAAGGCGGTGCGCAACGCGCACATCCACATCCTCGGCGTCGCCTACAAGCGCGACGTCAACGACATCCGCGAGAGCCCGGCGCTCCACGTCATGAAGATGCTGATGGACCGCGGGGCGCGGCTCAGCTACAGCGATCCCTTCGTTCCCGAGCTCCATGAAGACGGCATCGAGCTGACGGCTGTTCCGGTGCGCGAGACGCTCGAAGCAGGTACCGATTGCGTGGTGTTGTTGACGGACCACAGCGACTTCAACTACTCGGAGATCGTCCACCTGGCGCCGTTGATCGTCGACACGCGGAACGCGCTGCGCGACTTCATCGGAGGCAACATCGTCCGATTGTAAGGCCGGGAGGAGCGGACATGAGTGCAGAGAACGCGCTGCGGCGCAGAATTTTGGGCGAGTACCGGAAGGCGTACGACGCGAACAAAGAGGTGCCGTTTCTCCACACCCGCCAGCATCTGACGGAGCGCCTGAACGAAAGCTACGAGGTGCTGGCCCCGCAGGTGCAGTTTCTCGAGCAGAACCGATATCTGCACTGGAAGGCCGCCGACGTCTTCAAGATCTCGCCGAAGGGCATGCGGGCGACGCACAGCGAGCAGGACCTTGCGGGCGAGTTTCCCGACTGACGACACGGTGCGGTCGAAACACTTCTGAATGCGTGTGGGCGGGCGGACGCCGTTCGCGGGCGCGGTTGCGGGCGCGACGCTCGCGGCCCTGGTGGTGGGACTGGGTGAGGCGCTCGTCGTCAGCGTCGAGCGCCACCTCGGTATCGATGCGGGCCTGCTGTTTTTCGCCGTCCTGTTCTACGGACTCACGGGCGTCGTGGCCGGGATCGCGCTCGGCGTCGCACTCCCTCTGATCGGCGCGCGACGCGGTGGCAGCGCGTACGCGCTCGGCGGCGCCCTCACGTTCAGCGCCCTGGTCACCGTGATCGGGCGGTTCCGCGTCTTCCGCGACGTGCTGCACGAGACGTTCGACGGGCAGACGATCTCGCCGCTCACCTTCCAGCTCAGCTCGCTGGTGGCGGCTCTCGTGCTCGCCGCGTTCGCGTTCGCGATCCTGCGCGCCGTCGGGCGGCGCGAGGGCGCGGCGACGTCGCTCGTCACCGCGCTCGGCATCCTCGTCGTCGGTGTCGGCGTGAGCGGCGGCGCGATGCTCGTCCGCGGTACGCCACCCTCGGTCGCGCGCTCGCCACTGGCGAGCCGCGGCACCGCGCACGGACCGAACGTCATCCTCGTCATGGTCGACACGCTGCGCGCCGATCACCTCTCGTGCTACGGCTACGAGGCCATCCGCACGCCGGCGATCGACGCGCTCGCCGCCGACGGCTCGCGCTTCGCGCACGCGTATGCGCAGGCATCGTGGA
This sequence comes from Binatia bacterium, assembly GCA_041476145.1. Classification (GTDB taxonomy): domain Bacteria; phylum Desulfobacterota; class Binatia; order UTPRO1; family UTPRO1; genus DP-19. The sequence continues at coordinate 1,793 of JBGOSW010000023.1, forward strand.
CCCGACCGTCGGTGGCGACGATCCTGACGTCGCTCTATCCCTCGTCGCACAAGGCGATCCACAAGTCGGACATCCTTCCGGATGCGGTCACGACCTTGCCCGAAGTGCTGCAGGCGGCGGGGTACCGTACGATCGGCTTCGCCAACAACATCAACGTCGCGCCGCTGTTCAACTTCCAACAGGGCTTCGACGAGTACGTCTTCCTCGAGCCGGCGTTCTTCTTCGGCGCCACCGAGTCGGCGGCGCAGCTCACGCTCTACAACCAGCTGCGCCTCGTCCGCGAGCGCTATCTCTCGCAGGTGAAGCACGTCGAGAACTACTACCAGCCCGCCGAGGTCGTGACCGACCGCGGCCTCGGCTGGATCACCGAGTACGCCGCCACGGCGCCGTTCTTCTTGTTTCTGCACTACATGGATCCGCACGACCCGTACTTCATGCACCCCTGGAACGGCGAGGCGCTGGCGCGGGTCGCGAACCCGAACCCCGATCGCTCGCTCGCCGATCGCTACCGCGCCGCCTACGACGGCGAGATCGTCTACCTCGACGCGCAACTCGGGCGTCTCGTCGCCGGGTTGAGGGCGCGCGGCGTCTACGACGATACGATGATCGTGCTCACCGCCGATCACGGCGAGGAATTCTGCGAGCACGGCGGCTGGTGGCACGGCCAGACGCTCTACGACGAGCAGCTCGCCGTGCCGCTGATCGTGAAAGCGCCGCGCGGGGGACCGGCCGGCGTCGTCAACGACGCCATGGTGGCGAGCCTCGACATCGCGCCGACGATCATCGCCGTCGCGGGCGCGATCGCTCCCGAGTCCATGGTCGGACGCCCGCTGTCGCTGGCGGCGAGTGCACCGGCGCCGCGCGATCACGCGTTCGCGGAGTCCGACCTCGAAGGCAACGTGCTGCAAGCATATCGCAGCGAGGGGTGGAAGTTGATTCAAGCGAATCCCGGAAATCCGCGCGGTCTGCCGACCCGGCAACTCTTCGAGATGACCAGTGATCCACGAGAACGACGCGATCTCGCGGCATCCCGGCAGGACGAGGTCGCGACCCTCGGAAGCCGTCTCACCACCGTGCAGAGCCGTGCGCTGGCACGTGCCGTCGGCGGCAGCGAGACGGCGATCGACAACGCCACCGAAGAACGCCTGCGGGCGCTCGGCTACGTCCACTGAGCGCGGGCGCGTGATCGCAATCGTCGGTCTCGACGGGGCGACCTGGGATCTCGCCGCGCCCTTCATGGATGCCGGCGACATGCCGGCCCTCCGCCGCCTGGTGGCGGCGGGCGCGGCCGGAATCCTGCGGTCGACGACGCCGCCCGTGACGTTTCCCGCGTGGTCCTCCTTCATGACCGGGGCGAACCCGGGAAAACACGGCATCTTCGATTTCAGCCGGCGTCTACCCGGCACGTACGAGATCGCGTTCGTCGGCAGCCGCGACCGGCGGCTGCCGACGATGTGGCGCCTGCTCTCGGAGGCCGGCCGCCGCGTCGCCGTGCTCGGCGTGCCGACGACGTACCCACCCGAGCCGGTGAACGGCATCATGGTCGGCGGCTTCGACAGCCCGGTCACGACCGGCATCGACGGCTCCTTCGTTCACCCGCGCGCCTTCTACGACGAGATGCGGGCGGCGGTCGGTCCGTACACGATCACCGACTTTCAGGAGCTGCGCATCGGACCGGGATGGCACGACGCGGCGCTGCCGAAGATTCTCACCGCCGTCGACCGCAAGCGCGAGCTCGCGCGCTACGTCCTCGCGCGCGAGCCCTGGGACGTCTTCATGGTGCTCTTCGGCGAGGCCGACACCGCGAGCCACCATTTCTGGATGTTCGCCGATCCGCGATCGCCGCGGTTCGACGCCGCGCGCGCCGCGCGGCACCGGGGGGCGCTGCGTGACGTGTACCGCCGCCTCGACGCCGCGCTCGATGCGATCGTCGCCATGTTGCCCGCCGACGCAACGCTGCTGGTCGCCTCCGACCACGGCTTCGGCGGCGCCGGTACGACGGTGCTGCATCTGAATCAATGGCTCGCCGAGGCCGGCTTCCTGCGCTTCCACGCCGGCGCGCGGGCGCTTCCGGCGCGCCTGGCGCGACAGGTGCGGCGGCTCGCGCTTCTCGGCTTGCCCCGCGGGGTGCAAGAGCGGGTGGTGCGCCGCAGCGGCCGCCGGCTCGCCCGCCGACTGGAGGGTTGGTCACGGTTCGCCGCGGTCGACATGGCTCGAACGGTGGCGTTCTCCGAGGAGCTGAACTACGCGCCGAGCATCTGGCTGAACGTCCGCGGGCGCGACCCGCTCGGTACCGTGGCCCCCGGGCGCGCGTACGACGAGCTCGTCGCGACGCTGCGGGGACGTCTCCTCGCGTGGCGTCACCCGGCGACCGGCGCGCGCATCGTCGGTGCGGTGCACCGGCGCGAGGAGATCTATCGAGGTCCGTGTGTCGGCGACGCTCCCGACCTCGTCCTCGAGCTCGCCTGCGACAACGGCTATTCGTACGTCTGCCTCCCCAGCGCCGGCGGAGAGTCGGCGAGCGTGCGCTCGCTCGCACCGGACGAGTACGTCGCCGGCAAAGGTGGCGGCATGAACGGCAGCCATCGCGCCGAAGGGCTCTGGGCGCTCGCAGGTCCCGCGATCGCGGCGGACGTGCGCGCCGAGGCGGCGATCACCGACGTCGCGCCGACCGTGCTCCACCTCGCCGGACTTCCCGTACCGTCGTGGATGGACGGCGCGCTGCTGCCGGGCGTCCGCGGGACGTTGACCGTCGATACCGCCCCGTCTCCTTCGCCGCGGGTCGCCGACCCGGCGGACGATGGCGCGGGCGAGGCCGAGCTCTGGCGCCGGCTCGCCGCCCTCGGCTATCTCGGTGCGGAGCGGCCGTGATCGCGTGCTCGCGACGCGTCGAAGGGACGGCATGACGGCCGGCGCGCCGCTGCGGCGGGTGGCGATCGTCGCTGCGTGCCCGTTTCCGACCCTGCAGGGATCGCAGCTCCTGATTCGGCGCTTGGCGCAGGGGCTGCGGTCGCGCGGCCACGCCGTCGTCGTCGTCGCCTACGCGGAAGGGCTGGAGGACGCGCTCGCGGGGATTCCCGTCCGTCGCATCCGACCGATTCCGGGCTGTCGCGCCCTCGGCTCGGGGCCGCGGCCGGCGAAGCTCCTGCTCGACGCGGCGCTCTTCACGACCTTGCGCAAGGTGCTCCGTGAGGAACGCGTCGAGATCGTGCACGCCCACAACTACGAAGCGGCGCTCGTCGGTCTCGCAGCAGGGCGGCTCGCCGGCGTGCCGGTGATCTACCACAGTCACAACGCGCTCGCTGAGGAGCTACCGACGTATTTTCGCGGCCGGCTCGCCCGCCGTGTGGCGCGCGCGCTGGGCGCGCTCGCCGACCGCGAGGTGCCGCGGCGAGCCGACCACTGCATCGCCATCTGTCGCGAGCTCGTCGGCTTTCTGCGCGCGCGCGGCGTCGACGCCGTCGACCTGGTTTCTCCGGGCGGCTCGCCCGAGGAGTTTCCCGCGCGCTCGTCGAACGAGATCGGCGCGATCCGGGCGCGTTTCGAGTTCGGCGCCCGTCCGTTGCTCCTCTACACCGGCAACCTCGACGCCTACCAGAACCTCGAGCTACTGCTGCAGAGCATGGGGCGAGTGCGGGAGGTGGTGCCGGACGCGCTCCTGGTGCTCGCGACGCACGCGACGCCGCGGCGGGCGCTGGCGGCGGCGTCGCCTGGTGTGCGCGTGGTGGCGGCCGATGACTTCGCCACCGTTCGCGATCTGTTGCAAGCCGCTGATGTCGCGCTCTGCCCCCGGCAAGAGTGGTCGGGATTTCCCATGAAGCTCCTCAACTACATGGCCGCGGGGAAGGCGATCGTCGTCTCCGCCGGTTCGGCGAAGGCGGTGCGCCATGGCGCGAACGGCTGGGTGGTCGCCGACGGCAGTGCACGCGGCTATGCCGACGCGATCGTCCACCTGCTCGCATCGCCACGGCTGCGCGCCGCCCTGGGGCGCGCCGCGCGCCGCACGGTCGAGGACGAGTACGGCTGGGATCGCGTCCTCGACCAGATCGAGGCGGTCTACGCGACGGTGTTGACGGGGCGCGTGCCGGCCGAGCTGCCGGATACGTCCGTGAAGGTTCTCCGGGCCGCGGCACTCGACTGAGTCGCTGCACGAACGAGGAGGCGTTGATGCCAAAGCCGACGATAGCGATCACGATGGGCGACGCCGCGGGTATCGGGCCCGAGATCGTCGTCAAGTCGCTCGCCGACCCGCACGTGCGCGAGTGGTGCGAGCCCATCGTCCTCGGCGATCTCGGTGTTCTACGCGCCGCGGCCGAGCGGGCACACGTCCCGCTGCGACTCGAGTCGGTCGACCGGCCGGCGGACACGCGCGGCGGCGCCGGGACCGCCTCCGTCATCGACTATCGCAACGTCGACGCGCGCACGCTGCGTATGGGCGTCATCGAGCCGGCGCTCGGCGATGCGGCGGTGCACTACACCCGTGAAGCGGCGCGCCTCGCGCTCGCCGGCGAGATCGACGGCATCGTCTCGGCGCCGCTCAACAAAGAGGCGATGCGCGCCGCCGGTCACCACTACGAGGGCGCGACCGAGATCTTCGCGGAGATGGCCGGGGCGAAGCGCTATGCGATGGTCCTCATCCTCGGTGAGATGCGCCTCATGTTGCTCACCAATCACATGTCGCTGCGCGAGGCTTGCGACAAGGTGACCGAGGCGCGCGTCTACGAAAAGGTGATGCTCGGTCACGAGGCGTTGGTCGCGCAAGGCATCGCGGCACCGCGGATCGCCGTCTCCGCCTTGAACCCGCATGGGGGAGAGGGTGGGCTCTTCGGGCGCGAGGAGATCGACGAGATTCAGCCGGCGATCGCCCGCGCGCGCGCCGCGGGTGTGAACGCGATCGGGCCGGTACCGGCGGACACGGTGTTCTTCAAGGCGAAGCAAGGACTCTACGATATGACGATTGCGCTCTACCACGATCAGGGACTGGGGGCGGTGAAGCTCCTCGGTTTCGGCACCGTCGTGACGCTGCTGGTCGGTCTGCCGTTCATCCGCACCTCGACGGGGCACGGGACCGCCTTCGACATCGCCGGAACCGGCAAGGCGGACCACGCGAACCTCCTCGAGGCCATCCGCGTCGCCGCCGAGCTCGGTGGTCGGCGCACCAGGGAGCGCGCCGCTTGATGACACCGTCGAGCGAGGTACGGCTCCGCGAGGAGCTGACGCACTACTGCCGGGTCGCCTATGAGCGACAGCTGGTGTCGGGGACCGGGGGCAACCTGAGCGCACGCGTGCCCGGGCGGGAGCACATCCTCATCACCCCGAGCGCGGTCTCGCTGCGGGAATGCACGCCCGAGGATTTCATCCTGGTGGATCTCGAGGGTCGCAAAGTGGAAGGGCGCGGCGATCTGGTGGCGTCGAAGGAAGTGTTCCTGCACACCGCCGTGTACGCCGCCCGGCCCGACGTGCACGCCATCTCGCACCTGCACCCGCCGTATTGCATCCTCTTCGCCGTCCGCAATCGGCAGATCCCGCTGGTGACGATCACCGCCGAGGTTCGCCTGGGCGCGACGCCGGTCGTGCCCGAGGCGCCGTCCGGATCGCGGCGACTCGCCGAGCTGGTGCGCGACACCGTTCTCGCGTGGCCGGACGCGCGGCTCGTCCTCCTCGAGCGTCATGGTGTGCTGGCGATCGGGGAGACGCTGCGCGACACCATCGACGTCGCCGATCTCGGCGAGGACACGGCGCGCGTCGCCCACATGCTGTCGCTCTCGAGCGGCGACGAGACGAAGCGAATCTGGGATGTCTCCGTGAAGGACGAGCCGGGCATGCACGTGTACCCGGGCGACCCGCCGATCGAGTTGCGGCGCGTGCGCGCGATCGCCGACGGCGATCTCGCCAACCTGACGCATCTCGCGCTCGGCGCGCACACGGGGACGCACGTCGACGCGCCCGCGCATTTCATCGAAGGCGCGCCGACGCTCGAGCAGATCGGCCTCGACAGGTTCGTGGGTCCCGCGACGGTTCTCGACCTGCGGGGCCGGGCGGTCGTCGATGCCGCGGCATTGCGCGCGCACGACCTTCCCGCCGGCGGCATCGTGCTTTGCAAGACCGACAACTCCGCGCTCTGGGAGCAATCGGGGTTTCAAGAGGGGTTCACGTATCTCACGCGGGACGCCGCCGAGCATTTGATCGCCTGCGGCGTGAAGACGATCGGTATGGATTACTTGTCGATCGAACGCTTCGGCAGCACGACGTTCGAAGTGCACAAGCTCCTCCTCGGCCGCGGTATCCTCATCATCGAAGGGCTCGATCTGCGGGCGGTGAGCCCAGGGACCTACACGCTCATGTGCCTGCCGCTCAACCTCCAGGGTGTCGACGGTGCGCCGGCACGCGCGATCTTGACGCGATGACGGCGCTCGAAGTCATCGCCGACGACTTGACCGGCGCGTGCGACGTCGGCGCCGAGCTCGCCGCCGCCGGATTCGCGGTGCGCGTCGCCGTCGACGGGGCCTTCCTCGACGAGATGGCGGAGGGGGTGTGCGTCGTCAATACCCAAAGCCGCGCGGTTCGCGCCGGCGAGGCCTACGCGCGGGTGCAGAGGGTCGCGCGCCGCCGCCCGGTGGATCTGTTGTTGAAAAAAATCGATACCGCGCTCCGCGGCCACCTCGGCGCCGAGCTCGACGCGGCGATCGACGGGCTCGGCGCCTCGGCGGCCTTCGTGGTGCCGGCGATTCCGCAGGCCGGACGCGTCACCCGCGGCGGATGCCAATGGTTCGGTGACCGGCGCCTCGCGGAGACCGAGTTCGCTTCCGACCCGGAAGGTGGCGGGGCGGAGTCGTCCGTGGCCGCGGTGATCGGCCGGGAGAGTCGCCGACGCACCGAGCTGATCGGCCTCGAGATCTTGCGGACCGGCGGGCTGCGTAACCGGACGCGAACGCTGATGGGTGCCGGTGTCGACGTCTTCATCGTCGACGCCGAATCCGAGGACGACCTCGCGACCGCGACCCGCGACATCCTCGAGCTGCCCAGGCCGCTCTGTGTCGCCGGCTCGATCGGCGTAGCGGCGGCGCTTGCGGCCCACCTCCGGACCGCCGACGCCCCGTCCCGGATCGGGCTCGCGCCCCTGCCGGGTCCGGCGCTGATCCTCTGCGGCAGCTTGCATTCGACGGCGGGCGTGCAGTTGGAGCGGGCGTGCGCCGCCGAATTCGCGACGCGCGTCACCATGCCGCCGCGGATCGCGGAGGGGATCGCGGCGACCGACCGGGCCATGATCGCCGCACATGCACACGCGCTTCTCGTCTCCGGGCGGAGCGCCGTCATCGCCGCGCCGCCGGCCGAAGCGAGCCCCGACGCCGGGCGGCGGCGTGCCGTCGAACGCACGCTCAGTGAGATCGCGCGCGACGTGCTCCGCAGCGGCGCCGCCGCGGCGCTGGTATTGATCGGCGGCGAGACGAGCTATGCAGTTCTGCGCGCCATCGGTGCGACGGAGCTCGTCGTGCACGGCCGTATCGCCCCACTCGTCGCGGCCGGGACGGTCGCGCGTGGTGAAGCGGTCGGCTTGCCGCTGATCATCAAGGGAGGGTCGGGTGGCGGTCCCGACACCCTGCGCACGCTCCTCGATCGGACCGCGCCGGAGCACCAGGCTGCAGGCTGAAGGAGCAGGTATGCGAGTCGCGACCGACACCGTCGTCACCATCGAGTACGTTGCGCGCCTCGACGACGGCACCGTCGTCGATTCCACCGAACGCTGCGGCGCGATCAGCTACCTACACGGCAACGAGCAGATTTTTCCGGCGCTCGAGCGCGTCGTCGACGGGCTCGAGCCGGGCGACGCGCGCGACGTCCAACTACCGGCGGAAGAGGCCTACGGACTGCGCCGTGAGGAGCTCGTGCGGCGCGTGCCGCGGGCGCAACTTCCTCCGGGCATCGCGCTCACGCCCGGCGAGCGCTACGAGCTGCGGGCCCCGAACGGTACGCGGCTCGTCTTCACCCTCGTCGGCGTCGAGGGCGACGAGGTAGTCGCCGACTTCAATGCCCGGGGTGCGGGGCAGGGGCTGCGGATCACCGCCACGGTACTCGGGGTGCGCGCTCCGACAGCGGACGAGATTCGCCGCGGCACGCTGCGCTGAGCGATCTGCCCCTTGCTCGTCCATCTTCTCACATTACTCATAGGCTTCCGGGGCCGTCGGCTCCGGTGGGAATGTTCACATCGGCAACGCGTGGCCGGGGGGCCGCGCGAACAAGGAGCAACGTGATGAGGAAACGCGAGAAACTCACGCCCGAGGAACGCTTCGCCCTCGCGCTGGCGTTGGTCAAACGGGAGCAGTCGTTGGGCGAGATCTGTCTCTACTACCAGGTCAGTCACACGACCGCCTACAAGCTCCGGAACGCGTTTCTCGACGGCGCGCGCAAGGCGCTCGCGGTGATCGGACGCTCGGCCGAGGTGCGCGAGGATGCAGACCCGTCGCGCGACGGCGGCGGGGCGAACCCACCGAGCGGAAAGCACGCGATCGGATGAGCCGGTCGCGGGCCGCGCACTTCATTTGTGCGTTGCCGCCCGGCCCGGCGCCGGTTATTCTTACCGATCACGGCTCGAAGGAGGCGCAATGTACCTGGTAACCGGAGGCGCAGGCTTCATCGGCTCGAACGTTGCCGAGACGCTCGTGCGTGGTGGCGAGAAGGTGCGGATCTTCGACGATTTCTCCAGCGGCAAGTGGGAAAATCTGCAAACCTTCGCCGCTGACGTCGAGGTGATCGAGGGCGATCTCCGCGACCTCGACGCCATTCGCCGCGCCGTCGACGGTGTCACCGGCGTCTACCACCAGGCCGCCCTGCGCTCGGTGCCGCGCTCCGTCGACAACCCGCTCGCCACCAACGACGTCAACATCACCGGGACGTTGCAGCTCCTGATGGCGTCGCGCGACGCGGGCGTGAAGCGGGTGGTCGCGGCCTCGTCGTCGTCCGTCTACGGCGCCAACGAGGATCTGCCGAAGCGCGAAGATCAGATGCTGCTGCCGGTTTCGCCGTACGCCGCCTCGAAGCTCGCGGGCGAGCACTACTGCCGGATCTTCACGCGCCTCTACGGGCTCGAGACCGTGAGCCTCCGCTACTTCAACGTCTTCGGACCGCGCCAGGATCCCGACTCGCAGTATGCCGCGGTGGTGCCGCTGTTCATCCAAGCCGGCCTCGACGGCGTGCCGCTCACCGTGCACGGCGACGGCATGCAGTCGCGCGATTTCACCTACATCGAGAACGTCGTGCAGGCGAACCTGCGTGCGATGGAGGCGCCGGGGGCGGCGGGTGAGGCCTTCAACATCGCCTGCGGTTCTCGCTACACGTTGATGGACATCGTGCACGCGATCGAGCGCGAGCTCGGCCGCACGCTCACGTGCCGCCACACTCCATCGCGCGCCGGCGACGTGCGGCATACGCTCGCCGACATCAGCAAGGCGGAGCGCATGCTCGGTTTCAAGCCGACCGTGGACTTCGACGACGGCATGGCGCGTACTGTCGCGTACATCTCCTCGCGAAACTTCAGCGGTCGCGCCGTCTCCGCCTGACACCCCGCGACGGCGGCGCGGACGCACCGCCGAGGTCCTCCCCCGGCGCACCGCGCGCTCGCGTCGGCGTACCCAGGGAATGGATCGATCGCGGCTGCGGCACGCGCATGCCCGCGAGCGTTCCTCGAGCCCTCGCGATTCGCCCACCCGCCATTTTCCCGAGAGAGTAGAGAGAACGAGGCCGTGAACACTTTCCGCTCGATGGTTGCGACGGTCGTGGCGCTGATCCTCGTCTGGGGAGTCGGCGCGGAGTCCGCCGCGGCCGGCGACCACTACCTGTGCTATCGCGCGAAGCCGGCGCGCGCGGACCCCGGTACACCGCCGTTCCCGACCTTCGCGTCGCGATCGGGAGACGCCGTGATCGACGCGCTCGGGTCGTCCGCGGCCGGCGACCAGCATCTCCGCGACATCACGAGGGCGATCGGTCTGTGCACCCCCGCCGAAGTCGATGGGCAAGCCGCGCTCGACGACGCGACGCACCTCGAAGGCTACGCCGTGACGCGCACGCGCACCGTGCCACCGCAGGCGGTACCCCTCGCCGCCGCGCACGAGATGGTCGACGAGTTCGGCACGCTTCGGCTCGGTGTGCGCGCGGCCGATCGCGTCCTCGTGCCGGCGGCGGCGGCGGGTGGGACGGGCGGGGCGCCAGCGCCGGTGCCCGGTAGCGTCGACACGTTCGCGTGCTATCCGGCGAAGGCTGTGCGCACGTCCGCCGACATCCCGGCGTTCAGTCCGCGCAGCGTCGTCGTTCAGGACGAGCTCGGGGCGCGGACGCTGCAGCTCACCAAGCCGACGCGTGTCTGCGCGCCGGCCGACCTGAACGGCGCGGATGCGGGTGCGCCCGCCCATGCCGGACACCTGGTGTGCTACCGCGCCCGGCTCGCGCGGCTGTCCGTGCCGCAACCGCGATTCGAGAAGACGGTGACGTCCACGCACGACACGTTCGGGCCCGAGGTCCTCGCGATGACGTCGATCGAGGAGCTCTGCGTCCCGAGCCTGAAGGACGCGCCGCATCCGACGGCGACGCCGCTGGTGTTGCCGAGCACGCGGCGTACGGCGACGCCGCGTATGCCGACCTTCACGCCGGCGCGGACGCCGACGGCGACGCGGACGCCGACACCGTCCCGCACGCGGACGCCGGCGCCGTCGCGCACGGCGACCGTCGTCGCGACGCCGACCCTGTCGGCGACACCGACCCTCAGCGCGACGCCGACGGCGACGCGGACGCCGCCGCCGACGCGCAGCGCGACGCCGCGGCCGACGCGCAGCCCCACACCCACGGTGTCACCCACACCGGTCGGGGCGCCAGCACGGCTGTTCGTCAGTCCCGCGACTCGCGCAATCCCCGAGGACGGGAGCACCAACTTCACGGCGATCGCCGAGTTCCGAAACGGCGCGACGCAGAACTACACCCAGAAGGTGACGTGGAGCTCGAGCAAGGACGCGATCGCGACGGTATCGAACGACGCCGGTACGCGCGGGCGCGTGACGGCACATCGGCCGGGAACGGTGACCATCAGCGTGCGTGACCCGGTGAGCGGACGCGCGTCGGCGAACGACGACAACGCAACTCTCACCGTCCTCGGCCGGCTGATGAGCATCACGCTGGCTCCCACCGAGACGACGTTGCACGTCAGGGATCACGTCGGGTTCACCGCGACCGGGCACTACGCCGGCGGAACGACCCAGAACCTGACGCAGAAAGTCACGTACTCGTCGAGCAATTCCACGGTCGTCCTGGCGACCAACGCGGACGGCAATCGCAGTGACGTCCAGGCGGTCGGGGAGGGATCCGCCGTGATCTCGGCGACGGACCCGAATACCGGCGTCAGCTCGTCGCCGGACGGCGATGCTGCGGTGACCGTCGCGCCGTGAGCGCCGACGTCAGGGCGCGAGCGGGAGGTCGATCGTGAAGCAGGTGCCGTCGCCGGCGGTGCTGCGCACGGCGACGCGACCACCGAGACTCTCGCTGTAGCGCTTGACGAGGTGCAAGCCGCATCCCGTGCCGGCGCCGCGCGCGGTTCCGCTTCCCCCCGGACGAAAGAGCTCGAAGAGGTGCGGGAGATCACGCGGATCGATGCCCGGTCCGCTGTCGGTCACCGTCAGGCGGATACCACCCTCCGCGCGCTCGGCGGCGATGCGGACGCTGCCGCGCTCGGTGAAGCGCAGGGCGTTGTCGACGAGATTCTGAAGAATCTGGCGGATCCGAAAGCGGTCGCTGCGGATGGGCGGCAACTCGGGGTCGATCTGCCAGATGAGCTCGACGCCCTCCGCGGCACCACGCCCGAGCGAGCCCTCGTTGAGCTCGTCGAAGAGCTCTGCGAGCGTGAACTCGTCACGGCGCGGCTCGTGTCCGAAGTCGAGGCGCGCCAGATCGAGGACGCCGCTCAGGATCGACGAGAGCTCGAGCGCGTAGCGTTCGATGCTGCCGAGTACCTGGCGTTGCTCGGGCGAGCATGGGCCGAACTCTTCTTCGCTGAGAAGGCGGGTGTAGCCGAGCACGACGTTCAGCGGCGAGCGCAGGTCGTGCGACATCGCCACCAGCACCTCCGATTTGGCCGTGCTGGCGTGCTCCAAGTGCTCGCGCTGCGCCGCGTGCCGCAGGGCGATCGCCGCGAGGGCGCCGACGTAACGCGCCAGCGCCACCTGTTCGGGCCCGATCGGACGATCGGGCGCGGTGACGACCTGCAACAGGACCGGGACTTCGCCGCTTTGCAGCAGGACGGTCAACGTCAGGCCGCCTCGGTACGAGTCGGCGACCGTCGGGCGCCGTTCAGCGATCGCCTCGCGGATCGCCTGCGCATCGATCGGAGGAAACTCGGTCACTCCGTACGCGGCGACGATCTCGATGCTCTCGCCGTCGAGCAGTGCGAGCCGCACCGCCGTCGCCCGCAGTAGGACGGCGACGTGCTGACAGATACGGGCGCCGAGGCTCGCCGGCGTGACGTCCCCGAGGAGCAGCGACTCCTGGAAACGCAGTGCCTGCTCGAGCAGCCCCGCGTCCGGGGTGGCGCCCCGATCGCCGAGGGCGACCACGCGGTGGGCGTTGATCGTCACGATCGCATCCGTCGCGAGCGAGTTCAGTCGCGACTGATCGGCCGAGCCTACAAGCGAGCTTTCATATCGTCAAGGCGCTCACCTCCGCCTTCCGCTTCTCCGTCCCTGCGTCGCACTCCCCCACGCCGCGTTCCCGCCGCGGCCCTCGTCGCCCCACGTTGTTCCCCCCTTCCTTCGCATCGCACTCCGATTCATTCCGCGTCCGTCATTGCACCTCCGATCGTCCGCCACGGGTCGTTTGGCCGGCTGCGCTCACGCGCGGCCATGCCTTCGCTGGCCCGCCTGAGTCGGCTGTGGCAGGATACGGCGACCTCGCCCGCATGGATACGAACCGAATCACCGCCGTGCTGCGCCGCGGACTCCGTCTCCGCTGCCCGCGGTGTGGTCGTGGACCGCTTTTCCGCGGGGCGTTCGCGATGCACGACCGCTGCCCGGCGTGCGCACTCCTGTTCGAGCGTGAGCAGGGCTACTTCGTCGGTGCCATCTACGTGAACTACGCTGCCACCGTCGGCATCACGATCGTGGGATTCTTCTTGCTCGATCACTACACCGCCCTCTCGGTCACGACGCAGATCGCGCTCTGGAGCGTCTTCGGCATCGCGTTTCCGCTGTTCTTCTTCCGGTACTCGAGGAGCCTGTGGCTGAGCGTCGAGTACCTCTTCAATCCCGAGGCGCCCGGGTTGCCGAACGCTCGATGATCGCGCCGAGGCCGAACGCAGAGGACGCCGCACCCGCGGCGGTCGCCATTCGGGGTCTGTCGCATCGCTACGGCGACCGGCGGGCGCTCACCAACGTCGAACTCGACATCCACCGCGGCGAGATCTTCGGCCTCCTCGGGCCGAACGGCGGTGGGAAGACGACGCTCTTCAAGGTGCTCGCGACGGCGACACCCGCCCAGGAAGGTCGCGTCGAGATCTTCGGCGAGGACGTGGCGCGCGCGCCGCTCGCCATCCGGCGGCGGCTCGGTGTCGTCTTCCAGCATCCAGGACTCGATCCCAAGCTCACCGTCGAGGAGAATCTCCGCTGCCACGCCGCGTTGTACGGCCTCGGCGGCGCCACGTTCCGCGTGCGCAGCGCGACGATGCTGGAGCGCCTTGGGCTCGTGGAGCGTGCGCGCGATCTCGTCGAGACCTTGTCCGGCGGCCTCGCCCGTCGCGTCGAGCTCGCGAAGGGTCTGTTGCACGGTCCCGAGCTCCTGCTGCTCGACGAGCCGAGCACCGGTCTCGATCCCGGAGCGCGCCGCGATTTCATCGAGTATCTCGTGCACCTGCGCGCCACGGAGGGCATGACGGTCGTGCTCACCACACACGGGATGGAAGAGGCGGAACGCTGCGACCGGGTCGGCTTCGTGCACCGCGGCACGCTCGTCGCGGTCGGGACGCCGGACGCGCTCAAGGCGGAGATCGGCGGCGACGTCGTCGTCGTGCACGCGGGTGATCCGGAGCGCCTGCGAGCACGCATCCGCCAGCGCTTCGGTTGCGAGCCGCGGCTCGTCGACGGGGCGCTGCGCGTCGAGCTGCCGCGTGGTCACGAGTTCGTGCGCGAGGTGGTCGAGGCGTTTCCGGGGGAAATCCGCTCCGCCACGTTCGGTAAGCCGACGCTCGAGGACGTCTTCGTCCACCTCACCGGACATCGTTTCTGGGCGCGAGAGCCGGGACGGGAGGAGTCGGCGTGACGCGCGCGGCCTTCACCTCCGTGCGGGCGCTCTGGTGGCGCGAGATCATCCGCTTCGTGCGGCAGCGGAGTAGGGTGGTCGGCGCGTTCGCGCAGCCGCTCCTCTTCTGGGTCCTCCTCGGCGGCGGATTCAGCGCCTCGTTCCGGCCGCCCGGTACTCCCGGTGACGTCGGTGCCCTGCAGTACTTCTACCCGGGCATCATCGCGCTCGTGCTGCTGTTCACGGCCATCTTCGCCACCATCGCCGTGGTCGAGGATCGGAAGTCGGGGTTTCTTCAAGGCGTACTCGTCGCACCGATCCCGCGCGGGAGCATCGTGCTCGGGCAGGCGCTCGGCGGGACGACGCTCGCCGTCCTCCAGGGCGTGCTCTTCCTCGCGCTCGCGCCGCTCGCAGGCATACCGCTGTCGTTCTCGTCGATCGTCGCCGTGACGCTCGTCCTCGTCGGCGTCTCGTTCGCCCTCACGAACCTCGGCCTGGTGATTGCGTGGCGCATGGAGTCGACGCAGGGCTTCCACGCGATCATGAACCTGATCCTGATGCCGATCTGGCTGTTGTCGGGCGCGTTTTTTCCTGCGGCCGGCGCGCCCGGATGGCTCGGGTGGGTCATGCGTCTCAACCCGCTCACCTACGGCATGGCGGCGCTTCGGCGCGCCCTCTACCTCTCCATGCCCGCCGCGAGCGGTGCCGTTCCTCCCTTCGCGGTCTCGATCTGCGTCACGGTGGCGTTCTCCGTGGTGACGTTTGCCGGCGCCACCGCCGTGGCACGTCGCGCGCGCTAGGAGCGTGATCCCAAGGCCCGCCTTCCGCACGGGAGGCGCGATTCGTCGACGGAGTGGCCTGCATGAGCGACGGTGCAATTGCAGCGCCCTGGCTCATTTCTGAACACTCTCGTCGAGCGTTCGCTGTCACGCTTTTGTCTCGCATCGTCACCGCCGGCGAGCTCGGGAGTCGGCCGCGGGGCGAGTGATCCGATCTCCAACGCCGGCGACGTTTTCCGCCCAGTACCGTCGGGCTCGAACCCGGGTTCAAATCGGGTACGGTGCTTGCTCAGGCTGCGGACGTACCCGGTCATGACAGACGCGCGGCCAATCGATCCCCACCAAAAGGCGCTCGCGATCAACCTCGATCGCCGCCGCTACGGAACCTTCGCCGAGATCGGCGCCGGGCAGGAAGTCGTGCGCTGGTTCTTCCGCGCCGGTGGCGCCGCGGGGACGATCGCCAAGAGCATCTCCGCCTACGACATGACCGTGAGCGACGCGATCTACGGGAGGGGCGAGCGCTACGTCTGCCGGCAACGCCTCGAGCGCATGCTCGAGCACGAGCACCGCCTGAACCTCGAGCGGCTCCGGGAACGGCGCGGCAACACCACGGCGTTCTTCGTGTTCGCCGATACCGTCAAGGCGGCGAGCTACAGCGGCTCGAGCGAATGCCACGGCTGGATGGGCGTCCGCTTCCAGTCGCATCCACGCGACGACGACAGTCAGATCATCGTTCACGTCAACATGCTCGATCGGGAGAAAGAGGCGCAGCAAGAGGCGCTCGGTATCGTCGGGGTGAACTTGGTTTACGGAGCCTCCTTCCTCTTTCACGAACCCGAGCAACTCGTCGAATCGCTCCTCGACAGCTTGACGACCGCCCGCATCGAGATCGACATGATCGAGTTCTCGGGCATCGAGTTCCGCCACGTCGACAACCGCCTGATGAGCCTGAAACTCGTCCAGCTCGGCTTGACTGGCGCGGCGATGTTCGCGGCCGACGGTACCGTCCTCCAACCTTCGGAGGTCCTCTACAAGAAGCCGGTACTGGTCGAGCGCGGGAGCTTCCGGCCGGTGACCCACGTGAACGTCGACATGCTCGAGAGCGCGCGCGAGAAGTTTTCGCGGGAGCCCGGCATCGACGGGGGAGCGGTGGTTGCGCTGATGGAGATCACCATGCGCAATCTGATCACCACGACGGCCTCCGGGACGGTCGACGTGCACGACTTCCTCGCCCGTGCCGACGTCCTCGCGGCGTGCGGCACGACCGTGCTGATCTCCGACTACTTCGAGTACTACCGGCTCGCGGCCTATCTCGCGCGTCACACCAAGGGGAAGATCGGCGTCGTCATGGGCGCCGGCAGCCTGGCCGAGCTGTTCGACGAGCAGTTTTACGCCGCCCTCGCCGGCGGCATTCTCGAGTCGTTCGGTCGCCTCTTCAAGAACGACTTGAAGCTCTTCATCTATCCGTTCCTCGACCAAGCGACCGGCGAACTGACGACGGTGCGGAATCTCGCGATCGCACCAGGCCTGCGCAAGCTCTACGAGTACCTCGTCGATCGTGGCTGCATCGAGCAGCTCGAGAGCTACCATCCGGAGTACCTGACGATCTTCTCCCGCGAGGTGCTGCGCCTGATCAAGGCGTGCGACCCGTCGTGGGAAGCGATGGTTCCCGCCGGCGTCGCCGAGGTCATCAAGCACAGCGGCTTCTTCGACTACCAGTCGCCGATCGCGGCGTCGGCGTAGGCGGCCGGCGCGCACCGTGAGCGCGAGGCTCAGAACTTCGGCGCCGGTCGGCCGAGTGTCCATCGCGCCGCACCCCAGCCGACGGCGACCGCGCTGAGCACGAGAGCGGCCGCACACGCGACGAGCCGCGGCGCGTTCAGGTCGAGATATCGGCGGTGCTGGACGAGTCTGCGGATGTCGAGCAGCGCCTTGGCTGGGGCGAGCGCCAACGGCGCGAGCGGACCGATGCGTTGGAAGAACCGCGCGTGCGGCACCGAGGGGGGAGCGTCGCGCCGTAGCTCCAGGAAGCAATAGCCCCAGTACACGCTGCGCGTCAGAAAATACCGCAGCGTCGCGGGATCGAAACGATGGCGGCAGCTCGCTCCCGGTACGAGGAGCACGTAGCGACCTTGCTGCGCCAGACGCGCGACTTTCCGCACCTCGGCGCCGTGGAAGTAGGGAATCGCCTCGAACGGGTCGCCGAGGAGGTCGGAGCGGCGGATCGCGCAGTTGCACACTGCGAGGCTCGGAATACGCCGCTCGACACCGCCCTGCTGGTGGCTGAAGTTGCGGATGCGGAACGCCGTTGCGAGCACGCCCCCCTCCATCGTCAGCGGTCCCTGCACCGCCGCCATCGCGTCGTCGTTGCGCGCGAAGGCGTCGAGGACGGACGCGGCCCACTGCGGTCCCGGCAGGCAGTCGGAGTCGACGAAGCCGACGATGTCCGCGCGCGCGTGTTGCGCGCCGATGTTCTTCTGCGGAAAGAAGTGCGACCCGCGCTCCTCGATGATCCGTACATGCGGCGCCCCCGCGGCGACGTCCGCGGCCAACGTCGGGTGCACGTCGGGATTGACGACGACGAGAATCTCGAACGCGTCGCGGGGGAGCGACTGTGCGGTCAGCGCCTCGAGCGTGGCGAACACGTCGCGGTACTCGTCGGGTCGCGTGTTCGCGGTCTCGACGACGAGCGAGATCGCCGGTGCCGGACCGGGGGTTTGCGTTGCTGGCATCGCTGTCACGTCTCGTGCGGTCTTTTGTTGTGGCGCGAGCCCGAGTATGGTCCGCGCCGCACGGTTCCAAGGATGTCGGACGTCTCGATGCCAATATAGAGGATCCCCGGTGGCTTCAAATCCGCGGTTCAGGGTCCTGATGGCGTGCCAGCGCTTCTTCCCATACACCGCCGGGGCGGAGCTGCAGGCGCTGGGGCTCGCCCGTGCGCTGGCGGTGCTCGGCGCCGACGTGCACGTCGTGACGACCCGGTTCACGAAGCACCTGGCCGCGTGCGAGACGCTCGAGGGCATTCCCGTGCGCCGACTCCCGACCGTTCGGATCCCCACTGGGAATGCCACGGTCGCAAGCGCCGCCGGCGCGCTCGCGCAGGCATCGTGCCTCGGTACGATGATGGTGCACGTCGCCCGTCGTGCCCGCGCGTTCGACGTCGTCCATGCCCACTGCCTCTCGTCGACGGCGCTGGGCGCCGCCGTCGGGGCGCATCTCGCCGGCGTGCCGGTGATCGTCAAGCCGAGCCTCGGGGGCGTGGAGGGCGAGCTGCAGAAAATGGTGACGAGCCGCGCCGCCCGGCAGCTGCTCGCGCTCGTCCGCCGCATCGATCGGTTCGCGGTGACGAACGCCGCCATTGCCGATGAGCTCTGTGCCGTCGGCGTCGCTCCCGAGAAACTCGCGCGCGTGCAAAACGGCGTCGATCTCGAGCGCTTCCGGCCGCTCGCGGTGGGGGCGCGCGCGCACGAGCGCGGGCGGCTCGGGCTCCCCGGCGGTCCGCTCGCGATCTTCGTGGGACAGCTGGTACCGCGCAAGGGCGTCGCTCCGCTCCTCGAGGCGTGGCGCGGCGTGCGCTCCGGACTCCCCGACGCGACACTCGTCATCGTCGGCCAAGGTGAGCTGAGCGCGCGCGTCGAGCGCGAGGCCGCGACCTCCGATTCGGGCGTCATCGCGCTGGGGCTCCGCCGCGACGTGGCGGATCTCATGCGGGTCGCGGACGTGCTCGTCCTGCCCTCGCGCAACGAGAGCTTCGGAAACGTCATCGCGGAGGCCCTCGCGTCTGGCATCCCCGTCGTGTGCGGCCGGACCGGTCTGGCGCAGATGGTGGCGCTCGACGGTCTCGCGGGTCGCTTCGTCGAGCCACACGATCCACGCAGCATCGCGCGCGCCCTCGGCGCGATCCTCGGCTCGCCTGATCGCGGCGCCGCGCTCGGGGCGCGCGGGCCCGCGCTCGTGCAACGGTTCGATTTCCGCGCCGTCGCCCAGGAGTACCTCGGAATCTACGACGTGATGTGCAACGCCGCTCGCCTGGGGTCCGGCGCGGTGTCCGTCGCTCGTGGGTGAGATCCGACACTTGACGACCATCGGAAGCGGATTCAGCGTCCGCGCCGTTGCTGCGAGCGTGGCGCGCGTAGCAACAGCGAGCGTCGCGACGAGAATGCGGAGGGCGATCGGCAGCTTGCGCTTCAGAGACGCCGCGGACGCTGGCAGCCGCGTGTCGCCCGTAGCGGCGAGCAGCGACGATCGAAGCCGTGCGGCGATCACGTCGGATGCGGGGCTCGCTATGCGGTTTCGTTCGTGCGATGATGCTCGCACGAGATACCTGATTCTGTCACGAAGCTCTCATCGCTCGACGCGACGGTCCGCCGCGTCTCGGGGCGCGTAAGCCCGCCACCGATCCCATCCACCTCGCGGAGCGCCTCCCCCCCGGCGTACGGCACTCCCTTTACCCGAAAGGACTCTTTCTACGTGAACGCTGCAGCACCCATGGACAAGGATTCTACACTCGACGACTCCGCAGCTCCGTCGTTCGAACGATTTCAGCTCTCCCCGGCGATGCGCGCCGCACTGCGCGCCGCCGACT
Organism: Binatia bacterium; assembly: GCA_041476145.1. Taxonomy (GTDB): domain Bacteria; phylum Desulfobacterota; class Binatia; order UTPRO1; family UTPRO1; genus DP-19. Next base: position 21,425 of record JBGOSW010000023.1, read on the forward strand.
ACCGCGTGCCGACGCCCATTCAGTCGGCGACCATTCCACCCGCGCTCGCCGGCCGTGACGTCATCGGCGCCGCGCAGACCGGCACCGGCAAGACGGCGGCGTTCGTGGTCCCGATCGTCGAGCGCCTGCGCGGCGGTGAGTGCGGCGCCGGTCACGCGAGCGCCGTGATTCTCGCCCCGACGCGCGAGCTTGCCGAGCAAATCTACGGCTGGACGCAACGCCTCGGCTGCGGCCTGCGCACCGCGCTCGTCGTCGGCGGCGTCGCCTACGGCCCGCAGACGAGCGCGCTCCGCGGCCGGCCGTCGATCATCGTCGCCACGCCGGGGCGTCTGGTCGATCACCTCGATCGCCGCACGCTCACCTTGCAGGACGTCCGCATCTTCGTTCTCGACGAGGCCGATCGCATGCTCGACATGGGATTCAAGCCACAGCTCGATCGCATCATGGGAGGGTTGCCGGCGCGGCGCCAGACGCTTCTCTTCTCGGCGACGATGCCGCCGCATCTCGGCGCGCTCGCGCGCATGCACTTGCACGATCCCGTCCGTGCCGCCGTCGGCCGGCAGGCGCTGCCGCCTTCACGTGCCACGCAGGACGTCTATCTCGTCGACTCCGGCAACAAGACGCCGCTCCTGCTCTCGATGGTCGCGGCAAACGCCGGCAACGTCTTGGTGTTCGCGCGTACCAAGCACCGCACGGACCGCGTGACGCGGTCGCTGTGCGACGCCGGTCATGCGGCGCAGCGCCTGCATTCGAACCGCTCGCAATCGCAGCGGCGCGAGGCACTCGAAGGCTTCCGCCGCGGGCGCTACCGGATCCTGGTCGCGACCGACATCGCCGCGCGCGGCATCGACGTCGTCGGCATCGGCTGCGTCATCAACTACGACCTGCCGCAGACGGCGGAAGACTATGTCCACCGCGTCGGCCGGACGGCGCGCGCCGAGTCCGACGGGCACGCGTCGAGCTTCGCGGCGCCCGAAGAACGCGCGCAGCTGCACGCGATCGAGCGCCACATCGGCCGCGCGTTGCCGCGACAGACGCATACGGCGCACGGCGACACGGCGCGCGCGTCGGGCCCGGGACCGCGTCACTCGGCTGCGGCGCCGCGCGCCGGAGTCGCGGCGGCGGGGGAGCGATACACGCCGCGGAATCATCCGGGCGCGCGACGGCCGCGTCCGTTCGGAGGTCACGCAGGGCGCTCACGCCGCGAGCGCCATGGCTGAGGAGAAGAGGGCGCGCGATGGCCGTCTGCGGGCGGCGTCGCGCTGCGGGTGAGGGCCATGCGCGTCTTTCTAGTTCACATTCGGGACCCACAGTTCTACGCGTTGCCGGCGGCGACGCGTGCCGCCAACGGCAATCTGCGCATCATGGGATTCCCGCCGATCGGCATCATGTCGCTCTCGGCCGTCCTCAAGCGCGCCGGCCACGAGTGCGTGATGTTCGACCAGGCGAACCCGGAGACGCCGAACGAGACGATCATCGAGGCGATCCGGACGCAGCGGCCCGACCTCGTCGGGTTGAGCTTCCTCAGCACCACCAGCTATCCCTACGCGAAGTTGCTCGCGCGCCAGATCCGCGCTGCAGATGCAGGTGTGCGCCTGGCGTTCGGCGGCGTCTTCGCCACGCTGAACGCGGAGCTCGTGAAGCGGCAGTGCGCGGAGGTCGATTTCGTCTGCCGCGGCGACGGCGAGCAGCTGATCCTCGATCTGCTCGAGCGCTTCGACGATCCCACCGAGGTCGCGGGACTCACCTGGGCGAAGAACGGCAAGGTCGTTCACAACCCCAACCGCATGCTCGACCGCAATCTCGATCAGTGGCCGTTCCCCGATCGCGACGGCTTGCCCTTGGATTTCGTCGAATCGATGCCACTCGACGTGCCGGCGGTGCTGTCGTTGGAGCGCTTCACGACCATGCAGACGTCGCGCGGCTGCCCGTGGCCGTGCGTCTTCTGCGACATCCCCGTCTTCAACGAAGGAAAATGGCGGTCGCGGAGCCCGCAGCACGTCGTCGACGAGTTCAATCACCTGCAAGCGCTCGGCTACGGCTCGGTCTACTTCGTCGACGATCACTTCCTGTTGCAGCCGAAGCGCATCGAGGCGATCTGCAAGGGCATCAACGACACCGGCGTCACGATCCAGTGGGGCTGCGAGGGCCGCGTCGACTCGACGGCGCAGCACCTCTTTCCGGCGATGGCCAAGGCGCACTGCCGCACGCTGATGTTCGGGATCGAGAGCGGCAGCCAGAAGGTGCTCGACCGTTTGAAGAAAGAGCAGACGCTCGCCGATGTCGAGACCGCAGTCACCAACGCCAAGCAGGCCGGCATCGCGATCGTTCACGGCTTCTTCGTCGTCGGCACTCCCGACGAGACCGTCGAGGACCTGCGCGCGACGTTCGACTTCGCCTCGCGCCTGCGACTCGACACGTTCGGGTTCAACCGGCTGTGCGTCTACCGCGGCACGCCGCTGTGGCACGAGTACGTGCAGCGCGGCGTCGTGAACGACGCCGATGATTGGTACAAGTACTTCAAGTGCTCGGAGATCGACCCGACGTGTCTGCCGGGGCCGGTGATCAACGCCGAACGCGCCGCGGGTCTGCGTCGATTGTTCCGCTACAAGCTGCTGCACTACCCGCTGCAGACGCTCACGTTGCTGCGCCGCTTCACCCGCTACATGAAGCTCCGCGACGTCGTCTACCTGATCGTGAAGCCGTTCCTCGGAAACGGGCGGGGACCGACGAAGAGCGAGGTCTTGTCCCGTGCCGTCGAGCACGGTGCGATCAAAGACGCGGCGGCGGATCTGACGCAGGTCGCGGACGACCTCCTCGAGCACGTCATGAGCGAGTCGCGTGCCGAGCGTCGGCGCATCGAGGCGGACGCCGGCGCATTTCCGTCGCCGTAGCCGCGTACGTCGCGCGCTCGGTGTTCCACGGGCGGCGAGGCACCGCGCTCGTAGCGTCACGGTGGATGCGTCGGCGGAGGCGCATGCGCGCTCCCCCGAACGCGTGTATCAAGCGCTGCATGACGTCCGCTCAGCGCGTGCGCCGGCCGTACGTGTACATCCTACGCTGCGGCGACGGCTCGCTCTACACCGGCGCGGCCAAGGACTTGGCGCGGCGTCTCGTCCAGCATGCCGCCGGACGCGCGTCGCGCTACACGCGCGCGCGTCTGCCCGTGAAGCTCGTGTGGTCACGGCGGGCGCGAACCTGGAGCGACGCGCTTCGCATCGAGTGCCAGATCAAGGCGCTGCGCCGCGTGGAGAAGGACGCACTCGTGCGCGGCGTCGGACGGCTCCCCCGACACCCTCGCGTCGGCGTCCGGCGAGGCTGAGCCGTCGCGTCGATACGCGGCACCGCAGCGCCCGCCGCCGCGAGGAGTCGTTCACGCATCGTCGATCACCGCGCGCAACGTGCGGATGCCGGCGCGGATCTCCGCCGGTTCGAGGCCCCCGTATCCCAAAACGAGGCCGGCCTCCCGCGGTGCCGCCATGTAATACGGCGTCGCCGGATACACCCCCACGCCCGCGGCACCGGCGCGGCGGGCCAACGCGAGCGCGCGTGCGGGCGACCAGCCGCGCAGCCGCAGGAAGACGTGCAACCCGGCGTTCGTCCCGACGACGTCGACGCGATCGCCGAGGTCGCGTGCGATCGCCTCGAGGAGCGCGGCGCGGCGCACGGCGTGGCGGGCGCGCGCGCGGCGGACGTGGCGCTCGAACCCGCCGCTGGTGATGAAAGCCGCGAGCGCCTCCTGCTCGAGCAGCGACGTGCCGCCGTCGGTGAGCGCCTTGGTGCGCGCGAAGGGTAGGACCAGGTCCGGCGGCAGCACCAGATAGCCGAGCCGCAACGCCGGAAACATCACCTTCGAGAAGGTTCCGACGAAGAGAACGCGCTCGCTCTCGTCGAGCACCTTGAGCGGTGCGACGGGGCGGCCGCCGAAGCGAAACTCGCCGTCGTAGTCGTCCTCGAGGACGTAGGCGTCGATGCGCGCCGCCCATTCGAGGAGGGCACGGCGACGGGCGAGGGACATCACTGCGCCCAGCGGATACTGATGCGAGGGCGTGGTGTACGCGACGCGCGCCCGGCGCGCGCCCGCCGGCGCGCGTGTGATGTCCATGCCGCTTTCGTCGACGGGGACGGGGAGCGTCCGCGCGCCGATCAGGCGAAACGCGCTGCGCGCGCCCTCGTAGCCCGGCTCTTCGACGACGACGACGGCGCCGGGGTCGAGGAGGACGCGCGCGGCGAGGTCGAGCGCCTGCTGCGAGCCGTTGACGATCACCAGCTGCTGGGGCGTGCAGTGGAGACCTCGCGAGCGGCGCAGATAGGACGCGATCGCCTCACGAAGCCGCAGCGCGCCCTGCGCCGGGGGATAGTCGTAGGCGACGACTTCGGTCCGCCGCGCCTGCCGACCGAGGTGGCGGCGCCATTGCGCACGGGGAAAATCGTCCAATCCGGGGAGGCCGTGGCGAAAATCGTAGCGCGGCCGCGGACGGCCATGCCCGCGCGAGCTGAGGAGCGGCGTCACGTCCTCGAGCACGCGTCGGCCGAGCTTCGACAGACGCGGCGACGTCGAGGCGCGTGTGGTCGCCGGTGCCGCCGAGGGGGCCTGGGGAGTCGCCGTGATCGACGGCGCGCCGCGTGCGACAGCCGTCGGCGTCGCACGCGGCGCGGCCACGAGAACCGACGGACCGGTCGCGTGGTCCGCCACGTACGTGCCCGAGCCGTGCCGGCCGATGACGTACCCCTCGGCGACGAGTTGCTCGTAGGCGATCTGAATCGTCATGCGAGAGATGCCGTTCTCAGCCGCGAGCATACGGGTCGAGGGCATGCGCGCGCCGGTCGGCGGGTTGCCGGCGAGGATCTCGGCGCGCAGGGCCTTGTAGACCTGGTAGTGGAGCGGTCCTTCGCCATCCAGTCGCCGCAGCATCGCCGTCGCCTCCAGTCGCAAGTGGGCTGACAGTAAATGATAGAAGTGGCCAATTCCATAACCCACTCGCCTGGTGTAACAGGGAGGCGTCGGCTGATGCCCGCGAGCCGGCGCGAGGAGGGTTCATGTTGGCGAACGTCCCTGCATCGGAGAATCGATCGGGCATCGAGTTCACGCCGCTTCAAGTCGTGACACGCTACACGGCGGCCAAGAGCCGTCAGGACGTGGCGGCGGCGCTCGCCGTGTGCACGAAGACCTTCGTGCTCGATACCGTGCCGTTCGGCATCCGCGGCGTCGGTGTCGACGAGGTCGCGGCGCAGCTGCAGATCTTCTTCGCGACGTTTCCGGACTACCGCGTGACCATCGAGGGAGAGGCGGCCGCCGAGGAGACGGTCGCCGCGTGGGGGACGCTGCACGCCACCATGCGCGGCGCGCTCGGCAGCCTCGCGCCGACGGGACGCGCCTGCACGCTGCCGTTCGTCTCCGTCTTCGAGGTCGGCGGTGCCCGCTTGACGGCGGAGCGGTTCTTTTTCGACCTCGGCACGATGTGCGAGCAGCTCGGGCTCCCGGCCGACGCGGTGGCGGCGGAGCTGCGCGCGTTTCGCGCGCGGCGGCACGGCGACGATCTCCGGACGCCGTCGGGCGCAGACGGCGCGCCCGGCGCCGAGCACGACCGCGGGCACGACGTTGCGGCGGCGTTCGTCGAGCGTTTCACCCGCTTCTGGCGGCCGCCGGTCGACCTCGACGAGGCGGTGACGTTACTACACGAAGACGTGCGGTTGATCGCGCCGGGGATGCCGCCGACCGTCGGACGGGAGGCCGGCATCGCCGAGTTTCGGCAGGTGCTCACGCGCGTGCCGGACTTTCACGTCGACCTCGGGCGCTGGAGCGCGACCGCGGACGTCGTTTTCCTCGAGGTGACCTTGCGCGGTACCGTGGGCGGACGATCGATCGCCATTCCGTGCGTCGACCGCGTGCTCCTCCGCGACGGCAAGGTGATCGAGCGCGTCGCGTACTTCGATCCGTCGCCGATCGCCGCGATGGCGGGGGCGCAATGAGCCGGACGATCTTTCGCACCTGCACGCTCTGCGAGGCGGCGTGCGGCCTCGCCTTCGAGGTCGACGGCGACCGCATCCTCAGCGTCCGCCCCGATGCCGACGACGTGCTCTCCGCTGGCTACGTGTGTCCCAAGGGGATCGCGATCAAGGACGTACACGACGATCCCGACCGCCTGCGGCGACCGATGCGGCGCACCGCGAGCGGCGATTTCGAGCCGTGTTCGTGGGACGAGGCGTTCGCGCTCGTCGCCAGCCGCTTGCGGGCGATTCGTGCGGCGCACGGTCGCGACGCCGTCGCGCTCTACATGGGAAACCCGGTCGTGCACAATCACGGTGCGCTGCTCTTGCGAACGCCCTTGATGCGCGCGCTCGGGACGCGCAACTGCTTCAGCGCCGGGTCGCAGGACACGAGTCCGCGCTTCGCGACGTCCTACCACCTCTACGGCAGCTCGGTGGTGCTTCCCATTCCCGACGTCGACCGTACCGACTACTTCCTCTGCATCGGTGCCAACCCGGTGGTGTCGAACGGCAGCTTTCTCACCGCGCCGAACATGAAGAAGCGGATTCGGGCCATCCGCGCCCGCGGCGGTCGCGTCGTGGTCGTCGACCCGCGCGCGACGGAGACCGTGCGCGAGGCCGACGAGCACGTCGCCATACGACCCGGCGGCGACGCCGCGCTGCTGCTGGCGATGGCGCACGTGCTGCTGCGCGACGGCCGTGCGGACCGCGCCGCGCTCACCAAGGCGACGCGCGGATGGGAGGCGATCGAACGGCGCCTCGCCGCCTTCACGCCGACGCGGGCGGCGCCCCACGTCGGCGTCGACGCGGCGACGATCGAGCGCTTGGCGCACGATTTCGCGCGCGCGCGGTCGAGCGTGGCCTACTCGCGCGTGGGCGTCTGTAACAACGCCTTCGGGACGCTCGCGACCTTCGCGACCGATCTGCTGAACCTCGTCGCCGGACGCCTCGGCGTCGTCGGCGGGGCGATGTTCGCGACGCCGGCGATCGACCTGGTCGCGTTGACGCGCCTCGCGACCGGTGATGGGCACGGGCGCTGGCGGAGCCGCGTCCGCGGTTTGCCGGAGACCACCGGCGACCTTCCGGCGTCGGCGCTCGCGGAGGAGATCGAGGTTCCGGGTGACGGACAGATCCGGGCGCTCGTCACCTTCGCGGGAAATCCCGTGCTCTCGACGCCGAACGGCCGGCGACTCGACGCGGCGCTGGCGCGGCTCGAGTTCATGGTCGCGATCGACCTCTACGTGAACGAGACCACGCGCCACGCCGACGTCATCCTCCCGCCGGCATGGGCGCTCACCGAGGATCACGTCGACCTCGTCTTCTCGCAGGTCTTCGTCCGCGACGTCGCGCGCTGGTCGCCACCCGTCGTGCCGCGGCGACCGGGAGAGCGTGCCGATTGGGAAATTCTCCTCGAGATCATCGAGCGGCTCGGCGGCGGGCCGAGCGGCAAACCGGCGCTCGATCGCGTGCTGCGCATCGCGCGACGATTCGGCTGGCGGTGGGATCCCGGCGCGACGCTCGATCTCGCGCTCCGCATGGGGCCGCATGGCGATCACTTCCTGCCGTGGTCGCGTGGGCTGAACCGCGCGCGCCTGCGTGCCGCGCTGCACGGCGTCGATCTCGGCCCGCTCCGACCCGGCGTCGATCGCCGCATCGTGCACCGCGACCGGCGTGTGCACCTCGACGCTGCGCCGCTGCTCGAGGCGCTCGACGCGTTTGCGGTGGAGCTGGCGCACGCGCCCGCGGCGGACGAGCTGCTGCTCATCGGCCGGCGCGAAATCCGCACCAACAACTCGTGGATGCACAACGTCGCCGGGATGGTGAGCGGGCGCGAGCGTTGCGTCCTCCTCGTCCATCCCGCGGATGCGCAGCGCGCCGGCGTCGCCGACGGTGATACGGCGATTCTCGAGAGCCGCGTCCATCGCGGCACGCTCCCCGTCCGCTTCAGCACCGACATGCGTCCCGGCGTGGTGAGCCTGCCGCACGGCTGGGGGCACGCCACGAGCGCGCCCTGGCAACGCGTCGCCGGTGCGCACCCCGGCGTGTCGGTAAACGACTGGACCGATGATCAGCTGGTCGAACAGGTGGTCGGTCAATCGGTGCTGAACGGCGTTCCGGTGCGCTTGCGGGCGCGCGCGGGCGAAGCCGCCGCGCACCCCGACAACGCGTGAGGGCTCGCCATGGGCTTCCATCTCTCGACGGAAACCCGGATTCGCTTGAGCGGCAGTCCGATCGCGCGCGTCTACGCTCGCACGCACGAGTGGATGTACCGCCTGAGCGGCGGGCGGCTCGGCGCGCGTATTCGCGGTGAGGGGCACGGCGGCGGTCCGCCGGTGCTCTTGCTGACGACGACGGGACGGCGAACGGGAAGGATGCGCACGAGCCCGCTGCTCTATCTCCGCGCCGGTGAGGACTTCGTCGTCGCGGCGTCGAACGCGGGGAATCGCGAGACGCCGAAGTGGTGGCGTAACTTGCTGGCCGACCCGCACGCCGTCGTCCAACTGGGACGCGAGCGCATGCGCGTCGTCGCGAGCGAAGTCACCGGCCCGCGTCGCGACGATCTGTGGCGGCGATATCTCACGATGTACGAGCCGTTGCGCGACTACCAGCGCGCCACGGCACGGCCGATCCCGCTCGTCGCACTGCGCTGCGTGGAACGCACGCGCGCCTAGCAGGTTGCTGAAAAAGGGGCATCTGCTGCGTTGCTCGGTCGTTCGCTTGTGCGGCGTAGCTTGCGCTACGCCTCCGCGCTCACTCGCTCGCGCCTTGCAGCTGCCTCTTTTTGAGCAACCTGCTCGAGCTGAACCGGAAGAAATGGGAGGTTCCGCCCTTCGGGCGCTCACGTTGGACACGAGCAGGCTGCTCAAAAAGGCCGAGATGCGAGGCGCGAAGGCGCGAACGCGGAGGCGTAGCGAAAGCTACGCCGCACAAGTGAGCAACTGAGCAACGAAGCAGATTGGCCTTTTTCAGCAGCCTGCTAGACGGTACGATCGTTCTTAGACGGATCCGCCGTGCTTCGGCCGCGCGCCGACGGTCTTCCCCGCCAGCTCGCTCCCCTGGTCGAGGCACAGCAACCGGACGCGGCCGGTCGAGACGATCTGGCCGGCCTCGTTGCGCGCCGTCGCCTCCCAAACCTGTGAACGACGACCGCGCGTGAGCGGCGTCGCCGTGACCCGGATGCGACCGGTGCGCACGGCGCGGATGAAGCTGGTGTGGTTTTCGACGCCGACGACGGCCTGCCCGCGCGGCAGGGCGTCGACCGCAGCGCCGGTCGAGCACGCGGTCTCGACCGCGGCGCAATGCACGCCGCCGTGGACGATGCCGTACGGCTGGAGATGGGCGCCGTCGATGTCGTACTCGAGTACGACCTCATCACGCGAGACGGTGACGAGACGGAATCCCAGCGCGGTGTCGAGCCCAGCCGTGTACTGCTTCACCAGGGACGAGGTTGCGCCCTGCGCGTCGTTCGCCATCCGACGACCCTAGCCGTGACGAGTGCTTCAGGGAAGGCCGACTGGTGCGCACCGTCGTGCTTGCCGGCCGGCGCTCGGTCCACTATGGCGGCGGCATGCCGATGTTGATCGAGAGGCCGTCCGTCATCGAGGCGGCGGGGAACCTGCCGAAACGTATCGAAGAGTACGTCGGGCGCGTGAACTCCGCCTCCGAGCACGTGAGCGTCGCGCGCATGGTTTCACCGGCGGGATGGCTCGAGCCCGGACAGTGTCCGGACTTCGAGGAGATCACGGTCGTGTTGCGCGGGCTGTTGCACGTCGAGCACGAGACCGGCGTGCTCGAGGTACGCGCCGGGCAGGCGGTGATCACCCGCCGCGGCGAGTGGGTGCGTTACAGCAGCCCGGAGGCGGCCGGCGCGGAGTACGTCGCGATCTGCATCCCGGCGTTTTCACCGGCGACGGTGCATCGCGACGCGTAGAAGGCTCCACGAGACTCGTCGGCGGGCGCCGGCGTCGGCAGCCTGCTATGGCCCCGCGAAAGGGGCGACGTAGGCGAAGATGGCGGCGTAGTGCAAACCGCTCGCCGTCACCACGAGCACGTGAAACACCTCGTGGTACGAGAACACACGCGGCCAGAGGCGCGGTCGTCGCGTCACGAAGAGGACCATGCCGGCCGTGTAGACGACGCCGCCGAGCGCGATCAGCGCCAGCGGCTCCCACGGGAGATGCCGCGCCAGCGGCACGGCGAAGAACGGACCGAGCCAGCCCTGCGTGGTCTGCAGGGTGATCGAGATCCAGGCGGCGAGCTGCGGCAGCAGCGCCTTCTGGGCGATGCCGACGAGCGCGATGCCCCAGACCGCACCGAGGATCGCCGAGCGATGCCGGCCGCTCAGCACGATGGCCGCGATCGGCGTGTAGGTACCGGCGACGAGAACGTAGATCATCGCGTGGTCGAGCCGCTGCATGCGGTCTTTCCACACGCCGCGCCACGGAACGGAATGGTAGAGGCTGCTCACCGTGTAGAGCGCGAGCAAGCTCATGCCGAAGACGAGGAGTGCGACCTGGCGTGAAAGATCACCGGCGCCGCGCGTCCAGAGGAGCGCCGTGCCGACGAGCGACGCCGCCGCGGCGGCGCCGTGCAGGCAGCCGCGCACGGGGTTTTGCATGCGGCCGAGCGTGAGACGTTCCTCGGGTGTGTTCATCGCCTCGGTAAAGTATAGCATGTGACGTCCTCCTTTTCAGCCGATTGGAAAGTCGGAAGCGAGCGGCTAGGAGAGATACCGCATGGCCCGCGTCTTCGAGAAGGTTCTCGTCGCCAACCGCGGCGAGATCGCCCGCCGCGTCGTGCGGACGTTGCGTGCGATGGGGATCGCGAGTGTCGCCGTCTACTCGGACGCCGACGCGGACGCGCCGCACGTCGCCGAGGCCGACGAGGCGGTGCGACTCGGCGCGGCGCCGAGTCACGAGTCGTACCTCGCGATCGCGCGCATGCTCGCCGCCGCCGAACAGGTGGGCGCCGACGCGATCCACCCCGGGTACGGTTTTCTCTCCGAAAACGCCGAGTTTGCGGCGCGCTGCGCCGAGAAGGGCATCGTCTTCATCGGCCCGACCGTCGACGCCATTCGGCGCATGAGCAGCAAGATCGAGGCGAAGGCGATCATGGCGGCGGCCGGCGTACCGGTGGTGCCGGGCACGTCGGGCGCGGGGCTTTCCGACCAGGCGCTGGTCGCCGCGGCGCGCACAATCGGGCTCCCACTCCTCATCAAGGCGTCCGCCGGCGGCGGCGGCAAGGGCATGCGCATCGTCCGCGACCTCGCCGTTCTCCCCGATGCGCTCGCCGCCGCACGCCGCGAGGCCGCGAGCGCCTTCGGCGACGACACCTTGCTGCTCGAGCGCTACTTCGAGGCACCGCGCCACGTCGAGATCCAGATCTTCGGCGACACACGGGGGACGGTCGTGCATTGCTTCGAGCGCGAGTGCTCGATCCAGCGGCGCTATCAGAAGATCATCGAGGAGGCGCCGTCGCCGGCGCCGGCGCTCGACGCGCGCCTGCGCGCACGCATGGGCGCCGCCGCGGTCGCGGCGGGCAAGGCGATCGGCTACGTCGGCGCCGGCACCGTGGAGTTCATCCTCGATGCCGCCGGCGCGTTCTATTTCCTCGAGGTCAACACCCGTCTTCAGGTGGAGCACCCGGTCACCGAGGCGATCACCGGCCTCGATCTCGTCCGCTGGCAGATCCTGGTCGCGCAGGGCGAGCCGATCCCGGTCGCGCAGGACGCACTCGAGGTCACCGGCCACGCGATCGAGGCGCGTCTCTACGCCGAGGATCCGGCCAACGACTTCCTGCCGGCGACTGGACGCATCGCCATCTGGGATCCGGCCGAGCTGCCCGGCCTGCGTTACGAGAGCGGCGTCGCCCGGGGTACGACGGTCGGGATCCATTACGATCCACTGCTCGCGAAGATCATCGCGCACGGCGCGACGCGCGCGCAGGCGATCACCCGCCTGGTGCACGCGCTGCGCCGTCTCGGCGTCGCCGGCGTCACGACCAACCGCGATCTGCTGCTCGCCGTGCTCACCCATCCCGCGTTCGGTGCCGGCGCGCTCGACACGCACTTCATCGATCGTCACCTGCCGCCGACGGCGCGCGTCGCCTCGCGCGACGCCGACGCCGACCGCACGCACGCGATCGTCGCGGCGCTCGCCGCACACGAGCGTCGCCGTCGCGCCGGCGGTCCGCTGCCGGCGAGCATCCCATCGGGCTGGCGGAACAATCGCTGGCGACCGCAGGAGCAGTCGTTTCGGGTCGGTGACGAGACGATCGTCGTACGCTACGTGCCGACGCGTCCCGGCGAGTTCGACGTCGAGGCGGCGAGCGCCGCCACGCAGGCGCGCGTCGTCGTCGCCGACGAGCGCGGAATCGTCGTTGAGCTCGACGGCGTCCGCCGCCGTTTCACGGTCGCGACCGACGACGGCACGACGTTCGTGCACGGCCCGCTCGGCTCGGCGACGCTCGTCGCGCTACCGCGCTTTCCGCCGGCGCGACGCGAGGAGATCGCCGGCGGCTGCCTGGCACCGATGCCCGGCGTCATCCGCCAGGTGCGCGTCGCCGCCGGCGACCGCGTCGAGAAGGGCACGATCATGCTCGTCCTCGAGGCGATGAAGATGGAGCATCAGATGATCGCCGCCGATGCCGGCACCGTGAAGGAAGTGCGTGTCGAAGTCGGCCAGATGGTCGATCCCGACACGGTGATGATCGTCGTCGACGCCGACGTTTGAGCGGCCGGGACAGAGACGCCGCGGAGGAGAGCACGCATGTCGACCGTCAGCCGTTACGAGGTCCGCGAGCGCGCAGCCTGGATCACGCTCGACTCGCCCGCGAACCGCAACGCGCTGTCCGGGCCGCTCGTCGCCGAGCTCGGCGCGCACCTTCGGAGCGCCTTCGCCGACGACGGCGTGCGCGCGATCGTCCTGACTGGTACCGGGCCGGCGTTCTGCGCCGGTGCCGACTTGAAGAATCGTGGCGACGCCGTCGCGCCCGGCGGCGGCCCGAACCCCTTCGTCGAGATCCTGCGCCTGATGTGGGACGGGCCGAAGCCGGTGATCGTCGCCGCGAACGGACACGCCTTCGGCGGCGGCGTCGGGCTGGTCGCGGCGGCCGACGTCGCGCTCGCCGTCGAGGGCGCGACCTTCAGCTTCAGCGAGGTGCGGATCGGCGTCATCCCGGCGATGATCTCGGTCGTCGTCCTGCCGAAGATCGGCGCCAATCAGGCGATGCGGCTCTTCCTCACCGGCGCGCGCTTCGACGCCCGCGAAGCGGCGGGGTA
>JBGOSW010000024.1:0-33662 GCA_041476145.1 Binatia bacterium
CCTCAACATCCGCGGCAATTCTTACCGCCTGAAGGACAAGCTCAAAGCCGGCCTCGTCCGCGCTACCGAGGCTACGGAGTGAACCCGAGGGTGGGGACTTTTCGCCTCCCACAGATGGGGACATTTGGATTCCCCGTGACAGTGATCCGCGGCGGTCTTCGCCGCTGCGATCTCCGCTGCAAGGTCCGGCGGTTGTGCCACCACCGGGCCCGCAACAAGGAAGGTCATCGCAACAGCGAACACGATCGTCCCCAAGCTCTTCGTCATCGTCATGGAAGTCTCCTCCTCTTTTGTAATGGCACCCACGATGTCGTCAACGCCGTTTCGAGGATTCGGTCGTCTTCACACCGGGGTGCGGCCCAAAGCGCAAAATCGCGAACATGAGAATTGCAGCCAGAAAGGACATAGCCAACATCCCCGCCCCCACAGCCATTCCCATCGCTGCCGTGACCCACAAGCTCGCTGCCGTGGTCAGCCCATGCACGGCGGCACGGTCGTGCAGGATCGCGCCGGCGCCAAGAAACCCGATACCCGATACGATCTGTGCAGCTACTCGCGCCCTGTCGGCAGTTCCATCAAACCCATATGGCGATACGACAGTGAAGAGCGCCGCACCGAGGCTCACCATTCCATGCGTGCGTATTCCCGCCGGCTTACCTTCACGCTCGCGCTCGTAGCCCACCAACGCCCCGACGAGAGTCGCAACGATCAATCGAATGAGCATCTCCGGGTGCACTTCGGGGGTCACGGTCGTCGTCCTCGACCCCGACCTCCGCACGCGGCGTGCATGCGCTTCCCGCGATGTGGCCTACATTGTGGCCTACATTCCATCGCCTCCTCCAGGATCAACTTGAAGGAAAGGCCATTGGGGCGTCATTCCTTCAATCTCTGAACATACCTCTCTGGATCTTGAGCAAATGTCGCCCGCGAGTTGTCGGACTCGAAGAAATACGCGCGGTCCTTGTATCCGACTACTGGCGCGGTAGCCTTGTCGACGCTCGCCCCACTCACCGGATCCCGAGCCTTCGAGTACCGTTCAGGATTGCTCCGGAATTTCTCCTCGCACATGGAGCAACAGAGAAAATACGTCTTGCCCTCGTATTTCTCTTCCAGACCCGCTCGCGGCTGCAACTGGTCCTCTAGCATGCACACCTTTGATCGATCGACGTCTTCGACCCGAGGCCCTCCAGCCATTGCTGCGCCCACGAACGCAATCACAATCACGAACGTAGCTTTAGCTATCGACGGTTGTTTCGATCTCATAACTCGCCCTCCCGACAAACCAGTCGCCCACAGTCACCTGCCATCTCTCGCACGGCGCTGTGGACCGCCGTGCGAGATACCCCTCTTTTCATCGCGCCTTCAGGTACTCGACCAGCGCCCGCGCATCGCCACCCGACATATTCGCGCGGGCACGCATGTGCATTATGAGTGTGTCCCATTCCGCCGGAGATCGCTCGGCGGGCGGGCGTGCATTGTGGCACGATCCGCAGTACGGCGACCAAAGCCGCGCGCCTTGTCGAACGAGTGCCTTGCGCGACCCGTCGTCTTCCGCCGACCCCAATGCCGGCATGACGACGTTCATCACCGAGAGAAACAGCACGACTTTCAGTATGAATCGAATGATCCTCATCGGATGCCCTCCCTTAGAACCCGACGGCGATCTGAGCTCGCACCGCGTGATCATTCTTCGCATCTCGCGGCAGCTCGCGGTCGTACTCGAGCTTTGCGACGACTGACGGCGTCACCCAATAGTCCAGCCCCAGCGCGACTTGCCGAGGATGTGGCAAGAGTTCCTCGTTCGTTACCGCGCGCTGGTTGACGCCGGAGTATCGAGCGATCAGCTCCATCCGGTTCACGTGAGGCACCTGTAGCCGCGCGAGCTTGTATGCGACCTGCGCGTACCAACCTTCACGGAGATCCCGGCGAATGTCTTCCGGCATCTCGCGACGCGTCTGCAAGTACTCACCCCGGAACTCGATCTCGGCCAATTGATAGGCGGTATCAACACCCCACGACGTGAACCAAAGGTGATCGCCGTCCCATTTGCCGTCGTAAGTGGAGGCCCCGACTTTGAGTCGGCCCAGACTGCTGGCGATCGGCAAGGGATAGACGGCAAGACGCGCGCCGAATCCCTTACCCTTGTTGTCGTCGACGTTGTTTGTCTGGAAGAGGGCCCCTACTTCCTCCGACTCGAACCGTGGCCCGTTCGAGACGTATGCCGTGTAGTCGATGCCGACTCCCTCGGGGCCAAACGGCACGCCGCCGCGAAGCTGTACACCGACGTCGCTGAATGGAATCAGGCCGCCTTCCTCGTTCTCCCGGTACGGCAGCGGAAAACTCACTAGCTTGTTGATCCACGCCGGATGGAGTTGCTGGATGAACTCGCCGAACGGAAGCAGGAATTTTCCGCCGACGAACGTCATGTAGTCGTTCAAGAACACATCCGCCTGCGCGTATTCCAGATTCACGTCCGTCCCACCTCCGTCGGTCAGCGCGAGCTCGAGCTCGCCCTCGAACAGGACGCGATCCGTGACGCGGAAGAGAAAGATCGGCGCCATGGTCGCCAGGAACGTGTTCGTATTCTCGTTCCGTCGCCATTCGAACGAGCCCGCGCCGTAGCCGGTGATCACAAAGCGGTTGTCGCCCCAATACCGCTCGAGGTAGCGCCGTGGCGCTTCCGTCGCCTGCTTGGCCACCTCGGTCGCGACCTTCTCTTGCACCTCTTGCGTCGTCGTCTGTTGCTTCGATTCGAGCTGCTCCAACTTTCGCTCGACATCTTCCATGCGCTGCCGATTCCGCTCTGCCTCGTCTCGTAGTCGGCGCACTTCTTGACGGAGGCGCTGCACCTCGGATCGTCCGTCGTCGGCCCAAATGGATCGAGCGAAAATCGGCATCGCCACGAGCGTCACTATGGCCAACAAGATCACCCGTGTTCTCATGCCTGCCCCCTCCTTTCGACGTTAGTGCTGACACCAGCTGCGTATGTATCCGATCACGTCGCGAATTTCGTCGTCCTCCAGCGACGAACTGTACTGCGGCATGGCGTCCGAGAGGCCACCCGCACTGCCGCCCTCCTTGATGATCCGGAACAACCGCTCATCGGGAAAAGCGGTCATCCTTTGGCAGTCGGCCAAATCCTTCGGCTTGCTTGCGAGCGCTGCCGCTTCCTTTCCGCCACCTTTCCCGCCCGCTCCGTGGCAGCCCGCACACAACTCCTTGTACGTCGATTCGCCACGTGTCACGTCCGCTGCCGCCGCGGTTGCGGACATGATCATGGACATCAGACCAACCATTACTATTGCGATCGCTAGGATGCGTGTCACGTCGTGTCACCTCCATTCTTGATTGAACGTACAGTCTCACATCTTGGGGATGCCTATAGGTCGCCGAGCTTCGATCGCCTTGACGACGTCCAAATAGACGTTCATCTCGCGGAGCACGTCGAATCCGGCGCGCAAGACGTTCGCCATCGTGTCGCGATTCATGTCCGGACCCATCCATCTCGAAATGGGCGTCAGCAGGTCCTGCACAATCGCAATCGGCCCAAGCCGGCTTCGGACATGCTCGAACATCAAGAGATTGCCGCCCGGCTTGAGACACCGGTATAACTCTCGCAGCCCGCGTATCGGATCCGGCACCGAGCAGAATGTGCACGCCGTCACGACGGTATCGAACGTCGCATCGGGCAGCTCGAGCTCCTGGACGTCCATCGCGCGTAACTGCAAACGGCCAGGGTAGCCCTCTGCCTTGGGCCGCGCGCGTTCGAGCATCCCTGCGCTGATGTCGAGCGCCGTGATTGCCAGCCCCGGAGGGAAGTACCGGAAGTCGTTGCCCGTCCCGGCAGCGACCATCAAGCACTCCCCCGACATCCTCGCGAACAGACGACGTTTCGCCGCAGCAAACCGTCGCTCATCGCCCCATGTGATCAGATCGTACGTGCGGCTCGCGCGGTCCCACTTCGATTCCAGACAGGCCGCCATCCTACGCTCCTCCTGAATCGGACGGCGCAGGTGCTCCGCCGGTCAACGTGCGATCGTAGAGGTGCACGCCGGCCGTCACCAGAACCCCGAACACTACGCCGACCTCGACCGCTTGCGCAGGCTGCCCTTGCTGCATGACGTCGCGCATCGCGAACAGCATCCCGCCGTACATTCCGATCAGCGTGCCCGGCACCATCACGTGGAACATGCCCAGCACCGGTGAAAGGATGAGGCCGATCGGCAGATGGACGACCATGCCGACCACCATTCCAAGTAGCATCGCGAGGGCGAGATCCACGTCTGGACCGATCACCGTACGTACGGCCACTGCGGTTGCTGCCCCGGTTGCGCCTCCGGCCACATAATCACCGACTGCGAACAGTACGTTTCTCATGTTCATCGGCCTTCATCCCTTTTCGGCTGCATGCGACGATCCGTTTGCCGCGTCGGTCAGCTCAGTCAGCGTTCGCAATACTCCCCCGTGTATTGCCTGAAATGTCTCGGCACGCTCCCGCGCCCTAAAAGCAAGAATACTGGGCATGCAACGATCCCACCGGACGTCGTCCACGCTCTTTTCCTCCCCGAGCTGTACCGTTTCGTGCTGGCACGAAGGCATGTCGCTCCCGACGACGAACATCGCACCCGCGGGATCGATCACCTTGCCGGTCTCATGGTCCGTTACGGATATGATCCGCACGCGCTTTCCCGTCTGGCGCCGGTACGAGAGCGCACACGAGACGCAACATGCATCGTGTCGTCCTTCCCCTTCGACCTCGACCACCACCGCCATGTCGGCGTGCTCGGCCCGGAGACAAAACGGGCAGTGCCCTGCGGGCGGGCCGGTCAATGAGCGCCACACCGCCGGGCCAACAGCCGCCGCCGTCGCGACGAACAGCAGCAACACGAGAATCCAGACACCCCGGTTACGCATCACGCACCTCGATATCGCTCACGCTCCGCCATCGCGTTCAGTGCCCGCGAAGCTCGGGAATCGGTAGCGTACTCACGTCAACCGTTCCGCGGCGCATTTCGAAGTTCCATTTCCAAAACTCGTAAATCGGAGGATAGACAAGAAGCTCCATGATGAAGCTGGTAACCAGCCCGCCGATCATCGGTGCCGCGACACGTTTCATCATGTCGGCCCCCGTTCCCAACGACCACATGATCGGCATGAGTCCCATCATCGCAGCCATCACGGTCATCATCTTCGGCCGGATGCGCTTGACCGCACCGTGGATGATAGCCTCGTAGAGATCCTGACGGGTCCGCATCTTCCCACGTCGGACCGCATCGTAGTAAGCGAGGTCGAGAAACAGGAGCATGAACACCCCAGTTTCCGCGTCGAGCCCCATCAGCGCGATCATACCAACCCATACAGCGATGGATACGTTGTAGCCGAGCCCGTACAGGAGCCAGACCGCACCCACGACGGAAAATGGCACCGCCAGCATGACGATCAACGCCTTGACGAACGACCGCGTGTTCATGAAGAGCAACACGAAAATCAGAAAGATCGTGATCGGCACGACGACCTTCAACCGTTCTCGCACCCGGAGCATGTTCTCGTATTGACCGCTCCACTGCAGCGCATAACCGGTGGGCAGAGACACTTTGGCAGCGACGAGCTTCTTCGCTTCCTCGACGTAGCCACCGATGTCTCGACCGGCAATGTCGACGTACACATAGCCGGCGAGCATTCCGTTCTCGTCGCGGATCATCGCGGGGCCCGAGACCATCCGGATGTCCGCGATTTGGGCCAGCGGAACCTGGGCACCGTTCATGGTAGGAACGAGCACACGTTGCAGGCGGTCAATGTTGTCGCGATCCTCGCGACCGTAGCGCACGTTGACGGTATACCGCTCCCGCCCTTCGATGGTCCGCGTGACCGGTTCTCCACCGATCGCGGTTTGGATGACCATCTCGGCTTCGTCCACGCTCAACCCGTACCGCGACAGTTGATCGCGGCGAAGAGCGAAATCGAGAAAGAAGCCGCCGGCAGTGCGCTCCGCGTAGATGCTGCGCGTTCCCGCTACGTCGCGTAGCGTAAACTCGAGCTGCGCACCGATCTTTTCGATTGTCTCCAAATCGTCGCCGTAGATCTTGATACCGATCGGCGTTCGCACGCCCGTGGTGAGCATGTCTATTCGCGCTTTAATGGGCATGGTCCAAGCATTCGTGACGCCTGGAAACCGTAATTTCTGATCCAGCTCGGCGACCACGTCTTCCTTGGTGATTCGATCGTACCAGATGTGACGCAACGGACCCTGGAGCCACTCCGGCCATCGAGAGTAGAAGCGCGGCACATGGCGCCACGCGGACGTCGGCTTCAGAGCGACCGTCGTTTCCATCATCGAAAAGGGCGCCGGATCCGTCGACGTTGCGGCTCGTCCCGCCTTCCCGAACACTCGCTCGACCTCCGGAACCTCCATGATGAGAGCGTCCATCGTCTGTAAGAGCCGCTGCGCCTCAGTGACCGAGAGGCCGGGCAGGGTCGTCGGCATGTACAGCAGCGTTCCCTCGTACAGCGGCGGCATGAACTCAGAGCCGAGGCGCATGTACACGGGCACGGTCGTCACCATAAGCAGGATCGCTGCGACGATCGTGCTTTTCGGGAAGCACAGGACGAAACGGCAGGCGGGCTCGTACAGCCGAAAGAGGATGACGCTGATTGGATGCTTCTCTTCCGGATAGTACGTCCCTACCGCCACCTGGTTCACGAGCCACGACAGCCACCGTGGCCGTAATCGGAACGGATCCATGCGTGCAAACATCATCCGCATGGCGGGGTCGAGCGTGATCGCGAGAATCGCCGCGATCGCCATCGCGAGGTTCTTGGTATACGCGAGTGGCTTGAAGAGTCGCCCCTCCTGATCGACCAGCGTGAACACGGGCATGAACGCGACCGCGATCACGAGGAGCGAGAAGAAGACGGATGGTCCAACCTCTTTCAACGCGCTCAGCCGAACCGCGTGGAAGTCCCCGTGTCGACCACCCTCTTGCCAGAGCTGGAGCTTCTTGTAGGCATTCTCGACCTCGACGATCGCACCGTCGACGAGCACTCCGATCGAGATCGCAATACCCGCGAGCGACATGATGTTGCACGAGACGCCCATCGCGTACATGGGGATGAAAGCCAAGAAGACCGATACGGGAATGGTAACGATCGGAATGATCGCCGACGGAATGTGCCACAGGAAGATCAAGATCACGATGCTGACGATGATCATTTCCATCACCAGCTCTTCCTTGAGGTTGTCGATGGAGCGCTCGATCAACTCTGACCGGTCGTACGTGGGCACGATCTTCACGCCGGGAGGCAAAGACGCCTCGACGTCTTTCAACTTCGCCTTGACACGTTCGATGACGTTGAGGGCATTTTCACCTTGGCGCATGACGATGATGCCGCCGACGGTGTCACCCATGCCGTCGAGATCAGAGACCCCGCGTCGTATCTCGGGACCCAACACGACGCGTCCGAGCTCCTGGACGCGAATCGGGGTCCCATTGGCGTCTTGCCCGACGACGATTTGATCGATCTCGCCGATCGAGCGGGCGTACCCCCTGCCCCGTACCATGTACTCCGCACCCGCGAACTCCACGAGGCGGCCACCGACGTCGTTGTTCCCTTGGCGTATCGCGTCGACGACCTTCTGAATCGGCATCTTGTAGGCGAGCAACGCTTCGGGTTTGAGGTTCACCTGATACTGCTTCTGGAACCCCCCGATGGATGCGACCTCGGCGACGCCGGGCACACTCTGCAGCCAGTAACGCAGGTACCAGTCTTGGAAGCTCCGCAGCTGCGCGAGGTCGTTCTTTCCCGTCGTGTCGACCAATGCATACTGGTAGACCCACCCGACGCCTGTTGCGTCGGGACCCATCTCCGTGCTGACACCTTGAGGTAGCAGCGGCAGGATCTTGCTCAGATACTCGAGGGTACGGCTGCGCGCCCAATAGATGTCGGTGCCATCCTGGAAGATCACGTACACGTACGAGAATCCGAAGTCCGAATATCCGCGGATGGCTTTGACTTTCGGCGCGCCGAGAAGAGCCGTCACGATCGGATAGGTGACCTGATCCTCGATGACGTCGGGACTGCGGTCCCAGCGCGAGTACACGATGACCTGCGTGTCGGAGAGATCCGGGATGGCGTCGAGCGGAATGTTTCGGGTCGCGTAGAGCGCGCCGGCGAGCGCAACGGCAGTGAAAATGATGACGAGAAACTTGTTGTGTGCCGAGAACTCTATGATTCGCTCGACCATGACGTCGCTCTGCACTAATGCGAATGGCCCGAAGATTCGCCGACTTTCTCGCTGCCGACTGCTGCAAGCGCAGCCTTTAGCTTGGACTCGGAATCGACGAGGAAGTTGCCGGAGATCACGACGCGCTCGCCCGCAGCGAGTCCGTCGATCACCTCGAAACGATCAGGCAGCCTGACGCCCAGCTTGAGCTCACGCGGCTCGAAGTAGCCTTCGCCGCGATCGACGAACGCAATGTCACGGGTTCCGGTGCTGACGACCGCACTCTCGGGTATCGTCAGCTTCTCCCCGAGCTCGGAGTGAATCTCCACCTGCGCGTACATCTCTGGCTTGAGGGTGAAGTCCGCATTCGGGAACTCCAAGCGCACCTTCACCGTTCGGGTCGCTTCCGACACGACGGGGTAGATCAGCGTGATATGGCCGTCGAACGTGCGGCCTGGCAGGTACGAAAGCGTCATCGTCGCCGCTTGCCCGACCTGGATGAACGGCAACTCGTACTCGTAGACGTCTGCGAGAACCCACACGCGGCTCAGTTCTGCGATGTCGAGTAGTTTCGTGCCGGGCTCGATGCGGTCCCCTTGCGTCACGTTGCGCATGATGACGTGCCCGCTGATGGGTGCGTGCAACGTCATGGCTTTCGGTGCTTCGCCTGTTTCCTCGAGCGTGGCGAGCTGCTGCGGCGCAATGTCGAACAACAACAGGCGACGGCGAGCACTGGCAACGAGCCGTTGCCAACTATCCGATACTTCGGACTGGGCAAGTCGCTTCCGCGCTTGCAACGCGAGCACGTACTCTTGAGCCGAAGCCATGAGCTCCGGACTGTAAATCGAGAGAAGCGGCTCGCCTTCCTTGATCAATTGCCCCGTGTTGTTCGCGTACAGTCGCTCGACCCACCCGGAGACTTTCGCAAACACGCTCCGCAACCGCGTCTCGTCATAGGTCACACGGCCCACAGTCCGAATCGTACGAGTGAACGGCCCCTTCTCGACCGTTGCCGTTCGAACTCCGATGAGCTGGCGCTTTTGCGTAGAGATCTTGACCGCTGCGCGACCCTCGACCGCCGGGGCACCGCCCGCGGCAGGCTGCTCGACCTCCTCGCGAACCATGTCCATCCCCATCGAGTCCTTCCCGGGCCGATCCGAAACCTCATTGGGGTTCATCGTCGAGCGATAGATCGTCTTCCTGACGGGCGGCGCTGCCGGCTTAGGCGGAGGATCGGACGCGTCGCTGACGTCGCCGCCTTCGCTCTCACCGTCCTCGGGCGGCACCATCCGCATTCCACATATAGGACAATCGCCTGGGCGGTCCGCCGTCATCGTCGGGTGCATGGGGCAGTGGTAGCGCGCCACTTTCGCAGGCGCCGCACTCGTGCTCGTGTCGCTGTTCGATAGCGACGGCACGTATCGGATCCCCACGATTGCACCGATAGCGAGAGCGATCAGCGCCGCGACGACGACGTTCCTTCTATTCCGACTCACGTGCATCCCTCTCCGGTGGAGCGATCCCGGCCGTCTCCTCGATCTGCGCCACTGCTTTGTCGAATTTGACGAGCTCCTCGTAATACCGAAGTCGATAATCGTTCAGAACCGTGAAGTTGTTCAGCAACGTGATGAAATCGACCTTGCCGACCTGATAACCCGCGGACGCCGAGTTCAGCGACACCTCGGCTTGGGGAGTTACGCTGTTGCCGTAAAGCTCGATGAGGCGCGCGGCGGTTGTCGCTTGGGCATGGAGATCTTTGAGCTTGGCGCGCACGTCTTGGATGGTGCTCCGTCGGCTAGCGCGGGCCTCATCGGCACGTGCCGCAGCCTCGCGCACGCCGTACATCTGCTTCCGCCAGAAGTAGAGCGGTACCCGAATGCCCGCACCTACCTCCCACTCGGGGACGAGCGCCGCTTTGTTGAAGTAGTCTGCGCGCAACAGGAAATCCGGATAATAGTCGCGTTTTGCGAGGTCGATTTTCGTCTCTGCACCGACGACTGCGAGCTGTGCCGCCGCGACGTTTGGCGACTGCTCGGTCGCGAGCGCTTCGAGCTGATCGAGGGTGTACGTGAACGGGACTTTGTCGACGGGCGTCGGAGGACCGAGCGGAGCCGGTGGTGGCCTGTTCAGGATCGCGTTCACCATCGCGGCGGCGCTTTGACGTTCTTGCTCGAGCGTCGCGAGCTGTCCGAGCAAGATGGACAGCTCGACCTGCGCGCGCGCAACGTCTTGCTGAAGACCTTCGCCGACCTGGTATCTCTTTTCGGTGACGTGCGTGAGCTCGTTCAGCAGCTCGCGGCTATTACCGACGATCTCGATCGACTTCTGCGCAAAATAGTAGTCGTCGTACACGATCCGGAGTCGCGTGACGACGCTCAGCACTGTGGCGCGATACATGGCGCCTTCGCGATCCGCCTCGCGCGCCGCCACGCTCTCTCGCAACCGCAGCTTTCCCGGAAAAGGCACCTCCTGCTCGGCGCCAAACCGAAGAAACGTGAAGTCGCCGGTCCCCTGCGTCAATCGTTCGAAGCCCTCGTTGTGGTACGCCGTATTGACCATTGGATCGGGGAGCGATCCTTCCTGGGAGGGCCGTGCCTGAGCAGCGCGCCAGCGGTGCGCGGCAGCCTCGATGTCGGGATTGTTCGCGAGCGCGTACGAGCGTAGGCGCGCGAGATCGATCGACGCCTCAAACTCTCGTTCTTCGGTCTCCCCGGCGACGACACCGCGTGGGAATGCGCAAAATGCGCACAGCACCACGGTACACGCGATGGCAACGTTCACCCATGATTCGATCCGGAACATTCGCGCCCTCATCGGTGACTCGGCGCCCGCGCGGCGAGAGTGCGGACATGCGACCAATCGTTGGCATCGATGGCCCTCCGCAGGTCCCGAGTCGCTTGCGTCAAAGCGGTTCGGGAACACCGCAATTCCACGTATTCGTCGCGTGTCAGCAGGCGCGGCAGCAGCATCTCGGCGCGGTACAGGTACTGATCGGCGTAGACGAGGTCGAGTGCGCTCAGCTTCTCCAAAGCGCGGACGGCGACGATGAGTTCGTCTGTTGTCCTTTCGCTGAGGATCTCTGACATCGTCGAATTTGCTCTGATCGATCTCATGGCCCGACGGCCTCACTTCCGTTTCGCGCATCTTGGGGTATCGAGATGCGCGATGCCACGTCCTTCGCTGCGGGGTAGCCGTGACGACGCAAGGACGCCGCCGTCACGTCCGCCGCACGCTGCCGGCTCCTCTGGGCGCAAGGCGCACGCCTCGGCCCGTCACGCGCCGTCAGCGCAGGGACGTCACGAAATCAAACGAGAAGATTGGCGAGTCGGAGGTACTTCGGCGGGCCGTGTGCGAGGTCGGCCGCGGGGCGGTGCGGGTGGATCGCGGTCGCGATGCGAAGCCTGGAGGTCACCACCGGCGAATCGAAGATCGCAACTGCGGGCGGATCGATTGCCGGCGCGTGCGACGTGAGCAGGAACGCGAGCTTGCTCGTCGCCTGGCAGCATGATGGCAGATGATGGTCGCGGCGCTGGTGCGCGGGCGCGGCACCGGACGCGTGACCTAAATGGGTACCGTGCTCAGCCGCTGCGGCGTGCATGTGCGCCAGGAGATGACCGGCCCCGGACATGGATGGATCTTGAACGCACCGGACCGAGTTGTAGGGCAGCCAACTCGTGGCGAGGAGGAACACGATCGCTCGGACGGTGGGTTTCTTCCCTGTCATCTCAGCTTACCGCGTACTTCGATGCATCGATCGCGCCAATTGCGGCCCAAAGGCTCGTCGCGTGCACTTCTCGGTCTCAGGAACGATCGAGCCTGTCCTTCGCGAAACTGCGAACCGCGCAGCTGGCGGTGGCAGGTTCCCGATACTCCCTTGGCTTTTGATCGGCAAGAACTTTCGCGCGCGAGCACGACCTCACCGACGCATGTCTGCGTCTCCCGCGGACGGGTTCGCCGCGAAATTCTTGACGTGTCCTTTCCCGCGTGACTATGCTTCGCATCACCATGCCGCCTAAGGAGCCGACCGCGGCGTTACTTGCCATCGTCGTCTTCGCCTACACGACGTTTGCATGCGCTCTGGAATGCTCTTCGCACCGAGGCCACGAGGTCGGGAGCGGCCGAGACGCGGGACCGACGGCAAGTTTCCATCATCATGCCACCGCTCACGCCGACGCTGATCATCACTGCTCGTCTCACGACCGTGGCAAGAGCAGCCCGATCGCACCCTCTTGCTGCCATTCCAGTCTGTACAGCGTGGTCTTCCAATCGTTGAGCCCCCTCGAGCTCATTCGATCACAGGCATCAACGGTGCTGCCTTGGCACGGGTTCAGTTCCTCTTTCTCGATTGCACCCGGAATGACGAGCTGCACCAATCCTATCGCGACCGGCCCACCAGGGGTGGCAGCATCAGCAGGCCCGAGCTACGCCGCTCGCAGCCTGTTCCTCACGTACTCCTCCTTCCTGATCTGATCTCCTGAATCCGGCAGAGTTTCTGCCGACCAGTCTCGCAACCATCTGGTTGCCGTCGTCTCCTTGCGTCCACGCACCGTCGGGCCGCGCTCGGCGAGCACATAGAGCTTCAAACGATGCACGCAACGAGAGCGCTTGTCCTTTTTCCATTGTTGTCGATGCCGATCACGGAGCCCGCCTACCTGACATTCAGCTCGAAGAGCACATCTGGGGCACCGCCTACCTCGCGTGGGCGGCGAAGCCGGCCGACGCGAGCCCGTCGGGACGTTGAACGTGATGAGCCATTGGGAGTACGTCGAGGAGGCGAACGCGTTTCAATGGCCGACTGTTTGACACTGGAGGAGCTCGCCCGACGTCTCGGCGAGCCCGTTGAAGAGCTGCGCGGATGGCGCGTGTTCGGACTGATCGGGGGCGCCGACTCGGAGACGTTCGGCCCAAACGATATCGCGCGCGCCCGCCTCGTTCAGGCGCTGCGGCGTCGCGGGATCGAGCTTGGGGCGATCGTCGAGGCCGAGCGGCGGGCGGCATTCCTCGGTCGCTTCATGGCGCAGGTCGGGGGTGCAGACGGCATCCACTCGCTCGAGGAGACCGCCCGGCGTGTCGGCATCGGAGTCGAAACGTTGCAGCGTCTCGCCGAAGCGGCGCAACTCGGGGAACGGCTGTTCTCCGACGAGGACGTGGAGGCGTTCGCCGGGATGAAGGTCGCGCTCGAGGCCGGCTTTCCCGAGGATGCGCTCACGCAACTCCTGCGCGTCTATGCGGACGCGCTCGGCAGAGTCGCCGAGGCGGAGAGCCGCCTTTTTCACTTCTACGTCTACGAACGAAGGGCGCCCGACGAGACGCGGATGCGGGGCGTCCCGGACGTCGATCACTTGCACGATGTTTGGACGTCGAGCGACCAACTGATTCCGCTGATCGAGCCCACGATCCGCTACTTCCACCGGCGGGCATGGCGCCGTGCTCTCATGGAAGACGCCGCGATGCACATCCACGCGAGCGGGCATGAGCACGCGGATGCGCCGGGACAGCTCCTGGTCGCAATCATGTTCGTCGATCTCGCCGGCTTCACCTCCCTCACTGACGCGATGGGTGATCAGGTGGCCGCGGACATTCTCGGGCGGTTTTCGCAGATCGTCCGTACCGTCGTCGGACCCACGGGAGGCCGGCTCGTAAAGCAGATCGGCGACTCGTTCATGATCGTGTTCGCCGATTCACGCACGGCAGTCGGAGCAGCTCTCGACATCGAGCGCCGAACCGTGCGCGAGCCACAGTTTGCGGCCGTGCGCACCGGCATCCACTATGGTCGCGTCCTCTATCGCGAGGGCGACTATGTCGGGACGGCCGTCAATTTGGCCGCGCGCATCGCCAGCGACGCCGAGCGACACCAGATCCTCGTGACGGCGGCAGTTCGGGATGACGCCGCTCACCTGCCCGACGCCGAGTTCGTGCCGCTCGGCAAGCGGAGTGTACGCGGCTTGCCTGAAGACATCGAAGTGTTCGCGGCCGTGCCGAACACCGGCGCCGCGCTTGCGCGAAAACTCGTCGATCCGGTGTGCGGCATGGAGCTTACCCCGGCGGAGACGGTCGCGCGCCTCTCGCTGCACGGCCAGGAACGGGTCTTCTGCTCGCAGGGATGTCTCGAGCGTTTCATCGACGCACCCGACCGCTACGGTACGACGCCGGTCAGCAGTTAGATCCGTCGACCTGCATTATGCGAGAGCTGCGGCCAGGTGGTGACTCCGTTTGACCGCGGCGTAAGTCCGGACTCCATGTACCGCCCCAAGCGGCTCTGTTAGTTAGATCGTCGGGCATGTCCCACCGTCGTCCCGCTTTGACTCGCGCCCTTTGGCTCAACACCGCCGCGCTCGTTGTGGAGCTCGCGGCAGGTGCCGCCTCGAACAGCATCAGCCTCGTTGTAGACGGCATCCACAACGTCTCCGACGAGGTCGCGCTCGCGCTGCTAGTAGTCGCCTACACGCTGCGCGCTGGTCTCTCAGGACGCTTCCTTCGGATGGCGAACATCTTCAATTCTGTCGGCCTGTTCGCCATCAGCGCACTCATCGTCTGGCAAGCCATTGAGCGTGTCGCCCGACCACAGCCGATTGTTGCGCTCGTTCCTATTGTCGCGGGCCTGGTGGCTGCCGCGATGAACGCGGGCGTCGCTTATGCCCTGCGCGAAGCGAGTCGCCACGATGCCGCCATACGCCTCGCGTACGCCCACAACCTCGGCGATACCCTGGTGTCTCTAGCGCCTGCAGCCGCTGGTGCGATGACACTGCTGACGGGCAACTCAGTATTCGATCCGCTTATCGCCCTAGTCATCGCTGCCGCCGTTATCGTCCCAAGCGTCCGTACTGTCGTGACGTCTCACCGTGAATTGATGTGGCCCGAAGATGTGGCGTGCGGACATCCCGTGGAATCGGAATCAAACTGAGCACTACCTGCGGCCACGACGCTGATCGCGTTTGCCGACGTCACTGCACGCGGAGAGCGTAGAGCTTGCGCCAAAGCGTGGAGCGGCTGACACCCAGCTCCGCCGCGGCCGCGCTCTTGCGCCCGCGATGCTTCGCCAGGACGGTCAGAATCCGTTCCCGCTCGCCCTCCACCACCGGGTCCTCGGATGCGTCACCCGGAGGAGGTTCCCCGCGCAACTCCGGCGTGAGGTCCAATATGTCAAGGATTGGCCCCTCGCCGACGACGAAGGCATGCTCGACGACGTTGCGGAGCTCACGCACGTTGCCTGGCCACGGATAATGCGTGAGCGCCTCCATCGCATGATGAGTCACGCCTTCTATGCGGCGCAGGCCGAGCTCGTTGAAGCGGTCGATGAAGTGCCACACCAGCGCCTCGACGTCGCCGGTGCGGTCGCGGAGCGGCGGCAAAAAGACCGGCACCACCCGGATGCGATAGCGCAGGTCGTCGCGAAAGCGTCCCGCAGCGACCTCGCGGCGGAGCGCCCGATGCGTCGCGGAGATCAGCCGGACGTCCACCTGCACGGGCTTCGTGCCGCCGAGGGGGACAAAGGTGCGCTCCTCGAGGACGCGGAGGAGCCGTGCCTGGATGTCGAGCGGGATCTCCGCCACCTCGTCGAGTAAAAGCGTCCCTCGATCGGCGCGCTTGAAGAGCCCGACGTGATTGCTGACGGCGCCGGTAAACGCCCCCCGCATGTGGCCGAAAAGTTCGGACTCGAGCAATGTCGGCGACAACGTCGCGCAGTTGATCGCCTGAAAGGGTGCGGCGGCGCGCGCGCTGAGCGCGTGTATCGCCCGCGCGACCAACTCCTTCCCGCTTCCGGTCTCCCCGCGGACGAGCACGGTGCAGTCGGTGCGGGCGACACGCTCGATGAGGCGAAAAACGGGCCGCATCTCAGCGGCACCCGTGTAGATGCCGTGGAAATTCTCCAGCACACGTTGCGACGGTGGACGTTTCAAGATGTTGCGACGCACGTTGCAACGAATGAATCACGACACCGGCCGCGTCGCAACGGCTAGCACATCGAATACTCGAAAATTCGCTCAGTTGCGTCGCGCAGAGGTCGCGGCCCGAAACCTGCTCTCAACCGTGCGCTCCGATCCGACAGAGCACAAATGACGATGTCCCCACTCCGACGCTTCCTGCTGAGGTATCTCCGTCCTCACTCCCGCACGTCCGCGAGGCGGAGAGACGTGTCGTGACGGCGCTCGCTCTGGCGCTCCTGATCGGCGCCGCATTGGTCATGCTCGGGGCGGGCGGCTCCATCGTGACAATGCCGATCCTCGTCTACGCGGCCGGACTCGACGCACACCGCGCAGTCGGCACCTCGCTGTTCGTCGTCGGCCTCGTGGCGCTGTCGGGGACGCTCGTCAAGTGGCGCACAGCGGAGCCGCGTACCGCGTTTGCGTTCGGCCTCGCCGGCATGCTGGGGGCCGTCCCAGGGGCGTGGCTCAACCATCACGTGCCGGCGCTCGCAGTGCTCCTCGGATTCGGCGCAACGGCCCTCATCGCGGCCACGCAGATGGCGCGAACCCGCGGCCTGACACCGGCGCCCGCGCGACACCGATGCATGCCGGCGGTCATTCTCGCCGGCACGGCGGTCGGGTTCAGCACCGGATTGTTCGGCGTCGGCGGCGGCTTTCTCATCGTGCCGGCGCTCACGTTGCTCCTCGGGCTCGACATGGAATGCGCGGTCGCGACGTCGCTGCTCGTCATCACCATGAACTGCGGAGCCGGCCTCGTCGCCCATGCGGGCTACGGCGCCGTCGAGTGGCGGCTCGGAATCAACTTTACAGCGGTAGCGCTTTTCGGCGCGATGATCGCGCTGCCACTCGCGCGTCGGGTCGACAGTTCGACGTTACGGCGTATCTTCGCGGTCGTTCTCGCCGCGGTGGGCGTCGGCATGCTCGCGCAAGCGCTGACGATGACGATGATGTGGGCATGAGGACACGCGTTAATCTTCGGAGGTGAACGATGCTGATTCTGCATGGCCTGGAGCCCTACCATTGGGCGGTCGGAGGTGCGGCAATAGCGGCGATAACGCTGGCGTTGCTATGGCTCACGAACCAACGCCTCGGGATCTCGACCGGCTTCGAGAACGTGTGCGCGCTCGCGGTGCAGACACCGTACTTCCGCCGCAGCGAGATCACCCGCTCGCACCACTGGCGGTTGGCGTTCCTCGGCGGCCTCGTCCTCGGCGGCGTCTTCTCCGCCGTCCTCGCTGGTGGCTGGACGCCCATGTGGGATCTCGGGATGTTCGATACGACGTTCGGCTGGGGCCCCGCTGGCAAGCTCGCGTGGATGTTCGCCGGCGGCGTCCTCATCGGCTTCGGCACGCGCATGGCGGGAGGCTGCACGAGCGGGCACGGAATCTTCGGGATCGCGAACGCCGAGCCCGCGAGCATAGTTTCGACCCTCAGTTTCCTGATCGCCGGCATCGTGACGACGAACGTCGTCTATCGCTTCGGCGCGCTCGTGCGATGACGGCGCGTCGACACATTGGGTCGTGGGTGTACGTCGTCTTGGGTGCGGCGTTCGGGTGGGTGCTCAGCCGCAGCGGCGCTGCCGATTACAACTGCATCCAGCGTATGTTCTTGTTCCAGAGCGTGCAGCTCTACGGAATGATGGGCACCGCTGTCGCCCTCACCGCTCCCGGGCTGTGGTGGCTCAAACGGCACGGTCGGACCGCGTTCGGCGAGCCGCTCACGGTGCATCCGAAGCCGCGCCATCGCGGCAACATCGTCGGTGGCGTGATCTTCGGCGTCGGCTGGTCGATCACGGGAATGTGCCCAGGACCGATCTTGGTGAACCTGGGCGAAGGAAAGCTCTACGCGGTCGGCGCCCTCGCCGGAGTGCTCGTCGGTGCCGGGGCGTTCGGGGTTTTCTATCGACACCTCGCCGCGATGCTCGCCATGCCAGCCCTCGAAGTGGGTGCGGGGGACGGCTGAATCTAACGACAGACGACGCGCGCTGGTGGTCACTGGCGTTGCCTGCTGGTTTGATAGCGAAACGAACGATTGTGGTCGCACACAACACGCCGCTACAAATGCGCCGGAAGTGCGGCCTCAGGGAAGGAGAGGAAAAACGTCAATGAACCCGAATCAGGCGCTATGGGAAAGAGGTGACTTCACGCGGATCGCTGAGAGCATGCGCGAAAGCGGTGAGGCGGTCGTCCAGGGCCTCGGAGTCATCAACGGACTCAAAGTGTTGGACCTCGGCTGCGGCGATGGCACGACGGCGTTACCGGCGGCGAGGCTTGGAGCCGACGTGTTGGGCGTCGATATCGCCAGGAACCTGGTGGCTGCCGGGAGCGCCCGCGCCAAAGCGCAGGGCCTGACCAACTGCACATTCCGGGAGGGCGACGCCTCCAACTTGCACGACCTCGACGATCATTCGTTCGACCTCGTCGTGAGCATCTTCGGGGCCATGTTCGCGCCGCGGCCGTTCGACGTGGCCAAGGAGATGGTGCGCGTGACCCGGCCCGGCGGCCGGATCGTGATGGGGAACTGGATTCCAAACGATCCGACACTCGTGGCGCAGCTTCTGAAAATCAGCTCCTCCTACTCGCCGCCACCGCCCGAGGGCTTCGTCAGCCCTATGACGTGGGGGATCGAGGGCAACGTGATCGAGCGATTTGTGGCAGCGGGGGTTCCAGCCGAGAAGATCTCGTTCTCCAGAGACACGTACACTTTCAGGTCTCCCGGCGAACCATCTGCGTTTGTCGCCGACTTCAGAAACTACTACGGGCCCACGATGAATGCGTTCGCCGCCGCAGAACAGGGCGACAAATCCGCGGATCTCCAGCAGGAGCTCGAGACCCTCTTCGAGCGCGAGAACAGGAGCCGAGCCAAGAATACCACGTCGATTCCTGCGACCTTCCTAATGGTCACAGTGGCCGTTTGAACGACTAGGTTAAGCTGCGACTCGTCTGCGTACGTCCCGTCGCGGCTCGACGTGGTGGATAGCGCCGGTCGTTTACCCGAGGCGCGCTCACCGGGATCGTCCCGGAACCTTCCGTCACCTTCCGGGTGCGTCCCTCGCCGTTGCGGACCGACCAGGGCGTGGTCCTCGACGTCGCGCTCGTCGCGATACGCCTACAGGTACGAGGCCACCTCGGTCTCCAGCGCGGCCACGAGCATCCGGCGTGCCCCCTCGCGGGCAATCTCGTCGAGCAGGGAGCGCCGGTCTCCCTCGTCCTGCGTCGCCTCGTTGCCGACGACCTTCAGCATCGGTGCCGGGTCCTTCCCGCCGCGTGGGCAGGAGGCGGTCGCTCAGGCGGGAGGATACGCCAACTTCCGGTCATACCTCACCGTTACTGTGAGCCCAGTGAGATCGTCTGTTGATCTTGAGCCACCGACACCTTCCAGCCGAACCGCACGCGGATTGTCTCCGCAAGACTCGCAGCCGGCGCCGGCTCACCATGGATGACATACGTCTCGCGTGGTGCGCGGCGGAATCCGGAGAGCCAGCGCATGATCTCGTCGCGATCCGCATGCGCCGAGAAGCCGTCGAGCGTCTCAATCCGTGCCCGAACGGGAACACTCTCGCCGTGAATTCGGACGCTCCGCGCGCCCTCCTGTAACGCGCGCCCGCGGGTGCCGGCAGCCTGGAATCCCGGCAGCAACACGGTTGTGCGCTCGTCCGGCAGCCGCTCCTTCAAGTGGTGAAGAATCCGGCCGCCGGTCGCCATACCGCTTGCCGAGATGATGATCATCGGCTCCTTGCGCGCGTTGAGCGCTTTCGATTCCTGCGGGGTGCGCGCGAGATTGTATTGCTTGCAGCAGAGCGGGCAGCGCTTCTCGTCCATCAACAGCTTCATGTCGAGGTTGTGATCCTCGGGATGGCGGCAGTACATCGCCGTCACGTCGATCGCCATGGGACTGTCGAGGTAGACGGGTAAGCTAGGGATCGTGCCCGCCTCCTCGAGCTGGCGGAGCGTCCACACGAGCTCCTGCGTCCGGCCGACCGCGAAGGCGGGCACGAGGAGCGCACCGCCTCTCGCCACCGCCTCGTTGACGATGCGACCGAGCGCCTGGTCGACGTCTCGCGAGTGGACGCGGTCGCCGTACGTCGATTCGATGAGCAGGACGTCGGCCTCGTTGACTAGGTCCGGATCGCGGAGAATCGGCCGGTTCCACCGTCCGAGGTCACCGGAATCGACGAGCGCAACCGGACGGCGGGTGCCGATCTTCAGCTCGACCGTCGCGGAACCGAGGATGTGCCCGGCACGCCGGAACAGCACGCCGACTTCGGGAACGACGTCGACGGACTCGCCGTACCCGTGCCCGCGGACCAGCGTCAGGGCCGCCTCGGCGTCCGTCGCGGTGAAGAGCGGCAGCGCCGGCTTGTGTTTCGAGTACCCATGCCGGTTCGCGAAACGCGCCTCTTCCTCTTGGAGGTGGGCAGCGTCGAGGAGCAGCACCTGCAACAGATCGGCGGTACCGGACGTGCAGTGGATCGCGCCACGGAAGCCCTGACGGACGAGGCGCGGGAGGTACCCCGAGTGGTCGATGTGCGCGTGACTGAGGACGACCGCCTTGATTTTGGCGGGATTGAAGGGCGGTGCCGACCAATTCCGCAACCGTAGCTCCTTCAGCCCTTGGAAGAGGCCGCAATCGAGCAGTACCTGCCCGCTCGGCGTCTCGATGAGGTACTTCGATCCGGTGACGGTCCCGGCCGCACCCAAGAATTGTAGTGTCGGTTTGTCAGACATCGCTCCTCCGCACGTAAGCATCTGGGTCTGCATCGAATCGAGCGAGACACGACTCCGAGCAGAGTAAGTAAAGCGTTCCGTGCACCGTACGCTCGGCGAACGCTGCCTGCCGAGCGATCGGCATGCCGCATACCGGATCACGAACAGCGTCGACGTTTGCATCAGTTTCGCTCGTCGACTCAGCTGCGCAGAAGCACGACGGGCGGCGATGATGGTGGGTGCGATATGCCGCGAGCAGTGCGTCGACCAGCCGACGCGGATCGTCGTCGTAGATGACGCGTGCGCCGGTTTCCTTGTCGCACGCGACGAGGATGTCCTGCACCATGTCGCTGATGCCACCGGTGCCGGTGAGGACGCCGATGAGCTTCCCCTCGTCGTACGAGATCGCGAGCTCTCCCAAGGTGCCGCTACGGCCGCCGATGATGACAACAATGTCCGAGCTGCGGATGTTGACGACCTCGCGGCCCATCAAGCCGCTGCCGGTGAAGATCAGGAGGTCGTGGAACTCCGTCGGCGAGCCGTACTTGTGCACGTGCTCGTCGAGGCTCAACCCGGGCGAGATTCCGACGACGAGCCCGTGTTCCTCCTTTGCCCCGCACGCGGCCGCGAGCGGCAGGCCACCGCAGCCGCCGGTGATGAGAATGCAGCCGTTCGCGGCGATCGCGCGCCCCAGCTCGTGTGCCTTGTCGAGGTGCTGGCGGCTCAACACACCCGTTGCGCCACCCATGACGCCGACCTTGAGCGCCATCCCAGCGAGTCCGGGGGCGGCATCCTCCCGTAGCGTTACACGCTTCGTCGAGAGCTGGTCGTCAGCGTTCGCCATCGATGCCACTGGTTCGCTCATAAGACCTCCTGAGAACGATCGCGCGACGCGAACCGCGCGACGTCCGATTCACGGCCGCTCCACGGACGAATCGATCCTGCTGCCGACGAAATGAGCACTGCTCGGAACGTCAGCACTCGTCGTAGCGCTGCGTGCGTGTGACAGGACGAAATCCTCGCCGATTCTTCGCGAGAGACCCCGGCACTGCCATTGCTCTTCGCTACCCACATGAGACACTCGACCATCTTCGTTGCCATCGCGTTCGTCATCGCCACAGCCGCGACTTCGAGTATTGGAATCCCCGAAGCCCGTGCCGCCGATTGCTCCGAGTATCGAACGGAGCTTCTAGCGGCCCGCAAAGAGCTCGAACGCGGCGACCGTGCTGCGGCTCTCGCCGCCTTGCGCCGAGCGAAGGCGGCGCTGCACGCGTGCGGCCAGGCGGACTCCAATGACGGAGACACCTCGCCGCACGCGCACGGCGATCAGACGGTAGTGAGCTGATCGCCTAGAACGAGCCGCGGTTCGCCCGCTCGAGGATGCGGTCGATGTCGGCCGGCTTCACGGACCGACCTTGCTCCAGGTCGTCGATGAGGCCGGCGAGCTTGCGCTCATCCATCTTCAACTGCTGGCCGTAGCTCCCCTTGCTGTTCGTGGCCCGCCACGCGAGCACCTGTTGTCCGTTACGAAGCTCCGGGCGAGCTGGACGGCTCGCCTCGGCGGCGAATGCCTGTGCCGACGCTGCAAGCGTCAGCAGCGATACGATTGCGATCAAGGTCTTCATAAAGCCTCCTACGAACTGCGTGCGTTGATGCTTCTCTGCCGCGGCGCGCACGGCACCACGGCTTACAGATGCACGTTCGTCAGCAAGGCTTCAGAGAGAGAGGGATGTGTGCTGCACGAAGAGCGTACCCGGGGGCGGGTGCCACTGCGGCGCGGCTGCGCTGACGCTCGCCAGGGTACGGATACTCGTCACCGAGTGTGCCGTGATCGCCGTCACACCGGCGTCCACGGAGCATCCCGTGCTGG
Source organism: Binatia bacterium (assembly GCA_041476145.1). Taxonomy (GTDB): domain Bacteria; phylum Desulfobacterota; class Binatia; order UTPRO1; family UTPRO1; genus DP-19. The sequence goes on from JBGOSW010000024.1 coordinate 22,726, forward strand.
TCGCGGCGGGGTTTACGGCAGGATGCGTTCGGCAGCACTGCTCCGCCAAACGTTTCGGCATTCCATGGTGGCGGCAGTGCGTCTTGCAGCACTGCTGCGCACCGAGCGTCGTTCGGTAAACGGCTACACTCGTTCCCGCAAAATCAGTGCACACCAGAACGGCGGACAGTAGGATCACAAAAGGTGCAGTACGCCGTTTCACAATTTGCACGATCGTCCTCGTCCGTCAGCGTGTCAAGGGACTACCCTCAGATCAAGGTGTTACGACCTCATGACCTTCGTCATTCCGGTCGTTCACGTCGCTGACCTCATCGGGCGATGAGCGACTCCGCCGTGAGGAGAATCAGCTCGATCTCCTCGGTAGTCTCCTCCTGCCGCAGGGCGTTGCGTCGCAGGCCCAACCGCGCGGACTCCTCCTCGATATGGCGAATCGCGCCTTGCATGTGCTGCAGACGTCGGACGTTTTCCGCCATGAGCGAAGCATAGATGACCGCATGGAGGTGGGCGTCTAGGTATTGGTTCACCGTCTCCGTCAGCACCACCTGCGGGTGAAGCGTCAGAAGTGGAGGACTGGAAAAGCGGCGCGGCGCACCCATACCGAAGACAAAAGGATCGAGCCGCCGCACGCTGACGTCTGCTTCATCCGGCGCGTGGTGAAACGCCGTGAGCCGCAGAGACCCGGAGCCGACCAGCAGCGTATGTAGCGTGTGTGTCAGGCGCGTCAGGACCGGTTCCACTTCTTCGACGATGGTCGCACCGTCGACGCGTGCCATGACGCGCGGGTCGTTCGCGAGCTTCGTCGACAGTTTGTACCCGACAGTGACCAGGCCGGCCGACGCATCATCACGTTTCACGAGGTAGCCTTCGAGCGACGCGAGAACCGCCTCGTTGAAGTCGCCGCAGAAGCCGCGTTCCGACCCGAAGAGCAGGCAGACCTCGCGTGCGCGCTCCGCGCCGGCGACGAGATGCTGATGAAAGCTCGCGAAGTCCTGGAAGGCCGAATCGATGGTGTTGACGACGCGCTGCTGCGTCGCGAGGAAGCGCTCGAGCTTGCGCGTTTCCATCAGCGCGAGGTTCTTCATCGCGTCCAAAATGTCGCGGATCTCGCCGAACGCGTTTAGCTTCGCCTCGATTTCACGTCGGCGGCTCATCCGCGCCCATTTTCCGCGAGCCAAGCAGTCACCGATCGTTTCCAGGCATCTCGGGTGTCGGAGAGGCCGAGCCTACTCTCCACGGCCCGCGTCAGCAGCTGGTCCAGGCGTTGGTGGACCGTGGCGGTGTCCAGCCGATCGAAGAGGCCCTCGTTGAACGCCACCAGCCATGCCATCTGGGCCTCGACCGGGAGCGGCGCCAGCCGTCGCTGTTTCAGGATCTCGCGCAGGAGCCGACCGCGTCGAATCTTCGCCTCGATCGACGCTTCGAGCCGTGCCCCGAATCGCGTGAAGACCTCGAGCTCCAGGAACTGAAGATAGTCGAGCTTCATGCGCCCGGCTTCACGTTTGATCGCCGGATGTTGCGCCTTCCCGCCAATGCGCGACACCGAGCGCGTGATGTCGATCGCCGGAAGGACGCCGGCGGTGAACAGCTCTTGGTCCAGGTAGATCTGCCCGTCCGTGATGGAGATCAAATTCGTCGGAATGTACGTGGCGATTTCCCCCTGCTCGGTCTCCACGATCGGCAACGCCGTCATGCTGCCGCCGCCGTGGGTGGCGGCCAATCGCGTCGCGCGCTCCAGAAGCCGCGCATGCAGGTAGAAGATGTCGCCCGGATACGCTTCGCGCCCTGGCGGGCGGCGCAGCAGCAGCGACAGCTCGCGGTACGCGCGCGCGTGAGTGGTCAGATCGTCATACACGACGAGCGTGTCGCGACCTGCGCTCATCCAGCTCTCGGCAACGGCGCAGCCGGCGAATGGTGCCAGGTACTTCAGGCCGGGCATCGCCGTAGCCTCCGCAACCACGACGGTCGTGTAGCTCAGCGCTCCGGCGGTGCGGAGGGTCTGGATCGTGCTCACCACGCTTGTCCGCTTCTGCCCGATCAAGACGTAGACACAGTCCACGTCGTGGCCGCGCTGGTTGATCACAGTGTCGATCGCGAGCGCGCTCTTCCCCGTCCCATTGTCGCCGATAATCAACTGCCGCTGACCTTTCCCAATGGGCAGGAACGTGTCGACGATCTTGTTCCCCGTGTAGAGCGGCGTTTCGACGAAGTCGCGCACCATGATCGGGGGTGACGGAACGTCGAGCTCGCGGCGAGCGACACACGTGAGCGGTGCGCCGCGGTCGAGCGGCGTACCGAGGGGATCGACGATACGACCACGGAGGCCGTCACCGACGGGAATCGCCAAGCGGTGACCGGTGAGAAATGCGGCCATCCCAGCGGTCAAACGCTCAGTCTGCCGCAGGAGGATCGCGCCGACGAACTCGTCAGTGAGGTGAAAAACGAATGCGTGACTTCCATCCTCGAACTCGAGGATCTCCTCCATCGCAGCTGAAGGCACGCCGCGCACCCACGCGATTCCGTCTCCGATTGAAGCGACGCTGCCCTGCTCCGTCACCCGAAGGCCGAAACGATAGTCGGCGAGCGCGCGCGGACCGACGCGATCCGAGTCAGTCCTGCCAGCCACGGCTTGTCTCGGTGAAGAAGCTCAGCTCGTCGCGCAAGTTGGCACGGAGAACCCAGGGACCGATCAGGACGTGTAGTCCGGCGAGCAGCGTGCGATCCTCTGCGAAGTCACACGGCACGGTCGCATCGGCGAGCTCGCACAGCGTGGTCGTCAGTATCGAGCGCTGCTCGGTGCGGACCGGGAAGGCACTGTTGACGGCTACGCGCGCACCGTTTTCTCGACATGCCGCCTTCAGCGCCTCACGCTTCCCATTCGACAAGCCGCAGAGATCCTCGATGAAGACGTCGATGATGCGCGCCTCGAGGTCGGGCGACGCCAAACGCCCGAGCAACCGTGCGCCGAATTGGGCAGCTCGCGATCCAGCCTCTTCCTCGATGCGCCTCCGTAGCTCCTCGGCCCGGCGATCTTCGAGGACTCGGCTGCGTTCCTGCTCTTGCGTCAGCTCGGTTCGAAGCGTCTCCATTTTGCGGGCACGCTCAACGTCGATCTCCTTCGCCAACAGCGCGCCAGCTTCTTCTTTCTCGCGTTCCCACTCGGCGAGACGGTGCTCGTAGTGATCCTTCAGCCGCTCGCCCTCAACCTGCGCGTCCCGCGCGCGAGAGAGCGCCTGATCGATCGCCTCCTGTCGGCGACGGATCGCGTCCTGCACGGGGCGGTAGAGGAACCGCTGCAAGACCCAGATCAGGATCAGGAAGTTGCCGATCTCGAGCAGGAATGTGGTCCAGTCGAATTCCAAGTCTGGCCCCGTGGATGAAGTGCGAAGCGCCTCGTCACTTCAGTAGATACGCGAGCAGCGGATTGCGGAACAGGATGATCAAGACGACCACGAGCACGTAGATGGCGAGAGACTCGATCATCGCCAAGCCGATGAAGAGCGTCCGCGTGATTGCCCGCTCCGACTCCGGCTGGCGCGCAAGCGCGTCGAGCGCACGCGCGATGGCGCGCCCCATGGCCAGCGCCGGAAACATCGCACCGAACGTGATCGCGAACGCCGCTGCCACTGTGGAACTCAGAGTAAACCAGCCCATTTGGCTCATGTCCTACTCCTGCACCATGGTGCTTCTGGGTTTTTGGGATTGAACCGCTCCGGCAATGTAGACGAGCGCCAACATGCCGAAGATGTAGGCTTGGACGACCGCTTCGACGATGTGCAGCATGAGGAGCGGCACGGGAGCGAGAAACCCGACGACCAGCAGCACGAACACCGCGGCGAGCTCGAGACTCATGATGTTTCCGAACAGGCGCACTGCCAGCGCGAGCGTGCGTGTTGCCTCACTGATCAAATGAAACGGCAGCATCACCGGATTCGGGCGCAGATAGTGCCGCAGGTACTCTCTGAGTCCCTGCGCCCGCAGACCGTACACGTGTACCGACAAGAAGACGAGAATTGCGAGCGCGGTGGTGAGCGACAGGTCGGCGGTTGGAGAATGGAGCCCGGGCACAAGGCCGACCAAATTCGCGATCGTAATGAATATCCAGAGTGTACCGACGAACGGCACGACGTCACGGGCTTGATCTGGCAGAACGGCTGCGATCGCATCCTCGATTCCGCCGACGATCCCCTCCAGAACGGTTTGTCCGGGGCTCGGATTGAGTCGCAGATTTCGGGTTCCGAGCCGGCTCACGACCAGTAAGAGCCCCATGATTCCCCAGGTCGTGATGACGGTTCGGCTTATCGCGACCGATCCAATTCGGACTCCTGGAGCGCTCAGCAGCTCACCCGTTCCCATCACCCGACTCCCGGAACAAGAAATACACGTTGATGGCGCCGATCAGCAGCCCGACGCAGAGAAGACTCAACGTCCAACGTAGAGAGTACCCGCCCGTCTTCTCGTCGAGCCAGCGTCCAAGATACGCCCCGCAGACGACCGGAAGCACGAACACCAGCCCGAGCGTGCCGAGGAATACGGTTTGCGCGAGCACGGTGTCACGCTCTTTTTCCGCCCGTACCATGCGTCGAACCTCTCGCTCGACGGCGTCATCCAGCCTGCGGCGAGGCCGCGACTCGTCCGGCCGCTCCTCGTTCACGGGACCGCTCCTCGATGGCGCTGCAGATTACGGAGGCGCCGCAGAAGCTCGTCCTCCAACCGGTGCAGAGCCTGCTTCCCTTCTCGGAGGCTCTCCTCCTCGCTCTGCAACTGCCCGCGCAGTACCACCGTCATGCGTTCGTACTCGACGTCGCGAACGTAGCGGCGCGTGTTGAGGAAGAGCTGGTTGTCGGCGAAATAGAGCAAACCGCCGGGTAGAGCGATGTAGTTCCAGACACCGTCGATGGTGCGGAACCGGGCGAGCCCGAAGATCAGTGCGGTGAGCATGCGTGCGTGACCGGCAAGAATCCCGAAGCTTCCAGACGCATCCGCGGCAACGAAGCTGACCGTGTTCTCGACCCGTTCATATTGCGTCGCGCTCTGGAGATGAATCACGAACGTGTTCACGCGGCAGGCCGCTCCATAGTGCCGCGCATATAGCATCGATCTTCCGGCACCGCGTCATGATCGCCGCGGAGGAACGCTTCGCAGTCCGTGAGCGTCGCGGCCAAGGGAACGGATACTCCCTCCATACCGGTGTGCTCTGCAACCACATGGAAGGGTTGTGTGAGATAGCGCTGCAGCTTGCGGGCGCGGAGGACGATTCGACGATCGTTCTCCGAAAGCTCTTCGACACCGAGCATCGCGATGATGTTCTCTAGCTCGTGATAGCGTGCGAGGTGCTCGCGCACGCCCGCCGCGACGGCGTAGTGACGGTCGCCCAGGACCTCGCGGTCCATCAGTTTGCTCGTCGACTGCAGTGGATCGACGGCGGGATAGATGCCTTTGCCAGCCTGTACGCGGGACAGCACAACGTTGGTATCGAGGTGTCCGAGAATCGCGTTCACAGCCGGATCGGTCATGTCGTCGGCTGGCACATACACCGCTTGGACAGCGGTGATATCGCCGCGCACCGTCGAGATGATGCGATCCTGCAGTTCCGCCACTTCTGTCATCAGCGTGGGTTGATAGCCCACCGTGGCCGGCATCCGGCCCAACAGTCCTGAGATCTCGCTCCCCGCCTGCACGAAGCGGAACACGTTATCCATCAGGAACAGCAACTCCTTCTGCAAGCTGTCGCGCAGGTACTCGGCGTACGTCAACGCTGCCAGCCCAACGCGGAAGCGAACGCCTGGAGACTCGTCCATTTGCCCGAAGACCATCAGCGTCTCCGGCATGACCCCCGTCCGCTGCATCTCGCGCCACAGCTCGTGTCCTTCCCGGATGCGCTCGCCGACGCCGGCGAACACGGACAGGCCACGATGGAGGTGCACGATCGCATGCATGAACTCCATGATGAGGACGGTTTTTCCGACGCCCGCACCCCCGAAGAGGCCGGTCTTTCCGCCGCGGATGAACGGACACAGCAGATCGAGGACTTTGATCCCGGTCTCGAGCACCCCGCGGGTGCCTGTGGTCTCGTGCAACGGAACCGGCCGAGCGAGGATGTTACGAAATGCTTTCGCCGTCAGTCGCGGGCCGCCGTCCAGAGGTTCGCCGAAGACATTGAGGAGCCGGCCGAGACACTCGGGGGTAACCGGCACGCGCACGGGCCCGCCGGTATCGAACACGGCGATGCCCCGTCGCAGCCCGCCGGTCTGGTGCAGAGCGATCGCACGGACGTGATGGCGGTCCACGTGCTGATGCACCTCGAACGTGTACGTCTCACGGTCAGTGAAAGCGACTAGAGCTTGGTGCAGGGGTGGAAGGACGTCGCATTTGATGTCGGCCACGGGGCCGTGTACGCCGACTATCGCGCCGATCTGTTGCAACCCCGCCGCGGGCTCGGCCGGTGGCGCGAAGCGCGACGCGTCGCCCTCGAATTCCCGCAGACAGTGCGTGGAACAGAAGTAAAACGATCTGCCCTCGTAGATCGAAGGTCCGGCGGCAGTCGGTTCTTCTACTGTCATGCCGCACACAGGATCGGTCAGCATCACACGTCCCTTTCAACCCAGGAACCGTTTCACGATCCGCACCACGGTTACGACACAACTCGTGCGATTGCTTGCACCGCTTTCAGGCCTTCACCGAATCGCGCCATCGCCTCCCGGTTTCGGTCGAGCTCGCCGTACGAGAGAAATCGGACATGCAGTGCAGCGATGTCGCGAAACGCCGGCCTCGTTACTTGCGCCCGCACCTCTTCTTCGCGATTGTCCGGCGCCACCAAGAAGAGATTCTGCGTCGCCTGTCCGGGGCATCCCAGCGCCAGATCCAACAGGCGCACGATTCCGGAGTAGATGCTGGTGGAATGTTCGACCTCGAAGCCCGCGGCGACATCGCCGCTCTTGCGATCGATCCAGAGGACGTCAATCAGGCGGACGGCATCGGCCCCCGGTGCTTCCGCAATGCGCGATGGCAGCTCGGCCAGGCATCCGTCGCCGAGGCGTCCGCTCATCCACGATCGGTTCCGGTCGTTCGAAGCGATGTGCACCGCGAACCCCAACGCCACACCGAGATCGCGGAGCCATGCTTGAATCTCCGTATGCGTTCGATCGCCTTCGGTGCTCGCTTCCGCTGCCCGCTGGCGAGTCGCATCGTCGCGGACCGCGGCAAGATCGGCCGCCCACGCAGCGCGCGCCGCCTCGTCGCCCTCGCGCGGGGGCGCAGGATACCGGCCGGTGCCGACGTCGAACAGTAAGCCGGCTATCGCGCCGAGGTCGTTCGATAGCTGATCGCGATATTCGGCGTTGAGGCGCAGGACCCCTGTGCGCATCGCCAGGTACTCGTCCCACCGTCCGAGTTTCACGTTGGAGCCGGTGATTGCGTTGTACCCTTTCACGATCGCCGTATTGAACGGCGGCACGATCGTCGGATGGACGAAGTACACGAGGTTCGCGGCCGCAGGTCCCAGTCCTTTGATGCGCAACGCGTCGAGATCGTGGATCGCACGGATGACGTCGTCCTCATGCGAGCAACAGCAACATACATCCAAGAACTTGCCGAACGCGACCTGATTCGGCCGCGACTCGTAGATGTCGGGGATCCGCAACTTCGGTTTCCACAGGAACGCGTGATCCGCGCCTTTGAAGATCTGGCGCTGCTCGGCGATGGACCCGACCACCGTCTCGAGCGATGACCCCTTGTACACGTTCCCGAACGTGCCGGCGTTGATCTCCTGGACGACTTGAGTCAGTCCACGGCGGATTGAACGGAAATTCTTGAGTCGTTCTTCCCAGAGAAACCAGTTGCGATAGGTTCCGCCGGAGTCGTCACGCCACCTGCTGATCAGCGCCTCAAGGACGCCATCGGAGTGCCCATCCGCCATGGCGTTATATTGTAGCATCGTTCGCTACCGCCGGCGTAGTCGGCTGCGCCGGAGCCAAGATGAAAGCCCTTGATACGGTGGTCGCTTCACCTCGCCGTGACAATTAGCGGTCCGTTTCAGTGCGACAGCCGTATCGACTGACGTCAGCCTCGCAACGAGACACTCCGCTGCTAGGCATTGGCGCCTGCTGAGTACGAGTACGGCTATCTTCAGTGCGGGGTGGTATCCGGTCGCGCCCTTGATCGTGCCGTCAGCACGGCTGTCTTCGGCCGATTGAACCCGACCTCGCTCGAAGACACGTGGCCGATTTTCGCCCAAGCGCGGTGAAGAAGGCTCCAATGCCGCAGGCCGCGGTGATGGCAATGGCCATCGAGAGCTCCATCGTCATCCGCCGTGCGGCGAGCGCGGAGATGGGCAAGGATCAAGAGTGAACGCTTCCTAACGAGCCCTCGGACCAAGGCCCCCTCGGCGACAAACGGTCGACGGTGCTTGGCGACGAAGTAGCTCGCGATGAGAGCTCCCGCATGCAGGCCACGATGGCGACGTTCGGCGGCTTGCCACACGCGCGAAGGCGTTCGCACAAGGGGCGTAGCCAGGGATTCAGTTGAACGGCAGCAACCGTGGGCATCCAGAGGGCATGACGCAGGCGGGCGTGTCCGAACGGCGCGAGGGGCCGCATGCGCGGGCCGGTGCTTGTCAGAATGGTGGTCTGTACTGTCTACACTGGAATCCGGTTGTGCCGTCCTGAATTGCCATGAAAGGTCGCGCAGTAGACCATCGTGGGGGGATGATCTTCGTCGCGAATCTCCACACGCGACTCTTCACTACTTGACGGGAGACTACCGACGCGTATCTTCTGAGGAGTGATGAGGAGTAAGCCCACCATCGCCATCGCGCTCGCGTGTGTGGTTCTCGCGTACAGCACGCTCTCTTCGTTCCTCGAGTGTGGCACTGGCCACATCCATCAGACCCAGACAGGCGTAGGGCACGCCGATGGAGATCACGCGCAGCATCATGGCCACGGAGCGAGCCACCCCTCCGAGCACCACGGCGGTACGCCAATGGGCGCTACATGCTGCAACGCAAGCCTGTACAACATCGCTTTCGAGTGCCCGCATCCCGCGGAAACCCTACGTGCGCAGGCGTTCACGCGTTTGCCACATCATCCCGAACTCGCGCTTGCCTTGGTCGCGGCGGCTTTGTCTGGCGCCGCGTTCAACCGTGCCACCGGACCGCCGTCGAGGTCCGGCTCAAACACCCACCTCTACGCAGCCCGTCCATGCTATCTAGTGCTCTCCTCGTTCCTCGTCTGATCTCCCCCATCAGGTTGTAGCCAGCGGCCGGTGCGCGCCTCGACCGCACGGGTTTGGCGCGATGTCAGAACCTCGTATCCCGCCCTCGGTCATGAGGAGTGCGGGAGGCATCCCGGTGGGAGAACGTTTGCATGAGCATATCGTCGGATCATGAAGAAGCCCCGAGTCGGCTGCGCCGTCGCGTGCTGTTGGCGGCAACGTGCGCAGCACAGCTCGTCGCCGCGCTCGTATGCGCCGACAGCGTCCTCGGCGGCTCACAAGGCAGCCGCATCCATGGTGGACGACCCATAGCAACAGCTGCCGGGTCAGCAGGCCGCTCTCAGGAGCCGACCCTAAGTATTGACGCCGCCATTCGCGAGTCGCTGCAGAGCAATCGCGACCTCCGTTCGGCCTATTTCGCGATTGGCCAGGCACGCGCGCGCCTACTGCAAGCGGGTCTGTGGCCGAATCCAGCGCTCGATCTCGCCGGCGCCCGCGACGTGCTCTTCGCCAACGAGGGCGAGTACACGATCAGCATCGGCTTCGAGCAACGCTTCCCGGTCGCGGGTCGTCTCGCGCGGGCGCGTGACCTTGCGCGCGTCGACGTCGCGCTCGCGCTCGCCGAGGTGCATGACGCGCGTCGACGCCTGATCGGCGAGGTCCAGATGGCCTTCTACGAGTTGCTCATCCTCCAGGCGCAGACAGCGATCCGGGACGAGCTGATCAGCATCGACCGTCGGCTCGTCGAGGTGTCCGAGGCGCGCGCGAAGCTGGCTGAAGTATCCGCGCTCGACGTCAATACCGCGCGCCTCGAGTTCCAACGGCTGGAGCTCGAGCGCCAGGTCCTGGGCGCACAAGCAGCGGCCAAGACGACAGAGCTGAATCGGCTGCTCGGGCGCCAGGCCGATACCCCGCTCTCACCCACCGGAGAGATCCGCCCGGAGCCACCCGCCGCACTCCCTGCGCTCCGCGAGGCGGCACTCCGTCGGCGTCCGGATCTCCAGCAGGCGGCGCTGACGGCGGATCGCGCGCAGGCTGAGCTTCGGCTCGCCAAGGCGGAGCGATGGGAGGACTGGGTGGTCGGTCTCGGATACGACCGGGATCGCCAAGTCGTTGATGGCGCACCCCCCCAGAGCGCGGATCAGCTCCTCGGCGTGCGGCTGACTGTGCCGTTGCCGGTCTGGAACCGCAACCAGGGCCGGATCGCCGAAGCCGGCGCCCGCGAAGGGCAAGCGACGAGCACGGTTGCCGCGCTCGAGCTGACGATCCTCTCGGAGATCGAGTCGGCGTATCGCCGCGTTGCGGATTTCGGCCGCGTAGCAGACGGCTACCACGCAGACGTGGCACCCCTCAGCGACCGCACCGTCCAGGTGGCGCAGGACGCGTATCGCCAGGGGCTCGCGAACGTCACGCAGGTCGTGCAAGTGCAGCGCCAACAGACGGAGTTACGCGCGGCGTATCTCGAGGCGCTCACCCAGCAGCGCCGCGCCGCCGTCGATCTCGAGGTGGCGGCAGCCACGAGCCCGTTCTTGGACGAGGCGGAAGGACCACGATGAAACGCTCAACGATAGGAACCCTTAGGCAGCGACATCGCCCGTGGTCTCACGCCGTCCTGGCGCTCGTGGTCGCCCTCCTCGGATGCGCTCGTCTCGCGGGAGCCCACGGTGAGCAGATCGCGACCGGCGGCGGCGGGAGCGGCCCCGTGACGCTCACACCCGAGCAACGCGAGG
>JBGOSW010000025.1:0-33403 GCA_041476145.1 Binatia bacterium
CCGTGAGCGTGTTGGGTTCGTCCTGGAGCGTCTTGGCCTCCATCAGGAGCGGGCAGCCACGGCGGAGCGCATCGCGATCGAGATCGTCCGAGGAGAAGAAGTCGAAATCGCGCGACTGCCGGTGGCCGACGTGCAGCGCAACCTCTGCGAGCACGTTACGTTCTGGATCGCAAATTCGAGCTTTCCGTGGCCGGAGCTTGCTGTGCGGTTTCACCACCGACTCGTCTCAAATCCATCCATTCCCGAACGGGAATGGTCGTCATGCCCGCTTCGCTGCCGACCTGGTCCTCGCAAGTAACGGACGTCCTCCCCTCACATGGGGCGGCGGTTCCCTCGTCGAGGTCAGAGCGCAGCGGGAAGAGTATCTCGCTGCCCTTCGTGAGGGTGATGGGCAGGACTACGCTCGCCTGCTGCGCTTCGCGCAGTCGTGATGTTCTCGTGGCCATCCTGGCGAGGTGTCGTGGAGGGACGACGGCCTTACGGCGAACCGGGAACACTTAGGGATGCGAGACGTTTCCGAATACTTGTCGCGACCGATTCCGCCTTGCAGTTGAACTCGGCGAAGTTGACCCTGCCATCCTGGAAGTATCCCGGGTCTCCGCGTGCCCCGGTAGTAACCTGAACGTGTTCTAGCCTGCAGAGCTGCGCTAGTTCTTGCAGTCCGTCATATACGCTTTGCTCCAGAAACGGCTGGTTCGCTTCAATGGAATGAATCAGCTTGTTATGGGCCGTGCCGAGGTGCTGCACTCGGTTGGCCAGCAGCTCGTCCCGAGTGCTTCCGGGAGGCGGAAGCGTATCGGCGATTGGGCGAACTGTTCCGAACGCCAGGCGTGCCTCCGCGACGTGAGACCAAGTGTCGCGGTATGCGCTCACTTCAACCTCGATTTGAGCTCGATGGACGGTCAGGGTTCGATCCAACTCGGCCTGGAGCCGTCGCGAGGTTTGTTCGTACTCGGCGCGAACCGCAGCGAGTTCTCCTTCAAGTCGCCTCTGGTCCTTCGCGGCGATACGTGTTGACCACACGCGCCCAAGCCACGAGGCCAGTCCGACCAGGACGAAATCTGTTGGCCCAAAGGGACGCACGACCTGGGTGACGAGTGTCGCAACATCAGCCATCAGTATCTCCTTCCTTCCGCATGGCGCGATTGCGACCAACGCGTTTCTGCGCCGTCAGCAAGGTCGCCGCTAAACGTCAGCGAGCTCGGGTCGTCCAAAGCACACAGCGGTCCAGGTGCTGAGGCCTGCGGCATGTATGTGAAGCTGCCCGCCGGATTCACCAGGGCCTACACGGCAGTGGCGCGCCGTGGTCGAACGTGCCGACGCTCAGGGCCGCGCGGCATTGACCCTGGAGATCTCGATCTACGCGGTCCTCACCGATCGCTGATCGAGCGTGATCGGACCGACTCAGCGGATCGGTCCAAGCCGGTCGCCTCGAAGAGCAGCCGCCACAATGGAGCAGAATAACCCCCTCCTGTGGTTTTTCCGAACTTTCCTTCAAGAATCTGTAGTGCCTGAGCCAGGAGAGCGCAGGTAACTGATCGCAAAGGAAGCCGGCGGACCACGGCATGATCCTTTGCGTCGGGGAGGATGATTCCAATCCACGGCTCTTCATCGAAGGTGACGAGGATCGCAGCCTCATCGGACCAACCAAAGAACCTGACCGTGGTTGAATGGCCCTCTCGATGCGAAATGCCGTGGCCAAGGCGGCCGAACAAGCAGGGGCCGCTTTGGGGGTCGACGGTGTTCAAGACGCTCTGAATCGTTCTCCGCATAAGCTCTACGATGTCCTCGACACGGTCCGCTCCAACGGTTCGGTACTCGTGTTCCGCCGTGTTGCGCGCGTCGATCGCTCTCGCCAGTACTCTCGCCGTGAGATGGTCGATGATTCCACGCTGTACAAGTAGCTCGCTTTTCTCCCGTGAAGTCTTTGGGGCGTCCTTGCAGTGCACGAACCCATCTCGGGACATATACCAATCAACTAGACGTGAGAGTTCACGCTTGGCATTCATCAATGCGTTCGTAAGATTTCGCTTGCGATTGCTTTCGTCACGAACATCCCATGAGTTCTGGATGTCGGCGAGCGCCCACGCAAGATAGTCGCTCTCATCGCCGGGCTTGGGGCACGAGAATCCATGGTTTCCGAATCCTGGCGATACCTTGCCGCTCACACTGTCGATTGCATCGAGGAGATCCGCGGAGTCGAGGATCTCAAACGTGCAGCGTCCTTCTACTGAACTCATGGCACTGTCTGTCTACCAGCCCGTCGGTCCTTGTTGCGAGTCGACGCCTTGCTACAGAGTGACGCCCGCGAGGTTCCATCCGTGCCGGCGCAGCATGTCCAAGCGTGCCGTGAGCGGGCGGGCGCTCGAGTACGGCGGGATGGATGTGAGCAACGCGGAGAAGCTCAGCGAGATCGAGGACGTGCTGCACCGCGCGGACAGCCAAGGGCCGCGCTCATTGCGGAGAAGAAGGGCAAGTACGCCGGTGCGCGGCAACGTCGAGTAAGCCATGATCTGTCAACCACGCGAGCAATGTTTCCTACCGATCGCCGTTCAGGGCGACTGCTCAGCCACCGCGACGCCGCGGGCGCACCGTCGGGACGCCGTCCGCCCCGGTCCGCACCTCGACGTCGGCGTCGAAGACCGCGCGGATGGTCGCTTCGGTGACGACCTCGGCGGGGGTGCCGTCGAGCGCGAGGCGTCCCTCGCGGAGAAACACCAGGCGGCGGAAATACATCGCCGCGACGGTCAAGTCGTGGAGGACGGCGACCACCGTCAGCCGCTCGCGCCGGTTCAGATCGACGACGAGGTCGAGGATCTCGATCGCGTGGCGCAGGTCGAGGAAGGTCGTCGGCTCGTCGAGGAGAAGGACGCGCGGTTCCTGCGCGAGCGCCCGGGCGACGATGACCCGTTGGCGCTCGCCGCCGGAGAGCTCGGCGAGCGGCCGATCGGCGAGCGCGAGGACGCCGGTCCGCGCCATCGCACGCTCGGCGGCGGCGACGTCGTGCGCGCTCTCGAGGCCGAGGCCGCGCAGATGCGGCGTGCGTCCGATCAGCACCATCTCGGCGACGCGGTACGGAAAGGCGATCGCGGTCTCCTGCGGCACGACCGCGATGGCACGCGCCAGCGCGCGGCGCTCGTAGGCCTGGAGACTGCGCCCGGCGAGGCGCACGCTGCCGGCCGACGGCCGGCGCGACCCGGCGAGGAGCCCGAGCAGAGTCGATTTGCCGGAGCCGTTCGCACCCGCGATCGCCAGCATCTCGCCCTCGGCGACCGCGAGCGTGACGTCGCGGATCGCCGGCCGGCCGGAGTACGCGAAGCTCACTCCCTCCGCCTCGAGGAGCGCGCTCATCCCCCCGCCCTTCGTCGCTCGCGGCGCAGGAGATAGGTGAAGAAGGGCGCGCCGCAGAGCGCGGTGACGACGCCGACCGGCACCTCGGTGCCGCCGAGCGCGGTGCGCGCGATGGTATCGGCGCAGACGAGGAAGATCGCGCCTCCCAAGTAGCTCGCGGGCAGCAGCAGGCGGTGATCGGCGCCGACCAGCATGCGGACGAGGTGCGGGACGACGAGGCCGACGAACCCGATCATGCCGCTCACCGAGACGACGGCACCGACGAGCAGCGACGCGGCGATGAACACCGCCATGCGGGCGCGCTCGACGTCGACGCCGAGCTCGGCGGCGCGATCGTCGCCGAGGCTCAGGCAATCGAGGTCGCGGGCGCGCACCACCAGCACGCCGAGACCGGTGAGCGTGTAGAGCGCGAGCGCGGCGACGACACGGTAGTCGCTGGCGCCGAGGCTCCCCATGAGCCAGAAGAGCACGCCGTGCGCCTGGTAGAAGTCGACGACCGAGTTGACGAACATCAGCAACGCACCCGCGAACGCATTGTAGATGACGCCGACGAGCAGCAGCGTGTAGGAGTCGAGGCGGCCGCCGACGCGCGACGCGCTGACGACGATCCACATGCTGGCGAGCGCGCCGGCGAAGGCCGCCGCCGGCACGACCACGGTGCGTCCGAGAAACACGGGATGGAGGACGAGCGCGCACACCCCCGCGAGCGCGGCGCCGCTCGACACCCCGAGCAGGTGCGGGTCGGCGAGCGGGTTGCGCAGCAACGCCTGCAACGCCGCGCCGGCGGTCGCGAGCGCGCCGCCGACGATCGCCGCCAGGAGCACGCGCGGCACGCGGGTGCGAAAGAGGATCACCGCGTCGGGGCTCGTCATCGAGGGATCGAAGGCGCGGTGCCAATCGAGTCCCACGGGACCGATCGCGGCGGCGGCGACGAGGGTCGCCGCGAGCGCGAGCAGCAGCAGGCCGTGCACGCGCAGCAACCGCCGCCAGGTGAGGTGCGCGATCACCATGCCTCGGGGTGAATGAGGCGCGCCAGTTTCTCGAACGCGGCCGGCAGACGCGGACCCGGGCGCAGCGCGCGGTAGTCACGAAACGCATACACCCGCCGCTCGCGCACCGCCGTGAGCGAGGGCAGCCGTTCCCAATACCCCGCCCCCGCGCTCGACTCCTCGGTCCCCATGCTGCTGTCGATGATCACCTCCGGGTCGCGTGCGATCACGTACTCGACGTTGACGTGCGGCCACGAGCTGGCGGGCGGCGCGACGTTGACGCCGCGCGCCGCGACGATCAGCTCGCCGAGAAAACTCGTCTCGCCGACGGCGATGAGCGGATCCTGGCCGATCGCCATCAGCACCCGGCGCGGCGGCAGCGCGGCGACGCGCTCACGTACCGCGTCCATGCCGCGCTCGATCTCGACGACGAGACGCTCGCCGGCCTCGGGTACACCCGCGGCCGCCGCGATGCCGCGGACGACGGGGCCGAGATCGGCGAGGTGCTCCGGGTCCGGCGTCTCGACGCGGATGCCGAGCTGGCGGAGCGCCGCTACGGCTTCGTGATTGCCCGGGCTCGGGGCGCCGATCACGACGTCGGGACGCTGCGCGACGATCGCCTCGACGCTCGGCGTGAGAAACGAGCCGACCTTCGGCAGTCGCTCCACCTCCGGCGGGTAGTCACAGTAGGTCGAGACCGCGACGACACGCGCGCCGACGCCGAGCGCGAAGAGCGTTTCAGTGACCGACGGTGCAAGCGAGACGATGCGCGCCGGGGGACCGGTCGTCGACACTGAGCGGCTCGTGGCGGGCGCCGCCGCATCGACGCGCGGCGCACCGACGAGCGCCGCGAGCACGATGAAGACGAGCCTCACGGGTGCGTGCTCGTCCGCCCGCGTGCGGCGGCGAGTTCGGCGCCGGCAGCGCACGCCGCCGCGACGAGGCCGCCCGCGAGCGCAGGGGCACTTGCGAAATGCAGGTGCACGTAACTCGCGAGCGTCCGCCGCGACGTGAAGCCCTCGCGCATGCAGGCACCCGTCGCCGGATCGCGCACGACGTAGGCGCGCGCGAGCGACGCCGGCACGCTCACGTCGTCGAGCGTCGAACCGTGGAACTCGTGGCCGCGGGCGACCAGCGGCGGCAGAAAATCACAGGCGATCGTCACCTCACGATAGCCCAGTGTCAGCCGCTGCGGCAGCATCCGCGTCCGCAGCGGCAGCACGCCGGCCATGGCGTGCGCCCGGCCGGCCGCGTCCTCGAGCGTCTCGCCGAGAAGCATGAGGCCGCCGCACTCGGCGTACACCAGCCCGCCGGCCGCGGCGAAGGCGCGGAGCGCGGCGAGCAGCGGCAGGTTCGCCGCCAGACGCGCGGCGTGCACCTCGGGATAGCCGCCGCCGAGGTAGAGCCCGCAGGTGCCGCTCGGGAGCCGCGCGTCGCAGAGCGGACTGAACTCGACGATCTCGGCGCCGGCGGCGGCGAGGAGCTCGAGGTTCTCCGGATAGTAGAACGAGAACGCCTCGTCGCGGGCGACTGCTATTCGCGCCCGTGCGCGCGGCCGCTGCGCGGCCGTGCTCCGATGCGCGTCGGGACGTGGCGCGAGGCGTAGGATCGCGTCGACGTCGAGGTGGCGTTCGGCGGCGTCGGCGAGGACGTCGAATGCGACTGTCGTTTCGGCGGCGGTGAAGAGGCCGAGGTGGCGCTCGGGGAGGGCCAGCGCAGGGTCGACGGGGAGGCCCCCGAGGCACGGCGGCAGGCCGGCGGCGGCAAGCGCGTCGCGAAGCAGCGCCAGGTGTCCCGGTCCGCCGATACGATTGAAGACGACCCCCGCGATCGTCACCTCGGGATCGAAGTCGCAAAAGCCGCGCACGACGGCGGCGACGCTCCGCGCCATCGCGCCGGCGTCGACGACGAGCAGCACCGGGAGCCCGAGCCACTTCGCGATCTCCGCCGTGCTCGCGGCGTCGTCGGTCGGGGAGAGGCCGTCGAAAAGACCCATCATGCCCTCGACGATCGCGACGTCGGCGCTCGCCATCGCCGTGCGCATGCTGGCACGGCAGGCGTCGGCGCCGAGCATCCAGCCGTCGAGCGTCCGCGCCGGCCGGCCGGCGAGTCGGGTGTGGTGCCCCGGGTCGATGAAGTCCGGACCCACCTTGAACGGCTGCACGATGAGTCCGCGCCGGCGCGCGGCCGCGATCAGCGCCAGCGCCACCGTCGTCTTGCCGCTTCCGCTCGCCGGCGCGGTGATCAGCACGTCGCGCGCCTCCGCATCAAAACCCCGCGCGCACGCCGGCGAGGAAGTTGGTCGGCGGAGCGCGAAATCCGAGCGCCTCGTCGTAGCGCGCGTCGAGGAGGTTCTCGATTTTCGCGAAGAGGGTCAGAGCGCCGTCGCGCGGCAGTACGTCCTCGAAAGTGTAGGACACGGCGAGATCGACCTTGGTGTAGGCCGGATTCTCGTCGAAGGCGAAGCCCGCCGCCGGGTTCACGTCCTGGCGATCGCCGACCACGTTCAGGTTGACGTTCACGTCGTAGCGGGTGCGCGGGCGCAGGAGATCACGGCCGGCGATGTTGACGGTGACGGCGCCGCGGTGCTTCGGGCGGCGGAGGAGCGGCGGCGTGTCGACGCGGAAGAGCCGCGCGTACGACGCCGCGAAGGTCACGTCGGGATCGCGCCAGACGAGGACGCGTGGCGTGATCTCGACGCCGCGTACGTGGACGGTGCCGACGTTCTCGGCCTCGAACGAGCCGTCCGGCTGCGGCTGGCCCTCGATCAAGTTGTGCGTCACCCGATCGAAGAGCGCGAGCTCCGTCATCGCGCGGCGCTGCCAGGTGGTCCCGACCAGGCCGACGTTGTATTCCCGGCTGGTCTCGGCGTCGAGATCGGGATTGCCGAAGTTCGGAAAGAAGAGCTCATTGAACGTGGGCGCGCGAAATCCCTCCGCGTAGCCGCCCTTCAGCCGCAGCTCTGAGATCGGCAGCGCGAGCTGCAGGCTCGAGATCGGCAGCGCGTAGGACACCGACCCCGACGGGCTGACCTCGGTGCCGAACTCTTGATTGCCGTCGACGCGGACGCCGCCGACCCCGAGCAGCGCGCCGTCGAGCAGCCGCAGCTGCTCCTGAAAGTAGCCGGCGACGTTGCGGCGGCTCTCGTCGAAGTGGTCGTTGAAGGTGAAGGCGGGATCGACGGTCAGGGAGTGGATGTTCGCCAATCGTTCCTCGATCTCGATACCGGCGGTGGTGATCGCCAGCTGCTTCCAATACTGGTTCAGCTGGATCTCGCCGGTCGCGATACCGCTCGTGATCGTCGAGCGCGTGTCGCTGGTCTCGGCGGTATCCGGCGGATCGTCGAAGTGCTCGTCGGCGTGCGCGAAGCTGCCGGCGACGCGCAGCTCGAGGTCGGGGATGAGCTCCTGCTCCCACTCGCCCTTGATCAGGTAGAGCTCGTCGGATTGGCGCGCGTTCGGATCGGGCGCGGTGAGGAAGTTGTTGCTGTTGATGAGGCCGACGTCGGCGTTGGTGTAGCGGAAGAAGAGCCGCGCGGTCGCGTGCTCGGTGACGTCGTAGTCGAGCCGCAGCGACGCGGTGCCGTTCCGGTAGTCGTCGTTGTGCGCGTGGAACCCTTGGGTGTCGAGGTACGCGCCCGCAACCGAATACCGCAGCCGCCCCACCTGCCCCGCCGAGCTGACGGCGCCGTGTCCCGTCGAGCCGTTTCCCCCTTCGCCGAGGACGCTGCCGTGCGGCGCGCCGCTGCCGGCACGGGTGATGATGTTGATGACGCCGCCGATCGCCTGCGAGCCGTACATGGTACCGCCGCCGCCGCGCAGCACCTCGATGCGCTCGACGTTGTCGGTGGTGAGCGAGGAAAAGTCGAACGACCCGAGGGTGACGCTGTTCACCTCCACGCCGTCGATGAGGATGAGGGTCTGGTCGGCGTCGGCGCCGCGCAGAAAGAGCTCGGTATTGGTGCCCCGCGAGCCGTTCTGCACGACATCGACGCCCGGCACGTCACGCAGCAGCTCGACCACGTTCTCGGCATGCCGCTGCTCGATCTCCGCGCGGTCGATGACGGTCACCGCCGTCGTCGTCTCGTCGAGGCGCGTTGCCGTTCGCGTCGCGGTGACGACGATCGTCGCCAGCGGCTCGTCGCTGCCGCTCTCGGCCGTGTCGGGCACGGATCCGTCGTCTTCCGCCGCGCCTGCGGCGGGAGCCGCTTGCGCTTGCGCGCGCGCCGTCCCGACGCCGCACACCAACGCCACCGTCAAGATTCCGACCAGTACACTCCCTCGCCTCGTCCCTCGTCGCATGATGCCTCCGCCGCCCGTCAAAGCGGGCGATCCGCGGGCCCGTCGAGGACGAAGCGGTAGCGCAGCTGGCCGTGGAGCTCGTCGACGACGCGGAAGCGACTTCGGCGCGCCACGGTCACGGCGGCGGCGTCGAGGACGGCGAACCCGGACGATCGTCCGATGCTCGCCTGCTCGACGGCGCCGTCGCGGTCGACGTGGAGCTCCACGTCGACCGTCCCTTGCCAGCCCTCTCGTCTGGCGCGTGCGGGGTAGTCCGGGATCGGGCAGATCGTGCACCACGGGCGCAGGTCGCCGCCGCCGCGGCCGGCGCCGGCACGGACGGCACCCATCGCGCCGCCGCCCGTCGCCGTGCCGTCGCCGCCGCCGGCGGCGGCGGCGCTCGCCGTCGCGTCGTCGGCGTCCGTCGCGGCGGAACGCGACGGCGGCGTGACGACCCGCGGCGCCCGCACGACGGAACGCGCCCGGCGCGCGACGGATGCGTGCGAACGCTGCGGCTGCGGCGCGGCCGGCTCGGCGGCGCTCGCGGACGCAGCCGTCGCGTCCGACACCGCGGCTTCGCCCGGCGCGCCGTCCATACCCTCGCCGCCGTCGCCGAGGACGGCGACGACGATCGGGCGCTCGGAACCGAGCGGCGCGCGCCGCGCCGGCAGCAGCATCAACGCGAAGAGCAGCGTCGCGTGACAGCCCAGCGAGAAGCCGAGCGCCGCGAGGTAGCGGGTACGCGTGCTGACCGTGGTGGTCTCTCGTCTGCCTAGCACTACTCGACCCCGGTCCTCGCAAGGGAAAACCGGAGCGGCAAACGCCGACCCGCGTGCTCAGCTAGCCACCCTCCCCCTCGGAAGGCCGTTCTTGGCTCTGCATCCGTCGCAGATGTCCTGGCTCGGGGATCGTCCTCGCGTGACCGCCTTCCCGGCCGCCGGCCGACTGCCGGCTTCCAGTGGCGCTGAGATCACGCTCGTCCCCCCTCACAGTTGCGGGGCAGCGCCGGCATCACACCGGCTTCCCTGCGACGGACGGGTTCGGGCAGGCGAATAATACGAGCGACGCGTCCGTGTCAACCGCGCGGTCGCCGACGGGACTGTCGGCGCACTCGATGGTGAGAACGCGCACGGACGTTCGCGTCGATCTGCGACGCGTTCCTCGCCTCCAACTATCTGTGAACGGCGTGCATCCACTGCGCGTCCTCGAACGCACCTGAGCCGCGCTTCCGCACCGCGCCCGCGGCGCACGCGAACCTCGCGCCTACGGGCGAATCACGCTATGGTGCAGCCCATGTTGAAATCCACTCCGGCGCGGCGGCGCGGATCGACCGCGCCCGCGCCCACGCACCCCCTGGCCGGCACCACGATGAGCGGCGCCGACATGATCCTCCAGGTTCTCGCGGACGAGGGCGTCGACACCATCTTCGGCTACAGCGGCGGCGCCATCCTTCCCACGTACGACGCGGTCTTCCGCTTCAACGAAGGCCGCGCCGCGGCCGAGCAGATCCGCCTCGTCGTCCCCGCGACCGAGCAAGGCGCGGGCTTCATGGCGGCGGGCTACGCGCGCTCGAGTGGACGCGTCGGCGTCTCGCTCGTCACCTCCGGCCCGGGCGCGACCAACTCGGTGACGCCGGTCCGTGACTGCCAGGCGGACTCGGTACCGATCGTCCTCATCTGCGGCCAAGTGCCGCGCGCGGCGATGGGCACCGACGCCTTCCAAGAGGCGCCGGTC
Source organism: Binatia bacterium (assembly GCA_041476145.1). Classification (GTDB taxonomy): domain Bacteria; phylum Desulfobacterota; class Binatia; order UTPRO1; family UTPRO1; genus DP-19. The sequence continues at coordinate 10,355 of JBGOSW010000025.1, forward strand.
TTCAACATCATGGCGTCGTGCGCCAAGCACGTGTTCCTCGTCACCGACGAGCACAAGCTCGAGGCGACGATGCGACGCGCCTTCGACATCGCCCGCAGCGGCCGTCCCGGCCCCGTCGTCGTCGACATCCCGCGCGACGTGCAGCTCACGCAGGGGACGTTTCACGGCGGCGGCCTGCTGCCGCTGCGCGGCTACCAGGAGCGCGTCGAGGCGCTGGGTGAGACGTCCATCTCCGCGCGCGACGCCGAGGCGTTCTTCGCGCTCCTCGCGGCGGCGGAGCACCCGCTCATCTACGCCGGCGGCGGCGTCAACAACAGCGACGCCGCGCCCGAGCTGCGCGCCTTCGCGGAGCGCTTCGGCGTCCCGGTGGTGACGACGCTCATGGGCATCGGCACCGTCGACACCACGAGCGAACTCGCGCTCCACATGCTCGGCATGCACGGCACGGCGTACGCCAACTACGCGGTCGAGGACTGTGATTTCCTCTTCGCGGTCGGCTCGCGCTTCGACGACCGTGTCGCCGGCAAGGTGAAGGAGTTCGCGCCCAAAGCCACGATCGCCCACCTCGACGTCGACGCCTCCGAGATCGGCAAGGTGAAGCAGGTCGACTGGGCGCACGTCGCGGACGCCAAGCGGGGTCTGACGCAGCTCCTCAAGGCGGGCGCCGGATTCAAGAAGAGTTTCGCCGCGTGGCGCGCCCACGTGCAGCGCCTGCGGGCGCAGCACCCGCTCGACTACAACCGCGGCTCGAGCCAGATCCAGGTCGAGTACGTGTTGAAGACCCTCAACGAGATCACGCGCGGCGACGCCATCGTCACGACCGGCGTCGGCCAGCATCAGATGTGGGCCGCGCAGTACCTCGACTTCATCCGCCCGCGGACGTTTCTCACCTCCGGGAGCATGGGCACGATGGGCTTCGGCCTGCCGGCGGCGATCGGCGCTCAGCTCGCCAACCCCGGCAAGCTCGTCATCGACGTCGACGGTGACGGCTCGATCCGCATGAACCTCGGCGAGCTCGAGACGCTGACGAACTACGACATTCCGGTGAAGGTGCTGCTGCTGAACAACCTCGGCGACGGCATGGTGCGGCAATGGCAAGATCTCTTCTACGCCAATCGCTACTCGGGGTCCGACAAGACGCTGCACAAGAAAGACTTCGTGAAGGCGGTCGAGGCGGACGGTTTCGGGTTCAGCCGCCGCGTCGTCGATCCCGCGCAGGTCCGCGCCAACCTCGAGGAGTTCGTGCGTTTTTCAGGTCCGGCGTTCCTCGAGGTGATGGTCGATCAGAGCGCACACGTCTACCCGATGGTCGCGCCCGGGATGGGCTACAAGGACATGATCACCGGAAAGTTCATCGCCCCCCGCGAGCACAAGAAGTCCGGCGGCGACAAGGATCCGACCGGCTACTTTTGATCGAGCGTGCCCGCGCTCATCCGTCCTCGCCGAGGATCGCCTCGATGAGCTCGACCACCCCGGCGCCGCGCGCGCCCGTGGTGACGAGGTCGGCGCGCTCCTTGACCGTCGGCAGGGCGTTGGCGACCGCGACCGCGCGCCCGCAGAAGGCGAGGAACGCCTGATCGTTCTCGGCGTCGCCGACGCCGACCGTGTCGCGCGCCGAGAGGCCGAGCTCGGCGAGGGCCGCGCTCAAGCCGGTCGCCTTGTTCGTCCCGGAGGGCAGGACCATCACCGAGCCCTTGTTGAAGACGACGTGCAGCTCGAACCCGAGTTCGCGGATGACCTCGAGGACGGTGGTCTCGTGCGGGCTCACGGTGGCGACGATCACGCGGCCGACTGAAAGCGGCACGCCGCGCGCCCGCAGCGCCGCGACCAAGGCCGGCGGCGGCGGCTCCGCGAGCCGCCGTTCCTCGCCTGTATCAGGACGGTAGAGGAGCGCGCCGTTTTCCGCGACGACGCGATCGAAGAGATCGAGGCGACGGAAAACGGTCGCGAGCTCGTCGAGCTCACGACCCGTGACCAGGATGAGCGTACGGCCGCTCGCACGCAGGCGCTCGAGCGCCTGCACCGTCTCTGCGTCGACGCGGCCGTCGTGGGCGAGCGTCCCATCGTAGTCACACGCGAGCGCGCCGTAGCGCATCGACCCTCCCGAACCGGGCGACCCACGTCCCCGCGGCGGCGCGTGGCGTTCGTCCCATGCAAGTCTAACACGAGTTGCATCGGCTGCGCGCCTCGCACACGCTAGAGAGCGTCACGAGGACGCGATGCGCTGCATGCAAACACGACCCGTCGGTGGACCCGAGCTCGACGTCCCGGTGCTCGACTACCTCCTCTTGATCGTGCTTCTCCTGGCGTGTCTCGCGCCGCTGTTCGTTCTCCGCTAGCGATTCGTTGCCTCGCCGAGTCGCGCGTGGTAACGCGCCCGCCCATGCGCGCGCAGCGCTCCTCGATGTGGATCGCGTGGGCGCTCGCAGCGCTCTTCGCCGCGACGTCGCTCTCGCGTCTCGTGCCGGTGTGTCTCGATCAGCTCGCCGCACCGTTCGACCTGATCTCGGAAGGCCCGCACATGTGTACGGTCAAGGCGATCCAAGCCGGTTCCAACATCTACGACTCGCGGTCCTTCCTCGATCTTCCCTTCTTCATGACGCCGTACACGCCGCTCTACCACGTCCTCGTCGCCGCGCTCCCGCAGCATCCGGAGAATCCTTTCTTCACTGGCCGAGTCGTCGCCGCGCTTTTCATGGTCGCCGCGGCGGCGACCCTCCTCGTCGTCGCCGGGCGCGGCCAGCGCGCCACCGCCGTGATCGCGGTCGCGGCCTTCTTCCTGATCCGCTCCGTCACCGGCAACACGGCGTACCTGCGCTCCGACAGCATGGCGCTCTGCTGGTCGGCGTGGGCGGTCGTGCTCGCGGCGCGCGCGCGTGCACCGCGCGCCGTGCTCGCGACCGGCGCGCTCTGCGCGCTCGCGGTCGCGGCGAAGCAATCGTTTCTCGCCGCCCCCGTCGCCTGCGCAGCGTACTACCTCCTGACCGACCGGCGCCGGCTGGGCTGGCTCGTCCTCGGCGGCGCCGTCGTCGGCGCGGCGTGCGGTCTCGCCGCGTGGGCGTATTGGGGCAACGGCTTTTGGCTCGCCGTCACGATCCCGGTGACGGACTATCCGCGCGACATCGAGAGCTTCTTCGTCCACTGGCACATGATGTTCGTGCAGCCGATCTTCGTCTTCCTTCTCGCGACCGCGACCGTGGTGACGGCGGCGGCGATCGCGCGCGAACGCGGCGCGGCGCTCGCGACGCCCTTCTTCGCCTACATGCTCTTCTCCTGGACGTTGCAGACGTGGGTCATGACCGGTATCGGCGCCGAGAATCACAATCTCATCGAACCGGTGCTGGCGACACTGCTGTGGATCGTCGTCGTGGCACGCCGCTCCCGGGAGACCGTCCGCATCGATTGGGCGTGGGCGCTCGCCGTCGCCGCGCTCGGCCTCTGTGTCGCGCTCGAGATGCGCAACCCCGACCGCTTCTCCTACTCGTACACCACCCCGGCGAAGACTGCGCGCTACGTCCGCGCGCGTACCGCGGTGGAGGGTGCGCTGCGCACGCTCGGCGTCGATCACGGGCGGATGCTCAATCTCAAGAACTCACAGGTCGTCCACGATTTTGCCGGCGAGATGGCCGTGAACGACGTGTGGATGTACATCACCGTGCTCTGGAACAGCCGGCCGGAGACCGCGGATCGCCTGATCCATGCGATCGAGGCGGAGCATTTCGACGCGATCTTCACCTCACCGGGGGTCGTCTCGGCGGCGCACGATCCGGGACAGGGTCCGTGGGCGCGCATCATCCGCGCCGTCTTCGCCCACTACGCGCTCGCGTACCATGGCGAGGAGGTGAACGTGCTCATCCGTCGTCGGGTCGGCCTCGCCTCGTGACGACGAGCGCGCCGAGGATGATGATCCCCGAGGCGAGCGCGACCGGACCGAGCCAGTCGCCCCAGGCGAGGACGAGGGTCGGCGGCCAGCGCCCGGGTACGACGCTCGCGATCAGCGCGGCGCGCTCGTCGACGCCGGCGCGCTCGACGATGTCGCCGCTCGGCGTGATGACGGCGGATATTCCCGTATTCGTCGCGCGCAGCTGCGGGCGGCGCGTCTCGATGCTGCGGAAGGCGGCGCCGAGGAGATGCAAGCGCGGCCCCGCGCCGCTGGCGAACCACGAGTCGTTGGAGAGCGTGACGATCAAGTCGGCGCCCATGCGCACGGCGGCGAGAACGAGCGCCGGATCGAGGACGTCGTAGCAGATGAGCGGCGCGATCCGGATCGTGCGCCCGTCGTGCAACGCGAGCGGGATCACCTTCGGCCCCGTGCCCGGCTTCCACGTCCCGAGCCACGGAAGCCAGTGGCGGAGGCGCGGGGAGTCGAGGAACCCGGGCACGCGCTCCGTCAGCGGAAACGGCCACGCCTTGCGGTAGGTATCGAACATCAGCGACGCGGCGTGCGGCGGCTCGAGAAAGACGGCGGCGTTGAACTCGTCGCCGTTCTCGACGTCGTACGACCCGAAGATCAGCGGCACGCCCGCACGCGCCACGAAGGCGGCGATCTCGCGGTCGAACGCAGCGCCGTCGGCACTCTTCGGTACGCCGAACGTCGTCGGGTAGACGGTCTCCGGCCAGACGAGAAGGTCGAGCGGCGCGCGTCCGAGGAGCTCGGTCGACATCGCAACGTAGGTGTCGACGATCATCCGCACCGTGTCGTAGGTACCGAGCTCGACGCGCAGCTGATCGTAGTGGCTGAGGTTCGCCTGGACGATGCCGGCGGTGAGCGGCACGGCGGGCGGCGTCGCAGCCGCGAGCTGCCGGAGCCGGAGGCTGCCGTACACGCACAGGCCGCCGGCGAGGAGCGCGACGCAGGCGATGGGCGCGGTCGCGACGCGCACCCGTCGCGCCCATTCCGGCGGGTCCAGCGCCGTGCGCGGCGCGGCGTGACCCGCGGCGCGCGCGAGCGCCTGCACCGCGGCGAGCGCGCTCGCGTTCGCGAGCAGCAGGACGAGGCTGAGACCGGGCGCGCCGGCGACGTCCGCCGCCTGCCGCATCCACGCCGAGGCGTAGAGACCGTGGCCGAGGGTGTCACCGAAGAGCTTGGGGATCGCCCACTCGCTGCCGACGTAGACGCAGGCACCGCCGACCGCCGTCACGACGACTCCGGCGCGGCGGCGCAGAAGATGGCGCGCCAGCGCGAAGGTCACGAACTGCGGTTGCACCAGGGGCGCGACGACGCCGAGGACGAGGACGGCGGCGGCGAGCGGAAGGCCGGTATAGGTGCGGATCGCGAGCGCGAACCAGCCGAAGACGGCGAGCGTGAAGCTCACGCTCATGAGCAGCCCGATCGCCAAGGCGCGGCGCAGCGACGCGGCGCGATCGAGGACGGCCAGCCACGGCACGAGACCGATCCAGCCGAGCACGAGCCAGCGCCACTCGAGGCGCGAGTACACGGCGTACGCGACGGCGCTGGCGAGCGTCGCCGCCAGCGTGACGCCGACACCGTCGAGCCGCGCGCGCCGCAGCGGCGCCGCGATCAGGGCGTGCTCGGCGCGCGCCGCGCGTCCGGCTCCAGCATCTCGATCGGCATACCCGGCGGCGCCTGTTCCGGCGGAACGATGCGGTCCGACGGCACCGTGATCGGCTGGCCGTGACCGTCGACGAACTCGTAGTCGGGGTGGAACATCAGGATGGCGGGCACACGCTGGCCGTCGTCGGTCGCCTGATAGTGGCGCACGTAGCCCTCGGGCAGCTCGAAATCGTCGGGCACGATGAGGCCGCGTTTGATCGGCTTGGTCCCGGGAAGCGGAAATAGCGTGATGCCCCCCTGCTCGCCGGCGGCGATCAACGCCGGAATCGCGTCGCGCGCGTCGATGTCCCCTTCGCCGTGGTTGATCGGTGTCGGCATCGCCTGCGGATTGCTGACGCGGCGCGGAACCAGCCGCTCGCGCGGCGCGGCCGGCGCGGCGACGGCTTTGAGCTCCGGGCGCGCGTCGTTCGGTTCGGGCGCGGCGCCGGCGCGCGCCGGAACCTGCGCGGCAGGCGCCGACGACGGCGGCGCCGGCGTCGGCGTACCGGCGGGCGCCAGCCGGATCATGACGATCGCGACGACGGTCGCCATGATCGGTACGGCCACCGCCGCCGCGACGAGCCATGCCACCCGCCGCGCAGCGTACGACTCGATCGTCCGGACGCCGTCGTCGTCGATGCGTACTCGAGTTTGTCGAGCGCGTCTCGCCATCGGCTCGGTCGAAATATATGAGAGGCCGCGCGCCCGCTGCAACCGCGGCGCGCGACACTCGCGACCACGGAAGGAGCGATGACGGCACGCATGGCGACCGGTACTGCAGCATCGACGCGGGACGCGGAGTCGCCGTGAACGCCACCGCGGCGGCGCGCGTCTGCGCCACGTTCCGCATCGGCGCGTACTCGCGCCGGTCGCGCGCCCTCGCAGCCGCACTGGTGATGCTCGCGAGCGCGAGCCTGCCGCTTCTCCTCCTCGGCGTGCTGTTCTCGACCGATCCGCCGCTCGTGCCGCTTCTCCTCATGCAGCTGTTCTCGATTTTCGCGGCGCTTCCCGCCACGGCGGCCTGGCTCCTCGGGCGCGCCGCCGCCGCGGACCTCGAGGTGTATGAACACGGTCTCGTCTTGCGACGCCGGCGTACGCGGATCGAGGTGCCCGCCGACGCGATCGCACGCGTCGCGCCATGGCGTGTCCCGCTTCCCGGGCCGGGCGTCGCGCTCCGTCTGCGTTCGGGTCGCCGTTTTCGCTACGGGATACGGCTCGCGGATCCGGGCGCACTCGCCCGCGCGCTCGCCGACATCGCCGGCGTCGCACCCGCGCGCGCGGCCGGCGCGCACCCGCTCCTCGTCTACGCCGAGGCACGCTCGACGGCGCGGTGGCGCTGGTATCACCTGCTCGCGAAGTTCGCGCTCTTCGCGCTGGCTCCGACGGCGGTACTTTTCAACGCCCACCAGCACATCGCGTACGGTGGCCTCCTCGGGGAGTACTACCTGCTCGGTCTCGCGTCGTACGTCCGGACGTTTCTCGTCTACTGGACGACGACGGCGATCGACCTGGTGCTGTACGCGAGCGTCTGGCGCGGGGTCGCCGAGGCGCTCTGCCTCACCGCGGCGGCCGTCGCACCCGCGCGCGTGGCGCGGGTGCGACGGGCCGCAGAGATCGCGTGCCGTATCGGCTACTACGCTGGGGTACCGGTGCTGCTGTTGATCCGGTTTCTCCCCTGACGACGCGTCAGGGCGTCGCCGGGTTGTACACCGAGAGCGCCCAGCCCATGCGCTCGTGGCCGTACTGGTTCCACACCGGATTCTTGCCGCCGCTGATGGTCGAGAAATCCGGTGGGCCCGAGCCCGTGCCCGTGCCGCCGAAAAAGCCGACGCCGATCGTCGACGACAAGTAATACGTCGGATGGGTGTTGTCCGACTGGATGTAGTCGTAGCTGGTGCTGGCGTTCGCGAAGTGCGTGTTGGCGTCGCGGATCGTCGAGCGCAAGGTCGTGGTGATGCGGGTGACGTAGTCGTTCTCGGACTCGCCCTGGACGTAGCGCAGGGCGTCGGAGTCGACCTGTCCGTCGCCGTTCGAGTCGTAGTCGGCGCCCATGTACTGCGCGAAATCGTCGGCGCACGCAAAGCCGTAAGTGTTCGCGAAGTTACAGGCGCGCCAGTTCATACGCGCGATGGAGGGGAGGAACGTGTTCTGCTTGTTCACCTTCTGCCCGGTGCCGGCGTCGGTGCAGTTGCTGAGCGCGTTGTCGGCGTCGTAGCCGGGGTAGTAGAGATTCGCGACGACCTTCAGCTTTGTCCCCGAGTACGCGTTGGCGTTGATGAACTGCATCGCCTGTTGCAGGTAGGTCGTGCAGTTCGCGAGCGCGGTGTTGAGCGGAGCGTAGTTGCAGGTGCCGCTCTGGCCCGCGAAACTGCTGCGCGCCTGTAGGCCGTCGTTGCCGCACATCTCGAAGGTCACGACACGCGTCTTGGCGTCTTGCATGTACGATTTTTCGGCGACGATCTTGTTGTTGTAGATGTCGGAGGCGACCGCGCCCGACTTGCAGCGGCGAATGACCTCGATGTCGGCATTCCACGCCGCCGAGGCGTACTCGCCATCGGCCCACGGTGCCGCGCGCCGCGCGACGTTGGAGAGCGAGCCGTGGTAGCCGGCATAGATCGAGTCGCCGTAGCCGACGACGCGATACTTGGCCGTCGTCCCGGCGCGATCGATCGTCCACGACGTGTTCTGGGTGATGGTGTTGGCGAGCGCCTCGGAGCTCACGAGTACCGCCGCCGCGACACCCAGGAACCGGATGTGTGCGAACCTCCCCTTCATTGGTACCTCCTGTCCGGTTTGTGAGCCGCTCAACCGCGGCTCGGGTGCCGGCCCCGTAGCATGACAGCGCGCGCGTTGGCTACAGAAAAATGATGACGCGGCTCGCCAACGCCCGCGACGCTCAGTGGCGCCGCTCGAACGCATCGATGCCGGCGCACGGATTGCGCCGCAGACGCTGCGTCGCGTCGAGGACGTAGGCGTTGGTGAGGTTGCGATCGACGCAGAGCGCGCGCAGGCAGCGTTCGCTCGAGCCGAACGCGCGCACGCCGCGCGGCGTGTCACACTCGAACGCGCTCGCCGGACCGTCGGCCTCGACTCGCAGCCGCGGCGTCGTCCGCGCGGCGCGCTCGCGGCCGCCGCCACGGCGCGCGGCGGCGTTCGCGATCCGCGGCGTGCAGGTCCCCACGACGAGCGCCATACGGAGCACGGAGAGGACGATCGCGGTCGCGACGACTCGACGCACGACACGACGCTAGCGCCGCCCGTCGGCGCGCGCACCGCTACTCGGCGTCATCGCGGCCGCCGCCGGGATACTCGCCGGCCGGCCATGACCCGCCGCCGGCACCGTTGGACTTGCTGCCCGTCGAAGTGCGAAGGAACGAGCCCATGACGGCATTCCGCGACAGCACGATCCTCCTCACCGGCGCGGCGAGCGGCCTCGGTCGGATGATGGCGCGCACGATGGCCGCCGAGGGCGCGCGCTTGGTGCTGTGGGACGTCGACGCGCGCGGTCTCGAGGCGACGCAGGCCGAGCTCGCGGCCACCCGGGCGCCGGTCACGACCTACGTCTGCGACTTGAGCGATCGCGCCGCGATCGCGGCGACCGCGGCCCGCACGCTCGCCGAGTGCGGCCCCGTCGACATCCTCGTCAACAACGCCGGCGTGGTCTCCGGGAAGACCCTCCTCGACGCCGCGGACGCCGACATCGAGCGCACGTTCGCGGTCAACGCGCTGGCGCTCTTCTGGGTGACGCGGGCGTTTCTGCCGGCGATGCTCGCGCGCAACCGCGGCCACCTCGTCACGATCGCGTCCGCCGCCGGTCTCGTCGGTACGTCGCGGCTCGTCGACTACTGTGCGAGCAAGTACGCCGCGGTCGGCTTCGACGAGTCGCTGCGCTTCGAGCTCCGGCGCGAACGCAGCAAGGTGCTGACGACGGTCGTCTGCCCATTCTACGTCTCGACCGGGATGTTCGCGGGCGTGCGCACGCGTATTCCGTGGCTGCTGCCGATCCTCGAGCCCGAGTACGCCGTCCGCCGCATCCTCGCGGCGATTCGCGCCGACCGCCGCCGCCTCATCATGCCGCGCGTCGTCGTCATGACCTATCTCGCCCGCGTGCTGCCGGTCGCCGCCTTCGACGCCATCATGGAGTTCCTCGGCGTCAGCCGCAGCATGGACGAGTTTCGCGGCCGCGCGCCTCGCTGAGTGGCCCGGCGCGCAGCAGGCTCTCGATGAAGGCGCGATCGGCGAGCAGCGAGGTGTCGCCGAGGAACATCTTCCCGTAGCGCTCGAAGTAGAGCAGCTGCTTCGCGAGGAGGAACGTGCCGCGATCGAACGCGCTGCCGCGGCCGCCGTACTGCTCGACCCCGACGTGCAAGCGGCGCTGGCGGTGGAACCGCCCGAGCACGCCGCGCACGCCGCGGCGTTCGACGACCCGGCCCTCGGCCTCGGCGATCTTGCCCTGGATGGCGGCGAGGAAGCTCCCGAGGCTCGCCTCCGCGAAGGGACGCGTCAGCATCGGCTCGACGATCGCGCGCGAGAAGGCGGCGAGCGCCGTCTCGTCGAGGCCGAGTCCCTCGCGCAGCGCCGGCCCGTAAGCGTCGATGAGGTCGGCGGCGACGTCGTCCCACGCCGACGCGTCGCCGAGCGCGCCCTCGATCGTGCGGCGGAGGAAGCGATGCGTGCGCGCGTCGAGCCTGCCGACGATGCCCCAGTCGACGACGCCGACGCGACCGTCGCGGAGCAGGAGGACGTTGCCGGCGTGCACGTCGGCGTGAAACGTGCCGTCGCGGAGCGCGGTGATGAACCAGGCACGCACCAGCTGTTCGACGAGCGGCCGCGGCTCGAGGCCGAGCGCGGCAATGCCGGCGAGATCGTCGATCGGAATGCCGTCGAGGAACTCCATGGTGAGGACGCGCTGTCCGGAGAGCGCCGGCAGCGGCTCCGGCACTACGATCATCGGCAGGTCGAGGCCGGCGAGGAGGCGGCGATGATGCCCCATCGCGCGCGCCTCGTTGCGCAGGTCGAGCTCCTCCGCGAGCTGCTCGCGAAAACCGTCGAGCATGCGCACCAGCTGTCCCGCCTCGGGAACACCGACGCGGAACGCGAGGAATTCGAAAAGCGGCCCCATCAGGCGGAGGTCGGTCGCGACCACCGCCTCGATCTCCGGTCGCAGGACCTTGACCGCGACCGTCCGTCCGTCGTGCAGCCGGGCCCGGTGCACGACCGCGATCGAGGCGCGTCCGATCGGCGTCTCCTCGAAGGCGGCGAAGACGTCGGCGAGCGGCGCGCCGAGCGCGAGCTCGACCGTGGCGCTCACGTCCGCGAACGGCACCGCCGCGCCGGTGTCGAGGCAGGAGCGGAACTCGTCGGCGACGGCGTCGCCGAAGGCGCCCGGCGCCGAGGCGACGAGCTGCCCGAACTTGACGAACGTCGCCCCGAGCGCCTCGAACACCTCGCGCAGCGGTCGCGCGAACGCGTGATCGGGAAGCGTCGCACCGACGAACCGGCGCGCGGCCGGGCGACCGAGGCGGTGCGCGACGACGCCGACGACACGCGCCGCGCGCCGGCGCAGCGCGCGTCGATCGGGCGTCGGAAGCCGCAGCGGAAACGGCGGCGCGGGCGACTCGAGCGGAGTGGACACGACCCGTGAGGTCTAACAGGGCCGACCGACGCCGGCCAGGCAGATGCGGTCCGGTCGAGTGGCTCCGACGGGTAGCGAGGCCGACCGCGTCACCATCCTCCGGCGAAGCTCGCTTGCCCTCGCGGGCGCCGCATCCTACACCCGGGCGATGCGCGACGAAGATCTCATGCGACACGCGATCGCGCTCTCCCGCGAGCAGCTGCAGACGGGTGCGGGCGGACCGTTCGGCGCCGTCGTCGCCCGCGCAGGCGAGATCGTCGCCGAGGGCGTGAACCGCGTCACCTCGACGAATGATCCGACGGCGCACGCGGAGATCATCGCGATCCGCGCCGCGTGCCGCGCGCTCGGCACCTTCACGCTCGCGGGCTGCGCCATCTACGCGAGCTGCGAGCCCTGCCCGATGTGTCTCGCGGCGATCTACTGGGCGCGCCTCGATCGCCTCTGCTTCGCGAACGGTCGCGCGGATGCCGTCGCGATCGGCTTCGACGACGCGCGCATCGACGCCGAGCTCGCCCGGCCGCGCGACGCGCGCGCGATTCCGGCCGTCCGCGTGCTCGCGGAGGAGGCGCGCGACGTCTTCGCCGCCTGGACGGCGAAGACCGACAAGATCCGCTACTGATCCATGCGCGCCGACGACCCCCGCGCCGCGAGCGTGGCGCCCGTACGCGCGCCGCTCGGCGGCGACCATGGGCTCCGCCTCGGTCTGATCGGGTTCGGCCGTCTGGCACAGCAATACTACGTCCCGGCGTTGCGACGGATCCCGGGAATCGCCGCGATCGCCGTCGCCGATCCGCTGCCGGCGTCGCGGGCGGCGGCGGCAGGCGCCCTCGGCGGGGTCGCATGCTTCGCCGACGCAGCGGCGCTCCTCGCCGTCGAGCCGGACGCCGTAGTCGTCGCGACGCCTCCGTCGACGCACCTCGCGTTCTGGAACACGCTCGCCGCGCGCGGCGTCCCGGTGTTCATGGAAAAGCCGTTCGTGTTGCGTGGCGAGCTCGCGCGGGCGGCGCGCGGACCCGACGTCGAGCCGCTCCTGATGATCGACTTCAACCGCCGCTTCTGGCCGCCGTACGTGCGCTTCGCCGAGCTGGTGCACGCGGGCGCCGTCGGCGCCCTGCGGACGATCGAGTTCACGCTCCACGTCGACGTCGCGTCGTGGTGCACCGTGACGGCGCACCGTCTCGCCGCCGGCGAAGGCGGCGTCCTCTACGATCTCGGGAGCCAGGCGCTCGACGTCGCATGCGCCATCGCCGGCGCCGAGCCGGCGCGCATCGTCGCGCACGGCACCAGCCGACGCTGGACGTGCGATCACCTGTACCTCGAGGCCGAGCTCGCGACGGGCGTGCACGTCGTTTGCGATCTCGCCTACGAAACGCGCACGTTCGAGCGCGTCGTCGCGGTCGGTACCGGCGGTACGCTCGCGCTTCCCGACCCTAACATGCGTCTGCACGTGATTCGCGCCGACGGCCCGCTGGCGCGCGCGCGACGTCGCGTCGCCGACGTCGCGACGCTCGGCTACTACGGTGTGCGCCGCGGACGCTCGATGGGGCGGGCGAGCATCGAAGCCGCCCTGGCACGCTTCGTCGCGGCGGCGGCCTCGGGGGCGCCGTTCACGCCGGGGTTCGCCGATGCGGCGCGGAGCACGGCCTGGCTCGACGACGCGCACGTCGAGGTCGGACCGTGAGCGCGCCCGCGCCGCGCCGGCGTCTGGTGATGATCGGCCTCGACGCCGCGGAGCTGGCGCTCATCGAGGCGGAACGCGCCTCGCTCCCGACCCTCGATCGCGTGCTCGCGCGCGGCGCGGTGAAGCGACTGGTATCGACGGCGAGCGCGCTCCCCGGCTCGGTGTGGCCGACCTTCGCGACCGGCACCCTTCCCGGCGTGCACGGCGTCTACCATCATCTGCAATGGGACCCGACGTCGATGCGCATCCGTCGGGTCCGCCGCGACTGGCTGCCGTCCGAGCCCTTCTGGTACGCGCTCGAGCGCGCCGGACTCGAGGTCGCGGCGCTCGACGTACCGATGACGTTCCCGCCGCGGCTCGCGCGCGGCGTCGAGATTCTCAACTGGGGATCGCATGACCAGCTCGGCGCGTTCGCGGCGCATCCGCGCCCGCTCGGCGACGCGCTCCGCCGCCGCTTCGGCGCCCGCCATCCGATGGGGTACGAGATCCCGGTCGACAAGACCCCGAGCGAGCTGGCGCGCATCCACCGCAACCTCGTCGCCGGCGCGCACCGCAAAGGCGAGGTCGCGTGCTGGCTCTACGACCAGCGCGACTGGGACCTTTTCGTCAGCGTTTTCGGCGAGACGCATCGCGGGGGGCACATCCTCTGGCCGGAGCGGAGCGACGGCGAGTCCGCGACGCTGACGCCGCTCCTCGACGTCTACCGGGCCGTCGACGCGGCGCTCGCGCCGCTCCTCGACGCCGCCGCGGCGCGTGCCGCAACCGTGGTCGTGTTCGCGCTCCACGGCATGGGGTCGAACACGTCGCAGGAGCACTTCGTGCCGCGGATCATGGACCGGGTGAACGCCGCCTTCGCATCAGGAGCGCCCCCGGCGGCGTCGGCCGGCGCCGCGCCGGCGCCGACGCCGGCTGCGCAGGGCGGGATCGTCCGCTGGCTTCGCGAGCACGTGCCGGCGCGGCTGCAGAACGCGATCGCGCAGGCGGTCCCGGTCGCGGTGCGCGACGCCGTCGTCAACCGGCAGATCACCGGCGGCCACGACTGGGCGCGGACGCCGGGGCTGGCGCTCCTCGCCGATCTGAACGGCTATCTTCGCTTCAACGTACGCGGGCGTGAGGCCGCAGGCTGTCTCGATCCCGACGGCGCGCCGCTCGTGGCTTACCGCGAATGGGTCACCGCCTGCTTGATGAGTCTTCGCATCACCTCGAGCGGCGAGCCGCTGGTCGGCGAGGTCCTCGCCGCCGACGAGGCGTTTCCCGGACCGCGCAGCGCGTTCCTTCCCGACCTCGTCGTCCGCTGGACGGGCGCACCGCCGGCCACGCACGCCAGTTCTCCCTTGCTCGGCGCCATCACCGCCGAGCTCGCCACCGGACGCGGCGGCAACCATCGTTTCGAGGGCTTTTGCGCCGTGTTGGCGCCGGACGCCGGCGCGCTCCCGCCTCTCCCGTCTCATATCGTCGAGCTCGCCGCGTTCGCGGGCGCGCTCCTCGGCACCGCCGGATCGGTCGACGCGCGCGCGATCTGACGGCGGCGCCTTCGGGCGGCACCGACCATCCGCCTTCGCGAGGGCGACATCTCTTCGGCGAGGCACTCCCTACGCGGTCCGACCCGCCCGACCGGTCAGCGCGGCGCGCAGCTCCGCGACCAGGTTGGACGCACTCGCGACGCGCGCGGCGGTGCCGAAGACGTAGAAGTCCGGCCGCTGCAGCACGACCTCGACGTCGTGCTCGGCGAACCAGTCGGCGTAGACGCCGTCGAGGTCACGTACGGGGCCGTCTCGGCCGACCTGCGCGCTGACGCCCCCGAGTGCCGCGAAGAACGCCGCCGATTCCGGGTCGAGATGCGCGCGCGGATCCGCGGACGGGCTGAGCAAGGTGAAGCCGCGCCCGACGACGTCGTCGAAGAGTCCGGTCGCAGCGCCGCGCCGCACACGCCCTTGCACGAAGAGCCGGCCGGCACACGGGTCGCCGTCGAGGAGCACGCCGGCGCCGATGCCCAAGGGCGGCGGCGGCGTGACGAGCTGTCCCGATTGCACGGCGGCGATCATGAGCGCGTCGCGCGCCGCCGCTTCGGCGGGATCGGCGATGCAGATCACCTTGCCGAGCTCCATCGAGAAGGCGATGACGGCACGGACGTGCGGAATGCGCTCGCTCGGGTAGGTGTCGAGGAGCGCGGCGGGCGCGGTCCGCGCCAGGACGAGGTCGAGCTTCCATGCCAGGTTCACGACGTCACGCAGTCCGGAGCACATGCCCTGGCCGGCGAACGGCGGCATCTGGTGCGCGGCGTCGCCGGCGAGCACGAGGCGACCTTTGCGCCAAGGGTCGACCCAGCGCGCCTGGAACCGATAGACGGTGTGACGCTCGAGCGCGGCGTTCGCGGGGGTGACGTCCCACGGGGCGAGCAGGCGCCACGCCGTCTCCTCACGGTTCAGGTCCTCGATGGGCTCGCCCGGGAGCCGCATGAACTCCCAGCGCCGGCGACCGGGGCCGCCCGAGACCAGCGTCGTCGGACGCGCCGGGTCGCAGACCTGGATGTTGAGCGGCTCCCAGACCTGCGGCCGGTGCGGCACGACGTCGACGATCAGCCAGTCGAAGAAGAATCCGAGGTCGGTGACGGTGGCCCCGAGCCGGGTACGCACGAAACTGTTGGCGCCGTCGCAGCCGACGACGAAGCGCGCCGCAACGTCGCGGTGACGACCGTCGGAGGTGGCGACGTCGAGCGTCACCATGCCATCGTCGTCGTCGCCGGCCGTGGTGATCCCCACCACCTCGTGGGCGCGATGCAGCTCGACCGTGGGAAGCGCGCGCGCCCGCGCGTCGAGCACGCGCTCGAGCTCGGGTTGCGCGAACATGTTGGCCTCCGGCCACCCGGACGCGCCGGCGGCCTTACTGGCGAAGCGTAGCAAGGTGTCCCCGGCGGCGTTCCGCCATTCGTAGACGTCCGCGGCTTCAGTCCTCCCGGCGACGTCCGCGGCCACACCCGCGGCCTGGAGGATGCGGCCGACCTCGTGATCGAAGTGTACGGCGCGCGGCAGCGGATATGCCGCCGGTTGCTTCTCGAAGACGCCGACCGTCCACCCGCGCTGCCCGAGCAGGATCGCCAGCGCCTGCCCGACCGGGCCGTAGCCGACGATCGCGACGTCGTAGCGCGCGGCCATCGCGGCTAGAAGCGCAGCATCTCGAACGGGGTCGTCCCCGCGGGCAGCGGCGGCCGCGCGACGAGCGTCGCCAAGGGCTCACCCGCCCGATAGCGCGCCAGCAGGCCCTCGGGGTCGAAGACGACGCCGATCGGGTTCGCCGCGAACTCGCCGCTGCGCATCCAGCCGTTGGTCTCCGCCGCGGTGGAGAAGTTGTCGACCTGGATCTCGACGCGGTTGCCGTCCGGATCCTTGTAGTACAGCGACGTCGTCGGGCCGTGATTGATGCACCAGAAGGGCTCGACGCCCGCGCCCTTCAGGCGCGCGTAGGTGTGGAGGAGATCGCCGAGGTCGGCGTAGGTGAACGCCACGTGATCGGTGCCGGCGGCGAACGGCGGCTGGTCCTCGAGGCCGGGAATCTGGGCGATGGCGATGCGGTGATGCTCCTCGTCGTAGCTGAGGAACGCCAGCATGCCGTCCGAATGGACGACCTCGGCCCCGAGCACCGTCTGGTACCATTCCACCATGGCGTCGAACCGCGACGTCCGGCGCACGATGTGCGCGAGCTGCGTGGGCGTGACGCGCCCGCGATCCCCGGCGAGCTTGGCGGTGCGATCTTCCGTCTTCATGCGCGACCTCCCGTGTGCGAAACGAGAGCTATCGCGAAACTGAGAAGTTTGTCACGCGATTCACGGCGAAAACCGGGCTCGCGAGACGTGGCCTTCAATCGGCGAGGGAGCTCGGCGTGCGCATCTCCACCAACCCCGAAACGCGCAGCTTTCGGAAGATACTGCGCTTCTTGTAGTGGTGCCGCTCCATGCGGTGGAGGATGTCGACCAGGGCACGCGCCGCCTCCTCGACGTGCGGACCCTTGTTGAGCATCACGCATTCGGCGGCGACGCTGGCGGCGGCATCGGTCACCTCCGCACGCGACGGCACGCCGGTTCGGGCGAGCGTGTCGAGCACCTGCGTCGCCCAGATCGCCGGGACGTGCGACGCCTCACAGAGCCAGAGGATCTCCTCCTGCACTTCGGCAAGCCGCTCGAAGCCCAGCTCGACGGCCAAGTCGCCGCGCGCGATCATCACCGCGAGCGGCGGGCGACGCATCGCCTCGAGGAGAATGTGTGGAAGATCCTCGAAACCCGCGCGCGTCTCGATTTTCAGCACGATCCCGATGTTCCGTTGACCGAGCGCTTCGTGGAGCGCGGTGACGTCGGCGGGAGAGCGGATGAACGACAGGCCGACGAGATCCGCGTGCTCGGCCACGAACGCGAGCTGGGCGCGATCCTCGACGGTGAGAGCCGCGATCGACAGGACGCTGTCCGGAAGGTTGATCCCCTTCTCCGCTCGCAGTTTCACGATCGGCCGCGAGGTCCGCCGCACGCGCACGTGGAGATCCGCCGCCTCGATCCGTTCCACCACCCCCTCGACCTTGCCGTCGTCGAAGGAAACCCGGTGGCCCACCTCGACCCGCGAGAGCGCCTCGGGCAAGGAGCACGCGACGATCGCCGGCTCGTCCCCGCGCGCCGGGTGTCCCTCGAGATCGCGACCGGAGAGGATCAGGAGATCACCCGCCGCGAGCTCGATCGCCCCGTCCGCGACACCGCCGAGACGTACACGTCTGCGGCGGAGGACGCGTCCTCGGCGCACGTGCGTCACCTGCGTCCCGTCGACGACGTAGGCGCGTTGTGTGGTCTCGGCGACGGCCTCGCCGTTCTCGACGTTGCGCACGACGAGCTTCCGCCTCTTGCCGCGGGTGTCGCGGAAACGCAGAACGTCGCCGCCACGCAGCTCGTCGAACCAATCGTCGTCGAGCGCGAGGACCGGGCCGTCGAGCGGAGTCGCGGCGCGCGACGCCGGCCGGAGGATGACGAGTGCCGGCTCCAGGAGCGTGCCGAGGTCGTCGCGTCGCAGCTTCCAGGTCGCGACCCGCACACCCTCGGCGATGCGCCCGGTGCGGATCTTCGGTCCTCCGAGATCCATGAGGATCCGGCATTCGAGGTCGGTGTCCCGGCGTGCGGTCCGTAGCGCCTCGATGATGCGGCCCCACTCGGCGGGGCCCTCGTGGGCGCAGTTGATGCGCAGAATGTTCATGCCGGCGCGCAACAGGCGTGCGAGCCAGGCGCGGTCGGCCCCGGCGGCGCTGGGTGCCGTGACCATCACGTAGACGTGGCGCCCCTCGGGCTTGGCGCCGAACGCGGCATGGGTGTGGGTGTGCAGCAGGAACTCGGCCGTCTGCCACGAGAGCGCGTGTCCGCGGCGCTCGACGAGCGGCGCCAACTCCGGCAGCCGCGCCTCGCGTCGCGCATACAGCGTCTCCGCGATCCGCATGCGGACCTCGAGGAGCGAGCCCATGACGAAGCTTTCGGAACGGCCGAGGGACGACAGGCCGTACTGCTGCAATAGCAGCTGCAGCTCCCGCAGCTCGAGCTGCCGAAGGGCGGTGTAGTGCACGAGGTTGCGGGCGCTCTCCACCCAATCGGAATCGACGACCGCGAGCGCGGGCGCCAGCCGGTCCTCGACGCCGCGGAGGTGTCCCTCGATGCGCGCGAGCTCTCGACCGAGCGCGCGCATCGCGACGCTGCTCTCGGCCGATGGCGTCGAGGGTTTCGCGGTGAGGCGGATCGTCTGCGAACGCGGTGCCACGCTGAGGAACCCTCCAACTTTCGTGCCGAGATCGGACGAACGACGCGCCGCTGCGATCCTTTCGCGAGCGTCGCTCCCTCGTTTCGATGTCGCGGCGGTGGGAAACTTCCGCGAATCCTTCGCAATGCTGAGGTTACGAGAATGTTACGCCCTGCTCGTACGCGGAGCGGGAGAGATCTGATCGGCGGCAGGATTCTTGCGAGCTCTCGTGCGTATGAAAACCGACGACATCCGTGAAATCCGCAGCAAGGTGCTCGCGACGTCGACGAAGGTCTCGGGGCATAAGGCAAAATATCGCCTCCTCGAGATGCATCAACGCCTGAGCGATCTCTTGCCGGAAGACTTCGTGCAAGACAACGGCGAGTCGCATCGCCGCGACCCGCGCCACCGCGCCGCCTGACTCTCTCGCGTCAGCGTTCGTCGAGTGCCGGCACCGTGCGGAACTGCGCCAGCAGCAAGACGTCGTAAAGCGCTTTCAGCAGGCCGCCGCAGACGAGCGGCCAGCCGACCGTCGAGTACGTGAGCATGGCGCCGGCGAAGAGCGGCGGCAGCGCGGACGCGAGGCTGCGCGGAACGTTGGTGACGCTCGCCGCCGCGGCGCGCTCCTCGGGCCGGACGACGGCCATCACGAAGGCCTGACGAGCCGGCACGTCCATCTGCGAGAGCGCGGCGCGCACCAGGAGGCACGCGACCGCCAGCGGCAAGCTCGGCACCAGCCCGGCGGCGACGAGAAACAAGTTCGCCGGCAGATGCGTGTAGACCATCGTGCGCACCAGGCCGATGCGCGCCGCCAAGATCGGGGACACCAGCTGCGAGAGGCCGCTCAGCAGGCCGGCGCCGAAGAAGACGGCGCCCGCGACGGCGACCGACAGCGCGAAGCGCTGGTAGAGCCAGAGCACGAGCAACGACTGCACGACGAAACCGCCGCCGAAGGAGTCGAGGCTGAAGAGCACCGCGAGGCGTACGACGATGCGCCGCGAGTGTGCGAGCGGCGCGCCGCGTACGGTCTCCCGCGTTTCGACCTCGGATCCGAGCCGCAGATAGCACGCCGCGATCACGATCGCGACGAGCGCGTAGACGACGAAGCCGGAGCGCTCCGCGAGCAGGACGTCGACGCCGTACGCGTAGGCGACGACGGCGGGAAGCCCGCTCGCGAGCGACCCGAGCGCTCCCATGACGTTGCCGCCGACGTTGTACCAGGCGAAGAGGCGGGTGCGCTCGTGACCCGAGACGGTCTGCGCCAACGCCGCCTGCTCCGTCGGTAGGAACACGCTCACGTCGCCCGCGGACGGATTGAGCGTCCCGATCACGGCCACGATCAGCAGCGGCCAGAATCCGGTCGCGCTCAGGAAACCGATCCCGGTCAAGAGCATGAGCGCCGACGCGCCAAGCAGCACCGGGCGACGCGGAACGCGATGCGCGGCGAAACCGAGCGCGATCGTGAACGCGGCCGAGCCGAAGAGCGTCCCGGTCACGATCGCGCCCACCTCGAACGGCGTAAACCCGAGCCGCGTCAGGTAGCCGGCGAGTAGAACGCTGACCAACCCGTCGGCAAACCCGCGCAGCGCCCGCGCCAGGAGGATGCGGCGGGCGTCGTCGCGCGCCGCGGCGCGCGCGTGCGAAGCGCGGTCTCCCGTCATGGACTCGCGCCTCTCAACGAGACAGCGGGACGAGCGCGCGATCCTCCGCCACCCGAACGTTCCACCGCAGGCGGGTGCGAATCGTCTCGGCGAGGCTCGCCGCCGCCGTCGACTCACCGTGCACCACGTAGGTCACACGCGGCGGGCGGCGGAAGCCGGAGAGCCAGCGCAGGATCTCTTCACGGTCGGCGTGGGCGGAGAGGCCGTCGAGCATCTCGACGCGCGCGCGCACCGCGACGTTCTCGCCATGCATGCGCACGCTCTGGGCGCCGTCCTGCAGCGAACGCCCGCGCGTCCCGGCCGCCTGAAATCCCACCAGCAGCACCGTCGTGTGCTCGTCGGGCAAGCGCTCCTTCAGGTGATGCAGGACGCGGCCGCCGGTCGCCATGCCGCTCGCCGAGATGATGATGATCGGCCCGCGGACGGCATTGAGTGCCTTCGACTCCTCGGGCGTACGCGCGAGATGGTACTGACGACAGCAGAGAGGGCAGCGCCGCTCGTCCATCAGCAGCTTCATGTCGAGGTCGTGATCTTCGTGATGGCGGCAGTAGATCTCCGTCACGTTGATCGCCATCGGGCTGTCGACGTAGACCGGCAGGGACGGAATGGCGCCGGCGTCCTCGAGCGTACGCAGCGTCCACACGAGCTCCTGCGTCCTGCCGACGGCGAACGCCGGGACGATGAGCGCGCCACCGCGTGCGACGGCTTCGTTCACGATGCGCGTCAACGCCGCCGGCGCGTCGCGCGGGTGCTGGCGGTCTCCATAGGTCGACTCGACGAGGAGGACGTCGGCCTCGGCGACGAGCTCCGGATCGCGAAGGATCGGCCGATCCCAGCGCCCGAGGTCTCCCGAGTCGACGAGCGTCACCGGGTGGCGCTCACCGACGCGCAGCTCGACCGTCGCCGAGCCGAGAATGTGCCCGGCACGTCGCAGCAACGCCGTCGTGCCGGGCACGACCGTAAAGCCCTCGCCGTACGCATGCGGCACGACACGCGACAGCGCCGCGTCGGCATCGTCCGCGGTGTAGAGCGGCAGCGCCGGTTTGTGCTTCGAGTAGCCGTGGCGATTCGCGAAGCGCGCCTCTTCCTCTTGCAGGTGGGCGGAGTCGAGCAACAGCACGCGGAGCAAGTCGGCGGTACCCGAGGTGCAGTGAATCGCGCCGCGAAACCCCTCACGCACGAGCCGCGGCAGATAGCCCGAGTGGTCGATGTGCGCATGGCTCAACACCACCGCCTCGACGGCCGCGGCCGCGAACGGCGGCGGCGCCCAGTTGCGCAGCCGCAGCTCCTTCAGCCCCTGGAAGAGTCCGCAGTCGAGCAGAATCTGATGACCGTCGGTCTCGATGAGGTACTTCGATCCCGTGACGGTCCCGGCCGCTCCGAGGAAGCGCAGGGTCGCGGCGTCAGCCATCGCACGACGAACGCATCAGTCGCCCTTTTTGCTTCTTCAGGTGTCCCGCGGAACGATCGCCCGGCCTTCGAGGCACTTCTCCGTTGCCTGACGCTGCCCGTCGCGGAACTCGGTCCAGAACCGCTGGCGATCATCGGGGCGGCGATGTCCGTCTCGCGCGTGCCGTTGCTTCGTCGCGACCGCACCCGCGAGGCTGCGCAACTCGCCCGCCGTTCGCCGCAACCACGCCCGTGCCCATTGCAGCATGGGGCCACCCTACGCCGAATGGCGGGGCTCGCAAGGCCGATCTCGACACCGCATGCGACAGCGCACCCGTCACCGGGCAGTTGTGGAATTGGCTCGTAGCGGCGCGGCCGATCGCCGCATGCGTTCGCTACCGGCAGCGCGCGATAGCTGCTAGACTGGTCCGATTAGCACGCGATCGCCGCCGGTCGCGCGCATACGATCATGAAAGAACGCCACGACCACGAGCACGACGCTTCCCCCGCGGAGCTGGTGAAGCTACGCGACCAGCTTCGTAAGGCGGTCGGAGTCGAGTTCGTCCCGAAGCCGAAGGCACCCCGTTCCTCGATCGTCGGACGGGCACGCGCACGCAAGCCCGCACGCAGGTGAGCGCGGGCGTCTAGGCCAGCTTCCGACGCTCGAAGCGGACCTTGATGAGAGCCTTCCGAGCGCGGTCGTGAAGTGCCGACGCGACGGCGGGAATCTCACTGGTCGATCCGTCGAGAACGATGCCGAGGGTGCCGAGCTTCAGCGCTTCCTCGTCGCGGGTGACGCCCCCGTCACTGGGAACGAAGAGGAGCCGGCGCCCATCGAAGCAAAGCTCGCCGTCGATCGGCCGGCCGCGTGAAGGGGTGAAGCTCGCGATGCGTCGCAGGGTCTGCGCCATATCGAGTTGATTCTACGCGTTTCTGAGGGGATGCACCAACGGCGCGGTCTACGACTCGATCGACGTCCATGCCGGGTCGTCGGTCGCCGGCTGGTCGACTACAGGGCGAGCTGCTTGGGCGGCCGCACGACGATCTCCGCGACGTTGACGTCGATCGGCTGCGTGACCGCGTACAGCACGGCGTTGGCGACGTCCTACGCGCTTCCGAGTACCTGCTTCATGAGCGGCTGCAGCGTGTCCATGACCTCATCCGGGAGCCGCTCGCCACGCTTCACCTCGATCTTCATGCCCGTCGCCTGCACGAAGTTGGCGACAAAAGCGGGATCGAAGTTGCGTGCGAAGTTCGTCGCGATCGCGCCGGGTCGCACGTCGACGACGCGGATCGAGTCCTCCTCGAGCTCGCGGCGGAGCGTGTTGCTGATACAGCTCACTGCGTGCTTCGTCGCCCCGTAGACGCCC
>JBGOSW010000026.1:0-33184 GCA_041476145.1 Binatia bacterium
ACGCGGCCGTCGATCCTCACGCCCCCAGGACTCGTAGAGTTGCGTACCTTTACGGTCGGCGTCGACCTCGCTGAGCCCCTCCGGGTAGTCGGCGGCATGGCGCATGCGCGCGAACGTGTCGCCGAGCACGAGCGCCTCGGTCCGCTCGGGATAGGTCGCGGCGAACAGCATCGCGATCGGGCCACCGTCACCGTGCCCGAAGACGACGACGCGCTTGCAGCCCACCTCGTCAATGACGGTCGTGATGTCGTCCATCCACCGCTCGATCGTCGGGATGGCACCCAGCGGCACCGGGTCGGAAACGCCGGTGCCGCGCTTGTCGAAGCAGATCACCCGCCCCATCGTCGCCAAGCGCTCGAGGAAGCGCGACAGCGCCGGATCTTCCCACATGATCTCGATGTTATTGGGATGATCCGGAACGAAGACGATCTCGCGCAAGCCCCTCCCAAAGACCTGGTAGGCGACGTGGCCTTCGGGCCCTTTCACGTACTGAGTGCGTGGCTGCATCTTAGCGCGGGGGCCTTGGGCTCCTTCCCCTGTATCTATCCTAAGGGCAAGCAAGCGTGCGAACCGCCGAGCTGCCCTCCATCGCGCGACTAGGACGCGATCCACACCTTTTGACAACACCTCGGCTACGTGGACGCGAAGATGCAACGTACAGACTCAGGGTGGGGGACCTTCGGGTTTTTTATGACGTTGGGGACGGGATCGTTGACGTCATCACCGTGCTGCACAAGGATCAAACCGCGCGTTCTATCGGAAGGAGTGACTATGAAGACCATGACCGTCTTTGAGGCGCGCAACAACTTCTCTCGCACGCTCGATGCGGCTGCAGACGATGTCGTGATCGTCACGCGGAACGGCAAGCCCGTCGCCGCCGTCGAACGCATCGACGACACGGATCTCGAGGACTTTCTACTTGAGCGGTCCGAGAAGTTCTGGGAGATGATTGCACGCGCGCGCAAGGGAAAGGCCGTCTCCCTCTCTGCCGTAGGCAAGAGCCTCGGCAGCAGGCGACGCGCGCGGTGACGCCCGACGACTGTGCCACGGGGATACATCCCACAGCATAGCGTGGAGCGGAGGGGGAGGGATTCGAACCCCCGAGGGCTCGCGCCCTGCCGGTTTTCAAGTTCGGGGCTCGTCATGACGTCTGATCGCCTCTGATCCGCCATGCTTCCGTCTTGTTGGATCAGGGGTCACCTCGCTCCCGCCAAGTACGGTCTAGTCCCAGCGACTTTCGCGTAGTCCGTTTGCAGATCTGTTTGCAAGTTCCTGGAGTTCCGGGTCGAACTCCTCCCGACAGAAACGCACGCAACGTTCCCCCTGAGGTAGGAACGTTCATGATGGAAGTCGCGCGGCAGGGAAAACCAAAATCAACGGACCGTCCTGGACTCGAACCAGCGACCCGCTGCTTGAAAGGAGCACCCAAGGCTCCGCTACCACCCGTCACGACCGGCCATCATGGCGAGGGTTCAGGCGCCGCAGGTGAGCGCGGGGTTGTGGCCGGTCGTGAGTCGCCGTGGGGTGGTGACTCGGTGGTGACCGGCCGGTGCAATTGCCGCGCTCTTTCCACGGAAGCGGTGCTCAGCATTCTGAAGGGCGAGACCTCGGTGGCGGAGGCGACGCGCGAGCACGGGCGGACCGGCGAGCCATTGACGTATGGGCGCGATCGCGGCGTCGGGACGAGGGGCGGGTATCGCTAGCCTTGCGCAACGGAGTACGATCTCGCGTTGGGAGGCTGCGCTCGTTGCCACCGGCCTCCGCGAAGGGAGCGACGCATGCCGACCAGCACGTTCACCAACTCAGCCCTTGCGAAGGATCTGCTCGACGCCCTGGACGTGCTGTCCGGGGGGGTCCACGCCGGATTTCGCCCCGCTCATGCCAAGGGGCTGATGTGCTCGGGCATGTTCACGCCGTCGCCCGAGGCGGCGAAGTTGACGCGCGCGATGCACGCGAGCAGGCCGTCAACGCCAGTGACCGTGCGCTACTCGAACGGGACGGGCCTGCCGACCATACCCGACAACGACCCGGCGCGGTCCGGGCCCCGGGGTATCGCCATTCGCTTTCACCTCGCCGACCACGTCCACACCGACGTCATCGCACACTCGACAAACGGCTTTCCGGTCCGCACCGGCGAGGAGTTCGTGGAATTCCTCCGCGCCGCGGCAACCGCGGGGGCTGGGAAGCCCGAGGCGCTGGGGGCCTTCCTCGCCTCGCATCCGAACGCAAAGCGGTTCCTCGAGGAGCCCAAGCCAATCCCGACCAGCTTCGCGCGCGAGGCGTTCTTTGCTGTCACGGCGTTCAAGTTCTCGAACACCGACGGCGCGAGCCGCCACGGGCGGTTCCGCATCCGGCCCGAGGCTGGGACCGAGTATCTTTCCAAGGTAGCGGCGGCGGCGAAGTCGGAGACCTTCCTCTTCGACGAGTTCGGGCAGAGGCTGGCGAGGGAGCCGGTTAGGCTCGGCGTCTTCGTGCAGATCGCGGGGCCGGGGGACGACGTCGCGAACGCGAGCGTCACATGGCCGGACAGCCGCAAGGAGATCCCGTTCGGCGCGATCACTCTGACGGCCCGTGCGGATGACCAGGAGCCGGAGCGGCGAAAGATCATCTTCGATCCCGACCCCAGGGTCGATGGCATCGAGTCATCGGGCGATCCGCTCACGCAGGTGCGCTCGGACGTCTATCTGATGAGCGGCCGCCGGCGGCGGGCAGTTTTCAGCGATGGGAAGCGGTGAGAGAGAGTCCTCGCGGGCCTCAGGGGGCACGCTCATCGTCCCCAAGGAATTTCAGGAGGCTGTGAAAGATGGTGGGCCGTGCTGGACTCGAACCAGCGACCCGCTGCTTAAAAGAAGCGGCAAGGCGGCTCCCACCACCACCCACGACCAGCCACCACCGCGACGAACCAAGCGCTGTAGGTAGCATGGGCCGCTCGTAGCCGATGGTAGTATGGCCTGGGATGGTGACTGCGTGGTGACCGCTGGCGGCTTCGGTTCCTCGGGCATCTCGACCGGCCGACGCTAAGGTACAGGTCGACGCATCGTCGAAGCCCTCCACGACCTCGCGAATCGCCGGGAGCGGCTTCCTGACCGGCAGCTAGTGTCGGCGCGCTGCCCGTTGCAGCCTGGGGGGTCGAGGAGCTAACGCGACGGCTGCAGCCGTGGATGCGGTACCCCCCCCCCCCACGCCAACCGGGACACCTGCGAGTCGTGGGGGCGCCGCAGCCGTCGCAATCAAGATCGCCCTCTTCGTCGTCGGGGACTGCTCGTAAGGGAGCGCCCGCCTTTCGCGGCCTCCGGCGCCGAAGTCGCGGCCTACTTGTGCAAAGAGCGCACGCGGGTCCAGCTGGGGGCAGTGCCTTCCTCGCCGCGGCGCTACCGTTTCTTCGTCTGGTTCCTGGCGACCGTCGCGTCGCCCGCGCGCTCGGCGGGACCGGAGACGCGACGGGCAGCCGCAGTCACCTACGGCTGCGGCATGATCGTGATCACGCTGTTCTTGACGGACGTCACCTCGTTGGCCGTCCGGGTCCTTCGGCCCGAGAACATGGCCGCAGCGCCGGAGCTCGCCACAGGGACGCTGCACGACCTTCCGGTCCTTGTAGCCAAGTCGGAGCGTGTGCCGAAGGGCGGCAGTCTCATTCGCGATCGTCTGCTCCACTGCACCGATCGTCCAGTGCTCGTCGCGGTGTCGTGTGTACGCGATCACTAAGGAGAACGACTAGCCGCTCACCCGAATGTGAGCCGGGCGAGCGGTAGTCGCAAACCGGGCCGTCCGCTGGGCCGGGTCATGGTTACGGCATCGTGAAGGGTGGCGGGGGATCGAAGCATTGCCCATTACCCACGCAGGTGGCGCAATTCGAGCTCACAGGATCGCAATAGTTCGCGCTGTACGTAACCGTGCTGCTGCTGACGTCGAACGGAGCGCCTTGGCCGAGAAAGACATTGTTATTTGTGACGACATTGCTGGCGTTCGTAAGAGCAACGTCTTGGACTGACGCTGCACCCATCGCGAACAGGTTGTGATCGATGGTAATTTTGGCGGTCCGATTGTTTACCTCGATTGCGGTGCCCACATTGTCGAAGTAGTTGTTATGGATCTCGTCCGTGTTGGCTCCGGTTGCGCCGGTAAGAAGCACTCCTTCAGAATCCTTGAATACGTTATTCTCAACTTTGGCGCAGTCTTCCGTCGCCACGACGGTCCCGACGTTCTCGAATCGAATGCCGCTTACCCTAGTGGATGTATGGTCACACTTGACGCCGTACTGGAACGGATTGATAATCTGCGCTTGCGATGTCGTCGCGCTGTTGAATACCTGGCTCCCGTTCGCTGTCATGGTAATAGCGGCCTTCGAGGGACAAACGCCACTTGCGTCAGTGCACGTCAATGTGTGACCGCACATGTCAAGGCGCGCTCCGCTATTCAAAGTGATGCCCTGACCATCGGTGCAGTTTTGATCGTTGAGGAGATAGCAGTCCGAGCTGCACGTCGCTGTGCACGAGTTAATCGCAGTCCACGTCGAGCAATTGGCAAATGAACGTTGCGCGGTGGTGAGTACCATCAGTGCGGTGACAGTGATGAACCCTGTTCGGCGTATGAGTTGCATCATGGCCCGTCTCCTTTCGACGATGGTGTATATGGCCTACATGGCCCAAAGCGATCTATTCGCACGAGAGGGTGCATTGCAAGGGAAAAGCACGCGAGACGCTCGCAGAACATGTCGGTGTCAGAGGTATCGCGAATGCAAATAGTATCAGTATGATGCCCCGAAGCTTAATGATGTGTCAAAGTGGGTCACATGCCAGTGCTCGACGGATGTGTGTCGCGGATCGCCGATGCGGTTCGGCCTGGTGTCGACGTTGGACGTCCAGGCCCCAACGCTCGGCGTCAATGCGGGCTGGGTCGGGTTTCCATTGCACTCTGCCGGTCGACGCGCGATTCTGAAGGTGGGTATGATCGCGACTCGCATCGTGGAATCAGCCAATTCTAAGGGTGCAGAGATGGGAGAGGATGGACACCTCAGTCCTAGTGCGGGCTGCACGCCCGTAAGCTCTCTCTCTTCGTACACCGCATGATCGTAGACTCCTCGGCCGAGCGCTCGGTGACGCTGAACAAGAGGTGGTCCACTCCGATCGCTACGCTTTCGCCCGCCACAGAGCGGCGGTCGAGGCTCAGGCACATCCCCGCGCTCGACGGGATCCGGGGGATCGCCGTCGCGGGCGTGTTGTTCTTCCACGCCCGTCACCTGAGCGGCGGTTTCCTTGGCGTCGATCTGTTCTTCACGCTCTCGGGCTTCCTCATCACCTCCCTGCTCATCGCCGAGTGGCACGAGAGCGGCACGATCGGGCTGCGGGCATTCTGGGCGCGCCGGGCACGCCGGCTTCTGCCTGCGCTGCTCCTCATGCTGGCGCTGGTGGTCCTGTACGCGCTGGTGCTGGCCAGAGGCACCGAGCTTGCGCGGCTGCGCGGCGATGCCCTGGCCTCGCTGTTCTACGTCGCGAATTGGTGGCAGATCGCGCATCGCCAGAGCTACTGGGACATCTTCACCACTGCTCGCCCGCTCGCCCACATGTGGAGTCTGGCCATCGAAGAGCAGTTCTATCTCGTGTGGCCCCTCCTGTTCCTCGCTGTTGTGAAACTCGCCGGCCGGCACGCTCAGCGGTATCTGGCTGGCGTGGCTGCCCTGGCCACTGCGGCCTCGGCCCTCGCGATGGTGTGGCTACACTACGCTGGATCCGACCCGACTCGATTGTACGAGGGCTCCGACACGCGCGCCGCGTCGATCCTCGTTGGCGCACTGGCCGCCATGCTCGTCGCCGGCCGGGAAACTACGACGACCAAGCGGGCGCGCCTGAGCCTCGAGGCGCTCGGGTGTGGTGCCGCGGTCGGCCTGGGGTGGGCGTGGTTCACGATCGACGGCTTGCGCTCGAACGATCTGTTCGCCGGTGGACTGTTTCTGCACTCGGTGGCCGGCGCCGTGCTGATCACGGCAGCCGCACATCCCGCGTCGCCGCTGCTCGGGCGAGTGTTCGCCCTGCAGCCGTTCCGTCTGCTCGGCATGATCAGCTATGGCGTCTACCTCTATCACCTGCCGTTGTACGTCGCTTTGACGCCGGAGCGGGTGCACCTACACGGCTGGGTGCTCGACGGTGCGCGCCTCGTGGCGACACTGGCCGTTGCCGTGGTCTCGTATGCCTTCGCGGAGCAGCCGATCCGCCGCGGCGCGCTCCGGCCTCGCCGGGCCCTCGGGTTGTTGGCGGTGTCGGTCACCGCCGTCACCATGGCCATCATCATCTCGACTTCCGGACCGGGCGCGGTTGCAGTGAGCGCCTCCGGTCCGGCGCGGCCCGGCCCACCTACCCGTGACACCCTGGGGTCGATGACCTCCGCCGCCGGACGGACGACCACGACGACGCTCGCAGCACCGACACAGCTCACTCTTCGTCGGGTGATGATCGTGGGCGACTCCGTCGGTTGGACGATCGGTGTCGGCCTCGAGGCCATCAAGGCCGATCGCGATGTGGCCGTTCAGAACAGCGGTATGTGGGGCTGCGGCATCAGCCGCGCCGACGGCTCGGTCCGCTTGAAAGACGACCAGATCCTCACCGAGCATGCGGACTGCCCGCAGTGGCCGGAGCGCTGGACGAAGGACGCGACGTCGTTCCATCCCGACGAGGTGGTGCTCATGCTCGGCGCGTGGGACCTGGCCGACCGCAAGCGCGACGGCGCCTGGACCCATCCATGCGCACCCGGCTTCGACGACTGGTGGCGAGGCGAACTGCACACCGCGCTCCGCGTGTTGACCACGACTGGCGCGCACCTCCATGTCACCACCACGCCATTGTTGCGCTCCGACGTACTCGGCGTGAGCCAGGCAGAGACCGACCGGCGGGTTGACTGCCTCAACGCCAACATCCGCATGGTCGCTGCCATCGACGGCGTGGACGTCATCGACCTGAACGGCTGGGTGTGTCCTGACCGCGCCTGCGTCACCACGGTCGACGACGCCGTGCTGCGCCCCGACGGCGTGCACTATGACGGTCCCGGCGGTCCGATCGTCGCCGGTTGGCTACTCGACCAGCTTTCGCCGAGGCGGGTGAACTGACCACTGCCTGACGTACGCCGTTCGCCCGAGCGCATCGAGCTGGCGCCTGTGGTGTTCCCCTAGTCTTCGTACAGCTCAGGCCGCTAGTCTCTCGCGATACTATTTGGGGGTGAGATAGCCGAGGGCCGAGTGCGGCCGCTCGGCGTCGTAGCGATCGAGCCAGTCGGCGATCACGCAGAAGGCGTGGTCACGGCTCTCGAAAGCGATGGAGCCACACGCACTCCTGCTTCAGGGTCAGGAAGAAGCGCTCGACTATCCCGTTCTGTTCGGACGTGTAAGGCGTGATGTACTCCTGCCCTAGCCCTCGCGATGACCGTCGACACCTACGGCAAGTGGCTCCGAAGGAGAACAAGGCCGCGATCGATAGCCTCGACGATCCGACCTACACCACTGGTACAGTTGCAGAGGGGGTGGTGACTTTGGATCCGACGCGCCAATTTCGGCCGCGCCGGTCACAACCGTCCCTGAGGAACTTCAGGAGCTTGTAATTGATGGGCCGTGCTGGACTCGAACCAGCGACCCGCTGCTTAAAAGGAGCACTCAGGGCTCCCCTACCACCGGCCACGACCGGCTATCACCGCGACGGAGCAGGCGTCGGAGGTAGCGCGAACAGTTCGTAGTCGGTGGTGGGCGCCGGTAAAGCCGTCGTTCACGTTCGGCATCACCAGCCCGTGATCGATGGCGTTCGAGCCGCCGGCGAGCATCACGTCCTCGGTGGTCAGCTGTCCCACGGCGTGCTGAACGCCTGTCCGAGCCGCTCACGCTCGCGCTACCATCCGTCGCGGGCGGATGGCGTCGCTGGATCGACACGTCGCGCGAGCCGCCCGATGACATCTGCGAGTGGAGCGCGGCGCCGGTCCACCCGAACCTGGCCTACGATGTCGCCCCGAGATCGCTGGTTGTCCTGATTGCGGCTGTCCACCCCACGTCGACGTAGCGAGTCTCTCCGCCTCGATTGTGATCCGACCCTCCTGTGGCACTGCCAGCTTCGAGGTGCTCAGCGTGGAACCTGCGCCAACGATGCCTGATACGTGGCGACAGCCTGCTCCAGGGTGAAGAACATCCTGTCGCGGCCCAGGGTCTCACCCAGGGGCGAATGCTGGACCATCGCCAGTACTCCCGGGTTGAGGTCAACGAACCAAACGAGCACGCCGTTCTCGCGCTGTCGCTTCTCGGCTTCCGTCAACATCTTGAGCGCCGTGTACTCGAGATCGAACACACCGCCGAGATCGAGTGCGACCACCTTCGGGTTCGCGCCGGCGATCAAGGGTCGCATCTTCTCTGCGATGTGCTCCGCATTGGCGAAGAAAATCCGCCCCAGGGGCCGGAGCAGGAGCAGCCCGGGAAAGGTCTCGTCCTCGGGATGCAGCTCGGAAAGAGCGCGGAAGACGTTCGTGCCCGGTTTGCGCCCCAGCACAAGGACGGGCGGGTCGGCCACCTGGTGTGCGAGGGCGACGAGCGAGACGATGATGGCAACGACGATTCCCTGCAGAGTCCCGAGCAGCACCACGCCGACCAGGGCCGTGAGGGCCCACAGGAACTCCGTCCGTCGTACCTCGAGGATCGAGCGGAATTCCGCCGGATTCATCAGGCCGATCGAATACACGATGACGACAGCCGCGAGGGTGGCCTCGGGCATCAGCTCGATGAGAGGAGCCAGCAGCAGGATCGTGACCAACGTGGCGGCGGCCGTGACCAGCGCAGCAAGCTGCGTGTGCGCTCCCGCAAGCCGGTTCACGGCGGTCTGTGTGGTGCCTCCGCCGGCCGGCATGGCGCCCAGAAGCGCGCCTCCCGCATTGGCGAGACCGGTAGCCAGTAGTTCCCGGTTTGCCAGCGGTCTGGGTTCGCCGCTCTCGGCGAATGCGCGCCCCGCCGCGATGGTTTCGGTGAAGCTCATCAGCGCAATGCCGAGGGCTGCTGGCCAGAGCTGGACGATCAGCGCGAGGTCCGGCGGGGTGAGAGAGGGCAATCCGGTCGGGACGTGGCTGACCGTTTCCACTCCGTGAGCCCGCAAGCTCAGCAGGGCCGTACCGGCGATCCCGCTAGCGACCGCGATCAACGGTGCTGGCGCTCGCGGAAGTAGGCGCTCGAAGGCCACCAGAATCCCAATCATTGCGGCCCCCACGGCCACGGTCATCATCGAGGCATGCGGAATGCGCTCCGCGATAGCCAGGACATTGTTGGAGAACGAACCCTTCTGAACATGAATGCCGAGCAGCTTCGGAACTTGATCCAGTACGATCACGAGCCCAATCCCCGCCTTGAATCCGACTAACACCGGTTCGGAGATGAAGTTGGCTATGAAGCCGAGACGCAGGAGCGCAGCCAGCAGCAGGATAGCGCCGACGAGCAATGTGAGCGTCGCGGAAGCGGTCAAGAGGGAAGCCGCGCCTCCACCCGGAGCAGCTTGGCCGAGGGCCGGCGCCGTAAGAATGGCAAGCGTCGTCGTGGTGCTCACGCTGAGCGGCCGGGAAGTCCCGAGGGCGGCGTAGATCACCATCGGCACGAGCACCGTGTACATCCCGACCTGCACGGGCAGGCCGGCGATCGTGGCGTACGCCATCGCCTTTGGAACGACGACCGCCGCGGCGGTCAGACCGGCGATGACGTCGAGCCCGATCCATTCCCTGTGGTAGCCGCGGATCCAGTCCGGTACGGGGATGCGGAAGCCGCCGAGTCCGTTGTTCACCATCGTGCGGGATCTTGCGGGCCTATGAAACGACCGGTTCGCAGCCAGCTCAGAACAGTGCGCGTCGCCGCAACCATCCCACCGTCAGAGCGACACACAGGCTAGGCAGGATCACGCCGAGCACCGCGAAGGCGGCCGCGCTGTCGATGACTTCGGTCATCCAGCGGAAGTTCATACCGAAGAAGCCGGTGAGGAATGTGAGGGGAAGAAAAATCAGCGAGACGAGCGTCAGCCGGTTGATCTGATCCCCTTGGCGCTGGGCGACGGCGGCCGCGTGGTCCTGGAGGATGCTCGATGCCCACCTGTTACGACTGTCGAGTCGGTGCTCGGTGTCCTCGACCTGCTCCGCGTAGTCGTTCAACTCCGCGGCGCCACGTGGGTCCATGCCCGGTACGGCCTCGACACCCACAATCGCGGACCGGACCGCGCTGCTGTAGCGATCGAAGTCCGCCCAGCGGGATTGGAGCCGCTGGATCTGGCTGGTCAGCGTCGTGAACTCGGACGCGCCGGGTGCGTTCTGCAACTGCTCCCGCGCCGCGTGCAGTCTGGTGTCGAGCCTCGTGATCGCCTGATCGAGACTCGCGAGCAACAGCTGGAGGACGATGGCCGCCGCGTGGAAGGGATTCTTCTCGAGCTCGGCTGCACGGTCGATGAAATGCTGTCGGGCCTCGCCGAGGGCGGCGGGATCTCCGTTCCAGACGGTCAGGATGCACCGCCGAGAGCACAGGACGTGGACCTCGGTCATCTTTCCGGCCGCTTCGGCCAACCATGTCACGGTACGCACTCCGTGCGGGCCGATCGCTATCCGGTGTGCCTGGTCGACGCGCAGTGCCCAGGAGATGTCGGAGGCGTCGAGACCTAGCTGGGTGAGCACCGCTCTCTGGGCTGCCTCACCACCACCGAAAACATCAAGCCAGAAGAACTCGAGTGGAGCGATGAGGTCGCGCAGCTCGGCGGTCGTCACGAGCGGACGTATGCCCACGGAATCGGCGATCAAGATTGCACTCGGTTCGGTAGACGTCATCGTTCGATCGACGACTCATTGCGATCGCGTCACTCTTCAGCTGGGTCCCCGGTCAGAGTCGCCTGGATCAGCTTCGCCCGATCCACGTCGACGTTGGTCTTCAGTACTGTCCCACCGAGCCCTCGAAGCTTGTGGAGAATCACGTCCATGTCCCCCTCATCGTCCAACACGAACAGGACCGAGGTGCCGGGCCTCATCATCCCCTCCACCTCCCGCAGAAAGGCGTCGCCTATCCCGACCGTCGCCGCGATGCCGCTGCCCGCGCCTCCGAGCAACGCGCCGACGGCCGCGCCCGCGAGCGGCGCGGCGAGCACCAAGCCCGCGATGAAACCCACGACGGTGCAACCCATGACGTTGGCGACAGTGGAGAACGGCTTGTGGTCCAACGTGAAAGATCCGTCGGTATGCCTCACGACAACCGCCACGTCCGAGAGGATGAGGTAGTGTTCGTCCCACCCGAGCCTGGTGATCTCATCTCTGACCTGACCGGCACGCTCCATGTCGTCGTAGCCGACGGCCCAGAGATTCCCGGATCCGATCGATTCGTGATGTTCCTTCATTTCCGGATTTTTGGTCGAGATCAGGTTCGTTTCTAGACGTTGTCCCCTTCGGTCGACGTGGTCTTGGTACGAGCTTGCTCCTGCCCGCCCCATCGCCAACCGGTGATCTCGGGCATGTCATCACCGTGCTCGCGGATGTACTGCTCGTGCTCGATCAGCTTGTCGCGAATCGCCTGCTTCGCGTAGGCCGCTCGCGACCCGAGCTGCGGCAGCCGATCGATCACGTCGGAGACCAGGTGGAAGCGATCCATGTCGTTCCGCACCGCCATGTCGAACGGGGTGGTGGTCGTCCCCTCCTCCTTGTATCCGCGCACGTGCACGTTGCCGTGGTTCGTGCGGCGGTAGGTCAGGCGATGGATCAGCCAGGGGTAGCCGTGGAAGGCGAAGATGACCGGCTTGTCTTTCGTGAAGAGCACGTCGAAATCGCGGTCGCTCAAGCCGTGCGGATGTTCGCTCGACGGCTGGAGCTTCATCAGGTCCACGACGTTGATCACGCGGATCTTCACCTCCGGCACGTGCCGGCGGAGGATCTCGACGGCAGCGAGCGTCTCGAGTGTCGGCACGTCGCCGCAACAGGCCATCACGACATCGGGATCGCTCCCCTTGTCGTTGCTCGCCCACTCCCACATGCCGATGCCGGCGGTGCAATGCTGGATCGCCTGCTCCATGGTCAGCCATACCGGCGCGGGCTGCTTGCCGGCGACGATCACGTTCACGTAGTTGCGGCTGCGAAGGCAGTGGTCGGTCACCGTAAGGAGGCAGTTCGCATCCGGCGGTAGGTAGACGCGAATCACCTCGGCCTTCTTGTTCACGACGTGGTCGATGAAGCCGGGATCCTGATGGCTGAAGCCGTTGTGGTCCTGTCGCCACACATGCGACGACAAGAGGTAGTTGAGCGATGCGATTGATCGGCGCCACGGAATCTCGTTGCAGACCTTCAACCACTTGGCGTGCTGGTTGAACATCGAATCGATGATGTGGATGAACGCCTCGTAGCAGCTGAAAAATCCATGTCGGCCGGTCAGCAGGTATCCCTCGAGCCACCCCTGACACTGGTGCTCGCTGAGCACCTCCATCACTCGCCCATCGGGGGTCATGTGATCGTCGTCGGCGTAGATCTCGGCCATGTAACAGCGATTCGTGACCTCGAGGACGTCCTGCCAGCGGTTCGAGTTGTTCTCGTCGGGGCTGAAGAGGCGGAAATTCCTGCTGTCGAGGTTGAGCTTCATGACGTCGCGCAGGAACTTCCCCTGCGCGCGTGTGGCCTCGGCCGCGACGGCCCCGGGGCTCGGCGCCTCGACGGCATAGCTCCGGAAGTCGGGAAGCTTGAGATCCTTCAGCAAGAGCCCGCCGTTGGCGTGCGGATTGTCGCTCATGCGGCGGTGGCCGCTCGGGGCGAGCTCGGCGAGGTCCGGCTCGAGCCGGCCTGACGCGTCGAAGAGCTCCTCGGGCTTGTAGCTCTTCATCCACCCCTCGAGGATGCGCACGTGCTCCGGCGTATCCATGTCGGCCATCGGCACCTGATGGGCGCGCCAGTAGCCCTCGCACTTCTTGCCGTCGATCTCCTTCGGGCAGGTCCAACCCTTCGGAGTGCGGAGCACGATCATCGGCCAGCGCGGCCGCTTCGTGATGCCCTTCGTCCGCGCGTCGACCTGGATCTGCTTGATGTCGGCGACGACCGTGTCGAGCGTGGCGGCCAGCTGCCGATGTACCTTTTCCGGTTCGTCGCCTTCGACGAAATGCGGCGCGTAGCCGTACCCTTCGAACAAGCTCTGCAGCTCGTCGTGTGGAATACGGGCGAGGAAGCACGGATTGGCGATCTTGTAGCCGTTCAGGTGGAGGATCGGCAGTACCGCGCCGTCGCGCGCCGGATTCAGAAACTTGTTGGAATGCCAGCCGGTCGCCAGCGGCCCGGTCTCGGCCTCGCCGTCGCCGACGACGCAGGCGACGATCAGATCCGGGTTGTCGAAGGCCGCGCCGTAGGCGTGCGAGAGTGCGTAGCCCAGCTCGCCGCCCTCGTGGATGGAGCCGGGCGTCTCGGGTGCAACGTGACTCGGGATCCCACCGGGGAAGCTGAATTGCTTGAACAGCTTCTTCATTCCATCCGCGTCCTGGGCGATGCCGGGGTAGACCTCGCTGTACGTACCCTCGAGGTAGGCATTGGCGACCAGCCCCGGGCCACCGTGTCCCGGACCGATGACGTAGATCATGTTCAGGTCGTGCTTCTTGATGACCCGGTTCAGGTGGACGTAGAGGAGATTCAGACCCGGCGTGGTCCCCCAGTGGCCGAGCAGGCGCGGCTTGATGTGCGCCCGCTCGAGCGGCTTCTTCAGCAGTGGGTTGTCGTAGAGATAGATCTGGCCCACCGACAAATAGTTGGCCGCCCGCCAGTAGGCGTTCATCTTGCGCAGCTCTTCAGCCGACAGGGAACCTGTTTCGGGTTGCATCGCGTCTCCTCGTTTCGAGATCATATTCACCGGACCACCATTCTTTCGCGACGGACCACCGCGAACCGCGTGATCACCTTGTCCCGCTCGTCGTCACGGGCGATGCTCACGAGGTCGTGCCGACCCCCGTAGCGGACGTCACCGCCGACCAGCGCCCGCAGCTGCCCGTTGCCGATCACCTGATAACCGTCGAAGTGCGTCCAGACCTCACCCTTGCCCCAGTCGCGTTCCCCGCCGGCGACGACGTAGACGTCACACGGGATGCAGACGAGCTTGTAGACTCGTGGGTCGAGCCCGAGATCCTGCTCGAGCACCGCCAGCCCCCGTTCCTCGAGCGCGGTTTCGATCGCCACGCGCGAGACGGCCTTGCGACGCGCGAGTCCGAGTGCCTTGAGAAGCGGGGAGTCGATGGGTGGGTCGTCAGTCTCGGGGAATCCCTCGACGAACACCGTCTCGGCCACCAATCGCGGTAGATACCGGGCGCCGCCGGAGTTGACGTAGAGATTGATCGCGAACAGCGACACCAACTCGCGCGCAGTCGCCGGATAGTCCTTGAGATCAGGGTCTTCATAGACGGCTTGCGCACGCGTAGCCCCCTCGCGCGTCACCTCGGGACCAGAGAAGGCCGCCGTCAGCGCGTGCCGGCGGATGAGCTCCGCGCCGTGGGGCACCTCGCTCAACGTCACCGCCTCCAGTCCGAGCGACTTCGCCTTGGCGACGACGTTTGCATCGAACGGTACCGCAAGGTCGACCGATCCCTCGGCCGACCGCTTCTCCTCCGCCGCGCCCTTCTCTTCGACTGAACGTGTACTCAAGGACTCCGCCAGCTTCTGCAGCCGCGCCAGCTCCCCGTGCTCGAGGGCCCGCATCGCCTCGCGCCGTGCCTCAGCCGGGTCCGTTACAGTCGGAGCGGCACCGCGCTTCGTCGACGCCTGACTCGCGAGCATCAGCTTCCCGAAGTACGCTCGTCGTCCAACATAGAAGTCCGCCCACTCCGGGTCCGCAGCCAGGAGTTGCTCGAGGCCAGCGCGGAGCTGCGCCAGCGTTGCCGCCGGGTCGATCGCTCCTGGACGCCGGAGGCCGGGTGAGAACGGATCCAGAGAAGGCTGCGCGTAGTCGTAGAGCTCGCCGGCGAACGCCATCTCGCTCTTCTTGGCGTTGAGCTCCTGCTGCAATCGGCTGGCGTTCGCGGCGAGCGTCTGCACGCGGGACCAGTCTCCCTTCTCCACCGCGGCCGCACTCTCCTTGAGCACGCGCGCGATCTCAGGCTCGCTCTGCTTCAGCCGACCGTAGTCGGCCGGCGAGAGAATAGCCGCCAGGCGGGCCCGCGCGCGGCGTCGGTAGAGGTCGCCGTACACGGTATCGGCCTTTGCGACCGCCGCGAGCTGCTGGGCGATGACGAGTGGAGATGATCCTTTGTCCGTTGTCATGACGAGCTCCGCAATGACCGCCTCACGAGCCCTTCATTCGCAACCGCCGTGCCGTGGTTCGGCCAGATCGAAGCCTCGCGAAGGCGACACGAGCATGCGGCATTTTTCGACGACTGTCCTGCGAGGCCGGCAGGCGTCGGAGGTCGCCGTGCCGAGCCGTCGGCAGATGTGACGAGCCGGCGGCGAGGCGACAGCGGTCAGGTCGCGCCCGAGTTGTGGGTGGCATCGTACGTGGCCGGCGCGGCTATTGAAGCAAAGAGCACCCATCCGCACTCCTGACCCGCGAGCACCGCGGGACGCGCAGTCGTTCTTACGTCGCCGACCGCGCGAGTAGCGCGCACGTATGGCGCGCGATTGTCAGATCTTCGTCGGTCGGCACGATGCGCACCGTGCATGCGCTCCCGGGCGCGCTGATGACGGGATCGTGCCGCGCATTCCGCTCGCGATCGATCTGGATCCCGAGATGCTCGAGCCCGCGGCACGTCTCCGTACGCACCGGAGCGGCGCGTTCACCGATCCCGCCCGTGAA
This sequence comes from Binatia bacterium, assembly GCA_041476145.1. Classification (GTDB taxonomy): domain Bacteria; phylum Desulfobacterota; class Binatia; order UTPRO1; family UTPRO1; genus DP-19. The sequence goes on from JBGOSW010000026.1 coordinate 15,779, forward strand.
GACGAGCGTGTCGAGCCCACCCAACACCGCCGCGAACGCCCCGATGTGCTTGCGGAGCACATAGCAGAAGAGCTCGACCGCCTCGGCCGCATGAGGCTCGGTCGCACGCGTCTCGAGCAGCGCCTTCATGTCCGAGGTCACCCCCGAGACGCCGAGAAGGCCGGACTCGTGGTCGACGAGACGTTCGATCGCAACCGCATCGTATCCTTCGTGCGCGAGCAGGTGCACGAGGACGCCGGGATCCAGATCGCCGCTCCGCGTGCCCATCATGAGGCCACCCGTCGGCGTGAAGCCCATCGTCGTGTCGACCGGGAGACCGTCGCGCACGGCCGCGAGGCTGGCGCCGTTGCCCAGGTGCGCGATGATCGCGCGGCCGAGCGTCGCGGCACCGACGGTCGCAACGACGTACTCGTACGACAAGCCGTGGAAGCCGTAGCGCTCGATGCCCTTCGCCCGGAGTGCCCGTGGCAGCGGCAGGCGCCGCGCGACGGCCGGCATCGGTCGATGGAAGGCGGTATCGAAGCACGCGACCTGCGGGAGCTCGGGAAAGTGCGCACTCACCGCCTCGATGCCGTGGAGGGCGGCAGGAAGGTGGAGCGGGGCGAGCGGTACCAGCGTGCGAAGCGCGGCGACGAGCCGCGGCGTGACACGCTCCGGCGCCGCATGGTCGGGGCCACCATGGACGATGCGATGGCCGACGGCATCGGGTGCGGGAAACGCGGCCGCGGCGAGCGCCCCGCGCAGCGCCGCGCTCGCGTCGGGGAACGCGCCCGGCTCGTCGCGAAGCACCCGCGCGGCCGCGTCACGGATCCTGAGTCTGCCCTCGCCGAGACCGATCCCCTCGACCGCGACCGACCCGATCGCGGTCTCGTCCTCGAAGAGCGCCACTTTGAGCGATGACGACCCGCTGTTCACGCAGAGAACGCGGACGGTCACCCTCATCTCCCACCGAACGTAGCCGGGATCGGATCCGCTCGCCGCGCGCCGCCAGGACCACGAAGGGCGTCGTTCACAATCGCTTCGGCTTCGCGCACGATCGTCTCCAGGTGCGGCCGATCCCGGAAGCTCTCCGCGTAGATCTTGTAGATGTTCTCCGTACCCGACGGCCGTGCCGCGAACCAGCCGCTCGCCGCCACGACCTTGACGCCGCCGATCGGGGCGTCGTTGCCCGGCGCCTTCGTCAACTTGGCGACGATCGGCTCGCCGGCGAGCGTCGGTGCCGTCACCGCCTCGGCCGACAGCTTCTCGAGCCTCGCCTTCTGTTCCGCGGTCGCCGCCGCGTCGACGCGCGTGTAGCACGGCGCACCGAACTCCGCCGTCAAGGTCCGGTAGTGCTCGCCCGGATCCTTCCCCGTCCGCGCCGTGATCTCGGCGGCAAGCAAGTTCGGCACGAGCCCGTCCTTGTCCGTCGTCCACACGGTCCCGTCCCGCCGCAGGAACGTCGCACCCGAGCTCTCCTCGCCGCAGAAACCGATCGTCCCGTCGACGAGTCCTTCCACGAACCACTTGAACCCGACCGGTACCTCGATCAACCGCCGTTGGAGACGCGCCGCCACCCGATCGATCATGCTGCTGCTGACGACCGTCTTTCCGACGGCGACCGAAGCCGGCCACCCGGGGCGGTTGGTGAAGAGATACTCGATCGCCACGGCGAGGTAGTGGTTCGGCGGGAGCAGCCCTGCGCTGCGGCTGACGATGCCGTGGCGATCCGCATCGGTGTCGCTCGCGAACGCGACGTCGAACCGGTCTTTCAAGTCGACCATGCGCGCCATCGCGTACGGTGAGGACGGGTCCATGCGAATCTGGCCGTCCCAGTCGACGGTCATGAAGCGAAACGTCGGGTCGACGGTATCGTTCAGGATCTCGAGGTCGAGCCCGTACCGCTCGCGGATCGCGTCCCAGTAGGCGACGCTGGCGCCGCCGAGCGGATCGACGCCGATGCGGACCGTGCTGGCACGGATCGCGTCGAGGTCGACGACCGAGACGAGGTCGCGTACGTACGCGTCGAGGTACTCGTGCCGATGCGTGGTCGACGCGCTCCTGGCTTGATCGTAGGGAATTCTCGCCACGCCGCGTAGCCCGTCGGCGAGAAACGCGTTCGCGCGCTCCTCGATCCACCGCGTGACGTGCGTGTCGGCTGGCCCGCCGTGCGGCGGGTCGTACTTGAAGCCACCGTACTGCGGCGGGTTGTGCGACGGGGTGATCACGATTCCGTCGGCGAGCCCGCGGCGCCGGTCGCGGTTGTAGCCGAGCACCGCGTGCGACACGACGGGCGTCGGCGTGTAGTCGTCCCGGGCGTCGATCATGACGTCGACGCCGTTGGCGGCAAGCACCTCGAGCGCGGTCACGAAAGCCGGCTGCGAGAGCGCGTGCGTGTCGAATCCGATGAACAGGGGCCCATCGATCCCTTCGTGCTTGCGGTGGAGGCAGATCGCCTGCGTGATCGCCAGGATGTGCTCCTCGTTGAAGGCGGCATCGAGCGAGGAGCCGCGATGCCCGGAGGTCCCGAACACGACCCGCTGCGCGGGCGCGGACGGATCGGGTCGTCGCTCGTGGTAGGCGGCGGTGAGTTTCTCGACGTCGACGAGGATCGATGCCGGGGCGGGCTTTCCTGCGAGTGGGCTGATGTCGACCATGTCGTGACCTCCTACTTCACGACGCAGGGCTTCGCGTTCCAGATGTCGGTCGCGTACTCGGCGATGGTACGGTCGCTCGAAAATTTCCCGGTCCCCGCCACGTTCAAGATGGCCTTCCGCGCCCAGCCTTCCGGGTCCGCGTACAGCGCGCCCAGGCGCTCGCTCGCCTCGATGTACGACCGCAGGTCCGCGAGGTGCATGTAGTAGTCGCCATGCGTGAGCAGGGCATCTCGCAGCGGCTCGAACGCCCCGGGCTCGTTCTCGCTGAAATGGTTGGAGAAGACGAGGTCCAGCGCCGCGCGCGTCTCCGGCTCCCGGTCGTAGTGCCAGCGCGGGCCGTACCAGCCCCGGCTGCCGGCCACTTGCTCGGCGGTCAGCCCGAAGAGGAAGAAGTTCTCCTCGCCCGCCTCTTCCGCCATCTCGATGGTCGCGCCGTCGCGGGTGCCGATCGTCAGAGCGCCGTTCATCATGAACTTCATGTTGCTGGTACCGCTCGCTTCATAGCCGGCGGTCGAGATCTGGTTCGAGACGTCACTCGCCGGGATCAGCCGCTCCGCGAGCGACACGCAGTACTCGGGAAGGAACACCACCTTCAGCCGTCCGCGCACCGCCGGGTCACCGTCGATCGTGCCCGCGAGGTTGTTGATGAACTTGATGATCACCTTCGCGAGCCGGTAGGCCGGCGCCGCCTTGCCTGCGAAGAAGAACGTCCGCGGGATCATGTCGATCTTGGGGTTCTCCCGCAGGCGGTCGTACAGCACGACGATGCGCAACGCGTTCAGCAACTGCCGCTTGTACTCGTGAATACGTTTCACCTGGCAATCGAAGATACTCTCCGCGTCGATCGACTGACCGGTCGTCGCGCGAAGCCAGTCGGCGAACTGGACCTTCGCCTCGCGCTTGGCCTTCCGAAAGGCGTCGCGAAAGCCGCCGTCATCTGCGAGCGGCGCGAGCTTCCGTAGCTCGGTGAGCTCGGTCACCCAGCGGTCTCCGATGGCGTCCGTGATCGTGTGCGCGAGCGCCGGGTTCGCCAGCAGCAGCCAGCGTCGCGGCGTCACGCCGTTCGTCTTGTTGCTGAAACGCTCGGGGAACATCTCGGCCAGGTCCTTCACCGTCATCGTGCGCAACAGCTCGGAGTGGATCGCAGCAACGCCGTTGGTACTGTGCGAGCCAACGATCGCCAGGTTTGCCATCCGGATCTTCCGCTCGGGACCTTCCTCGACGAGACTCACGCGTTCCACCCGCCCCTCGTCGCCCGGGAAGCGGGTCCGCACGTCGTCGAGCAGGCGCCGATTGATCTCGAGGATGATCTCCAGGTGACGCGGGAGCAGGATCGCGAACCACGCGAGTGGCCATTTCTCGAGCGCTTCGGGCAGGAGCGTGTGATTGGTGTATGCGAGCGTCCGCCGCGTGAGCTCCCACGCCCGGTCCCAGGGAAGATGCGCCTCGTCGAGCAGGATGCGCATCAGCTCCGGGACGGCCATGGTGGGATGCGTGTCGTTGAGCTGGATGGCGACCCGGTCTGGCAGCTCGCTCCAGTCGGCGTTGCTCCGCCGGAAGCGTCGCACCAGATCGGCCAGCGAGCACGCGACCAGGAAGTACTCCTGTACGAAGCGCAATCCCTGGCCCTGCGTCGTCGAGTCGTCGGGATAGAGCACGCGGGTGAGTGACTCGGCCCCTAGCGTTTCGGCGAGCGCACCCACGAAGTCGCCGTGGCTGAACTCCTGGAAGTCGAAGTAGTCGTGCGCCGCGGCGGCCCAGAGGCGAAGGGTATTGACGGTCTTCCCCCCGTACCCGACCACGGGGTGGTCGAACGGCATGCCGATCAGCGTCGACGGCCGGCCGGGGACGGCGCGGAGGGCGCCACCGCGCACCTCGAACGAGCAGTTCAGCGCTACCTCGACCCGCTCGTGTGGGCGGGCGACCTCCCATGGGTCCGGGCGACGCAGCCAGTTGTCCGGGCGCTCTCGTTGCCACCCGTCCTCGATCGACTGCCGGAACATGCCGTACTCGTAGCGCAGCCCGTAGCCCATGGCCGGCAGCTGCATCGTCGCCATCGAGTCGAGGAAACACGCCGCGAGCCGCCCGAGGCCGCCGTTGCCGAGGCCGGCGTCGGGCTCCTGCTCGAGGAGGTCGAGCCAGTCGAGGTGGTGCTGCGCGACGACCTGCTTCGCCACCGGATCGAGCAACAGGTTCATGACGTTGTTCGCGAGCGAGCGACCGATCAGGAACTCCATCGACAGGTAGTAGACGCGCTTCGGATTCTCGCGCTCGTAGGCCTGCTCCGTGCGTACCCATCGTTGGGACAGAACGTCGCGTACGGAGCGAGCGAAGGCCTCGAAGCGTTCGCGCGGTCCTGCGGCCGCGGGATCGAGAACGCCGTCGAAGACGAGATGGCGCTCGTAGAGTCCGTCGGCACTCCCCGCGAACTGCACGGGGCCGCAGCCGTATTGTTCGAGAAGGTCGGCCGCAGCATCGGCGCCCCCCGATCTCGTGCCGAAGAGCATCTTGTTCGCCTGAGTCATTCGCTCACGCCTTCCTTTCGTACCCCGAGTGCTACTCGGTGGCATCGCTCTCCACGTGACGGGTCTCGTTCCACAGTCGAATCACCGGGCGCGACAGCTGTTGCTCGTAACCCAGCGCGCTCAGACTCGCAGTGCTGAGCATGAAGAATCGACTGTTGACGGTCGGCTCGAGCCCGAGCCAGCGAGACGCGACCACACGGATGAAGTGACCACTCGTGAAGAGCAGCACGTCACCCCGGACTGCGCGCACGCGCGCGATCACCCGGTCTACCCGGGCGCTGATCTGCCGAGGCGTTTCGCCTCCAGGACAGCCGTCGCGGAAGAGCTGCCAGTCCGGACGCTCCGCACGGATGTCGGCGGTGCGACGACCCTCGTATTCGCCGTAGTTCCACTCGACGAGATCGGGATCGACCTCCGCAACCCGAGCGAAGCCGGCCAGCTCGCATGTCCGGAACGCACGCCGCAAGGGACTGGCGAATACCTTGGCGAACGTCAGCCCGTGCAGGCGCCCCGCGAGCCGGCGCGCGTTGCGTTCGCCGCGCTCGGTCAGGGGGATATCCGTGAGCCCGGTGTGCTGTCCCGAGATCGTCCAGGCCGTCTCACCGTGCCGCGCCAGATACGTGACGGGAAGCGCGTTGCTCATACAACCGTTCCGCCTGCGAGCAACGTAGACGACCGTTGAGACATGGCTTGCATGATGCCGAGCATTCGCAACCGCCGTGCCATCATGAACGACAGCCGCGAAGAGAAAGACGATGTCCGTTCACGGAGCCCGCAGGGTCTCGGAGAATTGAACGCCGATGCCACGGCAAATGTGACGAAGCGTCGGCGAGTGGATACTCTGGTCCAACGAGCAGCACGGCCCAACAGTCCTGCGGGGCAAGCTCCCTCGAAGGTCGTCGGAGACCGCGACGGGCCGCTATGAAGCTCCACGCCTCCACAGTTCTTCGCGGCACGCGTTACTAAACTCTCGCAAGGGGTCCATTGCCTCGTTATCCAAGATCTCCGGTACATCGCGAAACGTCTTGTTCGGCGCGAGATATGTCTCGATGATCACTCGCACGACTCTGTCGGCACTTTCGATGATCCTTGGCGACGACCGGACACGCATCCTGCTGACCAAAGCGTACAAGTTCACGAGCTTGGAGGTGTCCGCCTTATCGTGCTCATACGCGTCGGCGTACAATCGTGACGCCTCTTCAATAAAGTCCCTATACAGATCTTCGCGTCTGCTTAAATCGTGTCCGCGTTCCTGCGCTCTGAATTGCGCGTGCTGGGTCAACCACGATGTCGCCAAGGACGTCAGACCGCCGATCATCGATCCGGCTAGCGCGGCAATCGTGGAGAAATATGCTGAATCCATCGTATGTTTGCGTCCTCAGCCTGCGGGCGCACACCTGTGCGTTCGGGCCACCAGGGAGGGTGACCCCGACACCTCCCATGCCACGTGTCCGAGCGGATATCGCCGGTGCGTGGCGCGCGTGGGATCGTCGGGGACGACGGCGTCGCAGAGCCGGCAGAGCACGAGGCCGCAGTCCTCGCACTGAGTCGAGGAAGACGAAGCCCGTAACGTCGATGTGCAATCCCCAATCCTCCGGCTTGGGGAGAACACTCGGGGACCAGAGGTAGGCATGCGGCACGGCGAGCTCGTGGACGAGGCTCGCGCCGTGCTCACCTCCCGGGTGTGGCCAGCTTCCGGCTGGAACATTTGGATAAGGAGTTTCGACGCTCCGTCTGCCATACGCGCTACCGCCTCGTCACACCATTTCATAGGTCGCAAGGTCGTTTGCGACTTCAATCCTACCGTCGTACGCGCAGCGCCTTCACCCGTGAGCACGCTCAGCCTCGATTCTACTTCTCGAGCATCGGCCGTCCCTCGTGGGTCACGAGCAGGTCGTGCATGTCGTTCGCGTGCTCCTCCTCCTGCGCCAGAATCCGCTCGAGAAGCACCCGCGTGGTCGGATCCCGTTCGCCGAAATAGCGCACCATTTCACGGTAGGTCTCGATCGCAACGCGCTCGGCAACCAGATCTTCCTTGATCATGTCGATCAGGTTCTCGCCCTCGACGTACTCCGAGGCGGCACGGGAGCCGACACCGTCCGGGTCGAGGTTCGGCTTGCCGCCGAGTTGATTGATCCGCTCGGCGAGAAGATCGAGATGCTCCTCTTCTTCCTTCGCATGCTGCGCGAACTCCTCTTTGACGGCCTCGCTCGCCAGTCCGGTCGCGCAGACGGCGTGGAACTTGTAGCGGAGAACGCACACGATCTCCGTGGCGACCGCGTGGTTCAGGAGGGCGATCGCCTCCCCCACCTTACCCCCGTAGTTCTGCGTGACCGCGCCTTTGCTCAGATGCTGCCGAGCCCTGCGCCGAATCTCCTTGATGTCCGCAAGAAACGTCCCTGGAGCACTCATTGCTCATCCTCCTTTGCGCTCGGTCTTGGCGAGGGTGTCCTGTACGAGCCGTGATGCACGTCCCGTGCCGCGGGCGTCGTCGACGCAGAGGGCACGGCAACGTGGCCGCTCACGCTCGCGATCGAGTGATCCACGCACCCCAACTCCGGCCCTCGACTGCGAAGCTGTCGTCAACCGAGACGACTAGACGGCACAAGTGCCGATGCGACACTGCGGGGCGATGGTGAGACCGGGACGCAGCTGCGATGGGCGTCGGAAACGGGTTGATTTACTGTCGCAATTCGCCCATCGTCCACCACAGTGGGGAATTGAAAACCGCTGTGTCGATGTCGGATTCAGGCGAAGAACGGCCTCGATCGTCGGCAACCGACGATCGGATTCAACTCGTCATCGATACGACGCCTGCGCTCATCCATACCGCTCTCCCCGACGGCTCGATCGACTACTTCAATCAGGGCTGGCTGACGTTTCTCGGCTTGCCCTTGGAAGAGGTACGAGGCTGGCGCTGGACACGTGCAGTCCATGCTGAAGACCGCGAGGCATTCGTGGCCAAATGGCGCCAGGCCCTCGCAACTGGCGAGCCTTTCGAAGCTGAATCACGCGTGCGGCGGGCGGATGGACGATATCGTTGGCTCCTGCACCGCAAAGTGCCGCTCCGCGACGCGGCCGGCACCATCGTGAAATGGTACGGATCCAGTATCGACATCGAAGATCGCAAGGAAGCAGGAGAACGGATCTGGCAACAGGAGCGCGAGCTGCGACAGATCGTCGAGCTCGTTCCGCATCACGTCGCGGTCGTCACACCGGACGGAACGGGCCTCTACGGCAATCAGGTCATGCTCGACTACTACGGACTGAACCTCGAAGACGTCACTGCGCCAGTCATCCGGCGCTTCACACACCCCGACGACATCGATGCGTTCACGGCGGCGTGGCAACGCGGATTTGCCGAGAGCGCTGCGTGGCAGGCCGAAGCGCGCTTCCGGAGACGGGACGGTGTGTACCGCTGGTTCCTCGTTCGTACCACCCCGCTCCGCGACGACGCTGGGCGGATCGTACGCTGGTACGTCACGGGGACCGACATCGATGATCGCAAGCGAGCGGAGGAGCGCGTCCGACAGGACGAGCGCGAGCTCCGTACGATCGTCGACTTCCTTCCCCAGCTTCTCGTAGTAACCGACGCGCAGAGCCGCGTAGTGTACGCGAACCGCGCCGCCCTCGCGTTCACGGGTCGCACCCTCGAGGAGACCGCCGCACACCCCGACGTCTGGCCCGAGATCGTCCATCCGGACGATCTGCCCGCCATGCGGGCGTCGCTGCGACGGCTGGCGGAAGGGATCGGAGGCGAGCTCGAGTTTCGTCTGCGGCGACCAGACGGACAGTATGGATGGATCCTCAGCCGCCACGCGCCGCTGCCCGACGCCGAGGGCCGTGTCATTCGCTGGTTCGCCGTGGGCACCGACATCGATGATCGCAAGCGCGCCGAGCAGCGGATGCACGACGAGAACCTCGCGCTCCGCGAGGAGGTGGACAGGGCGTCGATGTTCGAGGAGATCGTGGGCGCGTCTCCATCGCTGCGCGCGGTGCTGACGAGCGTGGCGCAGGTCGCGCCGACCGACTCGACGGTGCTCATCACCGGCGAGACCGGCACCGGCAAGGAGCTCGTGGCCCGCGCGATCCACAAGCGTTCGTCGCGGGCAGCGCGCGCGTTCATGAGCGTGAACTGTGCCGCGATCCCGCCGACGTTGATCGCCTCGGATCTCTTCGGGCACGAGAAGGGCGCCTTCACCGGCGCGCTCCAGCGTCGTACCGGCCGCTTCGAGCTCGCCGATGGCGGGACCATCTTCCTCGACGAGATCGGCGATTTGCCGCCGGACACCCAGATTGCGCTCCTGCGGGTGCTTCAGGAGCGGGAATTCGAGCGCGTCGGCTCGACCCGGCCGATCAAGGTCGACGTGCGGATCATCGCCGCCACCAATCGCGACCTGAAGGCTGCGATCGAGCGCGACACCTTCCGGACCGACCTCTTCTACCGGCTGAACGTGTTCCCGATCGAGATGCCGCCGCTCCGCGAACGCGTGTCCGACATCCCGCTCCTCGTCGCGTACTTCGTGGATCGGTACGCGCGCCAGGCTGGCAAGACCATCCGGCGGGTCGACAAGCGGACGTTGGACCTCGTGAAGTCCTACCGCTGGCCCGGCAACGTCCGCGAGCTGCAGAACGTCATCGAGCGTGCGGTCATCATCTGCGACTCCGGCACGCTCACCGTCGACCCGCACTGGCTGTCGCGCGAGACGGCGAAGCCGGTGCGGCCGCTCGGTGACGAGCTGACGGCGCGCGAGCGGCAGATGATCGAGACGGCGCTCGCCGAGAGCCGCGGACGTGTATCGGGACCGACCGGCGCGGCGGCGAAGCTTGGCCTCCATCCATCGACGCTGGACTCGAAGATCCGCGCGCTCCGCATCGACAGGCATCGCTTCAAGCGCTCCTGAACGGAGCGGGCCACCGGTCGAGGCCCGACTTTCGAAATTTCGGGATTTCACGATCAATCGTGATTCCCGTATCCGACGAACCCGCGACTTTTTACGATGTTGGCAGCGGCGCCTGGTTTGCTCCCTACGCTGGAAACGGCCTGTTTCGCCGTGGGTAGCGGAGCTCGAAATGCTGAAAATCCAGCGGTCGATGAATGCCAACAACGTGCGCTTCGCGCTCAGCGGTCGCATCGAACATGAGCACCTCGCCGAGCTGCAGCGGCTCATCGACGAGGACGCTCAGCGCGGCACGATCACGCTCGACCTGCGTGAAGTGCGGCTCGTCGACCGCGAGGCCGTCGACTTCCTGGCCCGTTGCGAAGCGAACGGTGTCCGGTTGAGGAACTGCCCCGCCTATCTTCGCGAGTGGATCACCACAGCGGAAAGCGCGCCGGCGAATCCGCCTCGTAAGACGCGGCGGTGAAAGCACGAGGAGAACGATGCATTTAGCGCAACCGTCAAAACCTTCCGAAAACTCCATCCCGCGGATGGTAGCCGAGCGCGTCGCCGCCCGGCCGATCGTCGGCCATAGCTCGAGCCTTCGCCAGGTGCTGGAGCAGGTCGAGATCGTGGCCCCGACTGACGCGACCGTCCTCGTCCTCGGGGAGACCGGAACGGGCAAGGAGCTGGTTGCGCGCGCCATTCACGACGCCAGCGGTCGGAGCCGGCGCCCGTTCGTCAAGCTCAACTGCGCCGCCATTCCATCGACCTTGCTCGAGAGCGAGCTGTTCGGCCACGAGCGTGGCGCGTTCACCGGCGCGGTCGCACAACGAATCGGACGCTTCGAGCTCGCAGACGGCGGCACGCTGTTCCTCGACGAGGTCGGCGAGATCCCGCTAGAGCTGCAGCCAAAGCTCCTCCGTGTGCTGCAGGAACACGAGTTCGAGCGTCTGGGCGGAACACACACGCTCAAGGTCGACGTGCGTGTCATCGCCGCGACGAACCGTGATCTGCGCGGAATGGTCGGAGCGCAACGCTTCCGCGACGACCTCTACTACCGCCTAAACGTCTTCCCGATCGCGATACCGCCCCTCCGGGAGCGACCCGACGACATCGAGGCGCTCGCCCATCACTTCGTCGACCAGTTTGCCCGTCGCATGAATCGACGCATCGATGCGATCCCGCGCGAGACCTTCGACGCGCTCCGTCGCCACCCGTGGCCGGGAAACGTCCGCGAGCTCGAGAACGTGATCCAACGCGCCGTCATCCTCTCGACGGGTGCCCGCTTGACGCTGCCCCCGATTCGCGTCGAGCCCGTGCCCCAATCTCTCTCGAAGGAAGCCGAGACGCTCGAAGGCGTCGAGCGCGCCTTCGTCGCGCGAGTTCTCGATGAGACGAACTGGATGATCGGAGGCCCCCGGGGAGCCGCCGCCCGGCTCGGGATCAAGCGAACGACGTTGCAATCGATGCTGAAACGGCTCGGGCTCTCGCGTCCGCGTGCCGGTGGCAGACACGAATTCGATGGTATCGAACTTGCGAGTGTCGTGTAGGCGGAGGTACGGCTATGGCACCCAGCGTGACGCTCCTCGATCTCGTGACTCAGGTTGCGAAGTATGCCGTTTTGCAGACGGGCCGCGTGCGGATCAGCGGCTTTCTCCAATGGGTGTGGACGTATCTGACGGGCCAGCGGGGCTCGCGATTGATCGTGGATCATCACGCTTCGCCGAACGATTGCGTGCCGCTGCACCACGTCCTCGGCCGCAACAAAGATACCGTCGTTCCGAGCGCGAGAGCCGGGTGAGCAGGCGTACGTGGCGCCATCCGTCAATATTCTGGGCTCCTTCTTCCCCGCGTGGCTGGTCTGTATCGTCGTCGGGCTCGTCCTCACGATCATCACGCGCCAGGTGCTCATCGCCGTGAAGATCGCATCGCACGTCGGCGCGGCGGCGCTCGTCTATCCGTGTCTCGCCGCTCTGTGGATCTTCGCAACCTGGCTCGTCGTGTTCGGGAGCTGAGATGAGCGAGCGACGACGTCTGGCCGGAAGACTCATCGGCGTCGCCATCGTTGCGGGTGCCGTGATTCTCGGGGTCGTGGTCGTCAGCCGTGTGGTGCGGCACCCGGAGACGGATGACGCCGTCGTAACCGCGGACACGATCGGCGTCGTGCCGCAGGTGAGCGGCACGATCACGGAGCTCCACGTCATCGACAATCAACGGGTGAAGCGGGGCGATCTTCTCCTCGTCATCGACCCGCGACCGTACGAGTTTGGGCTCCAGCGCGCGCGTGCCGACGTCGCCGCGCTCGACGGTGAGATCGGTGTCACCGAACGACGCATCGAGGGACAGCGGTTCGCGGTCGCGGCAGCCAAGGCGACCGTGCAGCGCATGGAAGCGCAGCTGAAGAACGCCAGCGACACGCTTGGTCGCCTCGAGCCGCTCTTGTCGCGGGAATTCGTCACCCCGGACAAGATCGATCAGGCTCGCACCGCCAAGCTCGCCGCCGCCGCCGGACTCGAAGAGGCTCGTCAAAAGATGGACGAGGCGGAGAAGGACGTCGGCGACCTCGAGGCGCTGCGCGCGAAGCGAGACGCCGCGCTTGCCGCGCGTGGCAAGGCTGAGCTGGATCTCGACTTCTGCTACATCCGCGCGCAGTTCGACGGGCTCGTCGTCAACCTGCACACCGCTGTCGGCGCGTTCGTGGCCCCTGGCCCCGTGCCGGTGTTTTCGCTCGTCGATACGGCCGCGTGGTACGTCCTCGCAGACTATCGCGAGACGGAGCTCGCCCACATCGCGCCCGGGATGGAGGCGGAGGTGTACGTGCTCACCAATCCGCACTACCGCTTCCGCGGCACGGTGCAGGGCATCGGATGGGCGGTGAATCCGGAGGAACAGCCGATCTCTCCCGGCGTGCCGCAGATCAAGCGCGAGCTCAACTGGGTGCACATCGCGCAGCGATTCCCCGTGCGCATCCGAATCGAGAGCCCCGAGCCGCCCGACATCTTCCGCGTCGGCGCGTCCGCGGTTGCCATCATCCGCGGCTGGCCCGCCAACGGCATGCGCACGCCACCGTCCACCCCAGTCCGCGCGGCAGAGTGAAGCGACGAGGGCGAGCGTCATGCCTGCGCAGACCTTGTCGTTCCCCCTGCCCGCGCCCACCGTGCGCGAGTCCATCCCGCTGATCGGGTTCCTTCGTGCCGAGCTGGCGCCGTTCCCCGGGCGGGCGATCGGCACCTTACGCGTGGTCGTCGCCGCAGTCGTGGTGCTCGTACTCTGCATGACGCTGCGGATACCGGAGCCGCACCTCGCGGTGTGGGTCGTGACGCGGGTCGCGATGGAGGAGTCGAGTCAGTCGTTGCTGACGGGCCTCGTCTTCCTGGTCGCACTCACCATCGGGCTCGCCATCCCGCTCGTGCTCTTGACGTTCGCGATGGACCAGGCATGGCTGCGGTTCTGTCTGATGGCGGCGATGGCGGCTCTCGGCCTCTTCCTCAGACAGACGTTCGCGATCGGCGCGCTCGGCTTCGTGATCGGTCTCATCGGTACCGTCATGATGACGCTCCCGGACTTCATTCCGATCCCGGAGATGGTCGTGCGGGGAAGCCTCTGGCTCTGGCCGGTCTTCGCGCTCGGCATCACCGCGGCGGTCGCCGCGAACGTGCTCATCGCACCGACCGACCCGGAGACGCTCCTCCGCGAAGAGCTCGTCACACGCGTGCGCGCAGCGGAGGACGCGATCGCCCGCCGCTTAGGGAAACGGCACGGCGACTCCGAGGCGACGCGGCTGGCAAGTGCGGGGATCGCGCGGCTCCTACTGCTCCTCAAGGGCGCAGAGGTCGCCCATCCGTCGCTGAAGGCGCGCCATCCGCAGCGCGCTGCCCTGATCACGCTCCTCGATCGTCTCGTCACGAGCGCCGCCGCACTCGAGCTCCTCCCTCGCACGGCGCTGGACGCAAACGAGAACGCTCGCCTCGCGCGCGTCGCGCAGCGCTGCGCAGACGCGCGGCAGGCGATCGATACGGGACGCGCGTTGGCGCAGGACCGACCACCCGATCCTTCATTCCCCCTCGGCGGCGGATCCGCGGCCGTCCCCGTAGTCCGCGAGCTCGAGCACGTCCTCGTCCTCGTGCAGCAGGCCCTCGGACCAGAGGGCGCCGCCGCAGACGTCGGCTCTTCCGAACGCCCGCGCGCGTTCGTACCCGACGCATTCACGAACCCGAGCTACGTCCACTACGCCCTCAAGGGCGCGCTCGCGGTCATGATCTGCTACACGCTGCAAAGCGCGGTCGACTGGCCTGGCATCCGGACGTGTCTCATCACGTGCCTGATCGTCGGCCTCGGCACCGAGGGCGCGACGATTCAGAAAGCGACGTTGCGCATTGCGGGCGCGCTGGTTGGGGCGGCAATGGGCTTCCTCGCCATCCTACTGCTCGTCCCGAGCATGGAATCGATCACCTCGCTGACGTTGCTCGTGGCCGCCGGCACAGCGGTCGCCGCATGGGTCGTCCTCGGGAGCCCGCGCATCGCGTACGCCGGCGTGCAGATCGCGTTCGCGTTCTACGTCTGCGTGATCCAGGGATTCGACCCGAGCTGGCACTTCTACACGATCCGCGACCGCCTCATCGGCATCTTGCTCGGCAACGTCGTCATCACGGTCGTGTTCCACTATGTGTGGCCGTTACCGGCCTCGGGCGCGATGTGGACCACTCTCGCATCCGCGCTGCGCGCGATGGCGCGGCTGGCGACCGTACGTAGCAGCGGCGACGAGTACAACGCCGCGACCGAGGCCGCTGGAGAGGTGCGCGTTCAGGTAGCGCACGACTTTGCGACCGCGCAGCAGATGGCGGACCAGGCAGGCTTCGAGCTCGGCCCGCGCAAGGAGGGTCTCGTCGCGCGCGAGCGTCTGCAGCGCGCCGCGGCCGACGCGCAGTCGACGTTCCTGACCCAGCTTGCCATCGCTCACCAGCGATCCGACGGCGTGCTGGCAATTCCCGATGCGGTTGATACCGGGATGCGGCGCTTCGACGCCGCGATCTCGGACGGTCTCGAGGCGATCGCCGCGCGCGCGGAACGCCGCGCCGCGCCGCCGATTCCCGATCTCCGCACCCATTTCGCCGCAGCCGCAGCGCTCGTGACCGAGAGCGTCGCGAGGATTACGAATCCCGAAGTGATGGCTCACCTCGAGAGCCGATTGGCGCTGTACAGCGAGCTGGTGCCGCGCATCGAGCGGCTCGCAGCGGATGTCGATGCAAGATGCCGGCCGACCATCGCCGCTACACCGTTCGTGTCGTCTTGGCGCTCGGTACCACACTGCTCGGCGCGTGCGCCGCGATGCGGCCGCTCGAGAATGCGCCCCCATCCGCGGCGCGCCCCTGGAGCGCCCCGGACCTGCCGGCATATTCGACCGCGCTGACGGAAACCGAGCACGCCCGCGCGCCCGCACCCGTGTCGGTCGATCCGCACAAGACGTACGACCTGAGCGAGCTGATCGACATCGCGCAGCGTACCAACCCGGAGACCCGCGTCGCCTGGGAACACGCGCGACAGGCGGCGATCGCGGTCGGCCTCGCGGAGGGCACGTACTACCCCGCCCTCGTCGCCGCCGCGACCGGCGCCGTCGCGCACGTCCCGCTGCCGATTCCGCAGACGGTCGTTCCCGGCGGCGTGTTCACCGCGAATACCCATTTCGTCATCCCCGCGCTCAGCCTGGACTGGTTGCTCCTCGATTTCGGCCGCCGCCGCGCTGCCGTGGACGCGGCATGCGCATTGAGCGTGGAAGCGACCGCCGGCTTCAACGCGAAGCACCAGCAGATCGTGTTCGACGTCACGCGCCAGTTCCACACGCTCACGGCGGTGCGCGGCAAGCTCGCGGCCGCGCGCGCGGCCCTCACGGCGGCGCAGAGCCTCGAGGACGCGGCCGGCGCACGCAAGCAGCATGGGCTCGCGACCCTGCCCGAGGCCCTCCAGGCGCAGGAGGAGACGGCGCGCGCGACGTACGATCTCGCGGACGCCATCGCCCAGGAGCACGATGCCCGTATGGCGCTCCTCGAGACGATCGGCGTCCGACCGGGAACGCCGATCGAGATCGCCGACGGCTCCGAGCAGCCGCTGCCGGCGGAACTGGAGGAATCCGTCGACGAGGCAATCGATCGCGCGCTCGCGCAGCGGCCCGACCTGATCGCGCGGCTCGCCGCCGTCCGTGCCAAGGACGCGGAAGTCCGCAAGGCGCGTGCGGACTACTGGCCGCGTCTCCTGGCCCGGGCGGCAGTCGCCGGCAACATCGGCGAGCTGAAGGTCGAGGACAGTCCTTATCAAAGTGTGCACGAGCTGCAGTACGACGCCGGCTTCCGTTTCGAATGGGCGCTTTTTGAAGGCTTTGAGCGGCGGAACAAGCTGCACCTCGCCGAGTCGATGCAGCGGGCAGCGGAAGACGAGCTGGAGCACGCCAAGGACAAGGCGGTCCGCGAAGTGTGGAGGGCCTACGACGACGCGAAAGTCGCGCTGGCGAAGCACCGCGCCGCCTCGGCCTTGCTCGCCGCCTCCGAGAAGGCGTGGTCGGCGACACTCGAGTCCTATCAGCACGGCCTCTCCACGTTCCCCGACGTCCGCGAGTCGGAGCGGAACCTCGCGGCCGCACGGACGGTGGATCAAAGCGCACGCGCCGAGGTGCTGACGCGGGCGGCTGCCTTCGCGTTCAGCACCGGCGATCTGGCCCGACCGTAGCGGAATCCTTCGTGAGGCTCGGGATCCCGCTCATCGTCGGGTGTCTGATGATCGCCGCGATGGTCGTGGTGCAGGCGATCGCAATCGGCTCCGTCACGCGCCTCCTTCGACGCAACGCCCCGCCCGAGCATCCCGTCGCGCACTGGCTGCACAACGTGAGCGTGGCGGCGCGAGCGCTGCTGTGCATCGTCGCCGCTCAGCTCGTACAGATTGCAGCGTGGGCAGCGCTTTTCGTCGGTTGCCGCGAGTTCGACGATTTCCCAACGGCCTTCTATCACTCGGCGGTCAACTTCTCGACGCTCGGTTACGGCGACATCGTCATGTCGCCAGCCTGGAGACTTCTCGGGCCGCTCGAGGCAATCGCCGGGATGCTAATGTTCGGCATATCGACCGCGGTCCTGTTCTGGGTCATCGAGTCACTGATTCGCGGCCGTGTGGGCGTCGGGAGCCAACCGCACAGGTAGCGATGGCGCGTGCGATCGGTATCAGCCGGCGTCACCGCCGTTCTTTCGCATCATCGAGAAGGGCCTCGAAGGCATTGCGGATGGTGGGCACTTCTTCGACCTGCTGGCCGAAGACGTCATCTTCGACTACATCATCACGACTCCCGGCTACCCAAGGCGCGTCGAAGGCCGCAAGGCC
>JBGOSW010000027.1:0-33050 GCA_041476145.1 Binatia bacterium
CGCGCGTCGCCATGCCGATGCCCGATGCGGTATGATCTCGTCCCTCGATCATGAAGTTCGTTGACGAAGCGCTGATTTCGGTCAAAGCCGGCGACGGCGGGGACGGCTGCGTCGCGTTTCTGCGCGAGAAGTATCGTCCGCACGGCGGGCCGAGCGGCGGGGACGGCGGCCACGGCGGCGACGTCGTCTTCCGCGCCGACCTCGGCCTGACCACGCTCCTCGACTTCCGCTTTCAGCGCAACATCGAAGCCGACCGCGGCGAGCACGGCCGCGGCAAGGAGCAGACCGGCGCCGCGGGCGCGTCGCGCACCGTGCGGGTGCCGGTCGGCACGCGCATCACCGACGTCGAGTCGGGCGCCCTCGTCGCCGACCTCGCCCGCGCCGGCGTGGAGGTGGTGGTCGCGCGCGGCGGGCGCGGCGGGCGCGGCAACGCCCGCTTCGCGACGTCGACCAACCAGGCACCGCGGCGCGTGGAGCCGGGACTTCCCGGCGAGGCGCGCCAGCTCCGCCTCGAGCTCCGCCTGCTCGCCGACGTCGGTCTCGTCGGCTACCCGAACGCCGGGAAGTCGACGCTCATCGCCGCGGTCTCGGCGGCGCGGCCGCGCATCGCCGATTACCCGTTCACGACGTTGGTGCCGAATCTCGGCGTCGCGCGCGTCGACGACGACGCGATCGTCATCGCCGACATCCCGGGCCTGATCGAGGGCGCGCACCGCGGGCTCGGCCTCGGCATGCGCTTTCTCCGCCACGTCTCGCGCACGGCGGTGCTCGTTCACCTCGTCGACCTCGCAAACGCGGCCGATCCCCTCGCGGCCTACGACGCGGTGAACCACGAGCTCGCGGCGTTCGACGCCGCGCTGGCGGCGAAGCCGCAGATCGTCGTCGGCACCAAGCTCGACGTCACCGAGGCGTACGAGCGCTTCGAGGCGGCGCGCGCTGCGTTCGCGGCGCGCGGCGTCGAGCTCTTCGGTATCTCCGCGGTTTCGGGCGCCGGAGTGAGCGCGCTGCTCGCGCGCATCGCGACCGCCGTGCGGAACACCCGCGCGGCGCGTGCGGCCGTCGGCGAATTCGCCGACGACGAGACGCTCGCGGGGTCCAGCGGCGCCGCCGACGAGGACGACACCGTCGCGGACGGCGCGCCCGGGTCGCACGCATGACGCAGCACGCGCACAAGCCCGCCCTGCTCGCCCGCACTCGCCGCGTGGTGGTGAAGATCGGCAGCGGCGTCCTCGCGCACGCCGACGGTCTGCATCGCGCGCGTATCGCGGCGCTCGCCGACGAGATCGCCGCGCTCCACCGCGTCGGACGCGAGGTCGTGGTCGTCACCTCGGGCGCGGTCGCGGCCGGCGTCGCCCACCTCGGTCTGGCGCAGCGCCCGCGCACCATCCCGCACAAGCAGGCCGCGGCCGCCGTCGGCCAGATCGGCGTGATGGCCGCCTACGAAGCGGCGTTCGCGGCGCGCGACGTCCGCGTCGCGCAGGTGCTCCTGACGCGCGACGACTTCGCCAACCGCCACCGCTACCTCAACGCCAAGCACGCGATGATGGCGCTCCTCGAGTGGCGCGTCGTCCCGGTCGTGAACGAGAACGACACCGTCGTCGTCGACGAGATCAAACTCGGCGACAACGACAACCTGTCGGCGCTCACCGCGGTGCTCGTCGAAGCCGATCTGCTGGTGATCCTGAGCGACGTCGCCGGCCTGCACACCGCCGACCCGCGCAAGGTCGCCGACGCCGTGCGCATTCCTTTGGTCACCGCGGTCACGGCGGAGCTGCAGGGCATGGCGGGTATGGGCGGGCCGCTCGGCACGGGGGGCATGGTGACGAAGCTCGTCGCCGCGAAGAAAGCGGCCGCCTCCGGCATCGCGACGATCATCGCCGACGGCACGCACGCCGGCATCCTCGCCGCCGTCTTCGACCCGGCGACCGAGATCGGCACGCTCGTCCTGCCGGTGCGCGATCGCCTGGCGAGCCGCAAGCGCTGGATCGCCTCGACGCTGAAGCCCGGCGGCGCGCTCGTCGTCGACGACGGCGCGCGCGGTGCGATCACCGCCCACGGCCGGAGCCTGCTGCCGTCGGGGCTGCGCGAAGTGCGCGGCACCTTCGGCGTCGGCGCCTGCGTACAGTGCGTCGGCCTCGACGGCCGCGAGTTCGCGCGCGGCCTCGTCAGCTACAGCGCCGACGAGCTCGACAAGATCAAGGGACGCCACTCGCGCGAGATCGAGGCGGCCCTCGGATACAAGGTGAGTGACGAGATCATCCACCGCGACGATCTGGTGCTGCTCCGAGAGTGATGGAGTGACCGTGAACGACGTCCACCGGCAGACTGCGAGCCTCGAAGAGCGCGTCGTCGCGCTCTGCCGCGCGGCGCGCGACGCCGCGCCCGCCCTCGCCGCCGCCTCCACCGAGACGAAGAACGCGGCGCTGCGCGCCGGTGCCGCCGCGCTGCGCCGCCGCGCCGCCGATCTCCTCGCCGCAAACGCCGGCGACGTCGCGAAGGCGAAGACGGCGGGAGAGTCTCCAGCGTTCGTCGACCGCCTGACCTTGACGCCGGCGCGCATCGAGGCGATGGCCGCCGGGCTCGAGCAGGTCGCGGCGCTGCCGGATCCGGTCGGTGAGACGATCAGCGAGTGGACGCGGCCGAACGGGCTCCGCATCGCGCAGGTGCGCGTGCCGCTCGGCGTGATCGGCATCATCTACGAGTCGCGGCCGAACGTCACCGCCGACGCCGCCGCGCTCTGCCTCAAATCGGGAAACGCCGTCGTCCTGCGCGGCGGCAAGGAGGCGTTCGGCACGAACGCGCTCATCGCGGAGATCCTGCGCGACGCCATCGGCACGCTCCCGTCGGGCGCGATCGCCTTCGTCGACAGCATCGATCGCGAGGCCGTCCGCATCCTGCTGCGCCAGGCCGAACTCATCGACGTCATCATCCCGCGCGGCGGCGAGGAGCTGATTCGCGCCGTCACCGCGGGCTCGCGCATTCCGGTGATCCAGCACTTCAGCGGCATCTGCCACGTGTACGTCGATCGCGCCGCCGATCTGGCGATCGCCGAGCGCATCTGCATGAACGCGAAGGTGCAGCGTCCGGGAGTCTGCAACGCCATGGAGAACCTGCTCGTCCACCGCGAGGTCGCCGCGCGCTTCCTGCCGGCGATCGCGGCGCAACTCGGCGCCGCCGGCGTCGAGCTGCGCGGCTGCGCGGAGACCCGGCGCCTCGTGCCCGCCGCCCGCCCCGCAAGCGACGCCGATTGGGACACCGAGTACCTCGACCTGATTCTCGCCGTGAAGGTCGTCGACTCGCTCGCCGACGCGATCGCCTTCATCCGCCGCCACGGTTCCGGCCTCGCCGACGCGATCGTGACCACCGACGAAGCGGCGGCGGCGCGCTTCACCCACGAGATCGACTCCGCCGCCGTGTTCGTCAACGCCTCGACGCGCTTCACGGACGGTTTCGAGTTCGGCTTCGGCGCCGAGATCGGCATCAGCACCAATCGCTTGCACGCGCGCGGCCCGATGGGTCTGCGCGAGCTCACCACCTACAAGTACGTGGTGCGCGGAACCGGCCAGGTACGGACGTGAGGACGCGGCGCGCGGAGACGTCGTGCGGGTAGGCCTCTTCGGAGGCACGTTCAACCCGGTGCACGTCGCGCACCTCCGCGCCGCCGAAGAGGTGCGCGAGCTGCGCGCGCTCGACCGCGTCGAGTTCGTCCTCTCCGCGATTCCACCCCACAAGTCGGAAGCGACGATCGCGGCCGTCGATCACCGCCGGCGCATGCTCGAGCTCGCCGTCGCCGACCATCCGGCGTTCGCCGTCAACACCAGCGAGGTCGACCGACCCGGTCGCTCCTACTCGATCGACACCATCGGCGCCGCGCAGGCGCAGGCACCCGATGCGCGCTTCACGTTCGTGCTCGGCGCCGACGCGTTTGCGGAGATCGAGAGCTGGAAGCGCTTCGACGAGATCTTCGCGCGCTGCGACGTGTGCGTGCTCTCACGACCGGGTGTCAGGGTCGACCGTCCGCCGATTGCGGTGGAAAATGCATTCTGTTACGATTCCGATCGTCGAGTGTATGCCCACGCGTCCGGAAACGCGCTCGTCTTCCTCGCGATCACCCCGCTCGTGATCTCCGCCTCCGACATCCGGCAGCGCTGCGCGGCCGGGCACTCGATCCGTTATCTCGTTCCACGTGAGGTCGAGGACTACATTCACGCGCACGGGCTCTACGCCGGGAGGATAGCGGCATCTTGACCAGACTCGACGGTCTGCAGAAGGCGCTTCTCTGCACCCGCGCAGCGCTGGACAAGAAGGCCCTCGACCTCGTCGTCATCGACGTCTCGGGGCTGACGTCGATCGGCGACTACCTCGTCATCTGTACCGGCCGCTCCGATCGCCAGGTGCAGAGCATCGCGCAGGCGGTCGAGGAGGCGCTCGGCGCCGCGGGCGCGCGGCCGGTCTCGATCGAGGGCATCCGCCGCGGGCAGTGGGTGCTGCTCGACTCCGGCGACGTGATCGTGCACGTGTTCCATCAGCCCATCCGCGAGTTCTACGATCTCGAGCGGCTCTGGGAGCACGCCCCCCGCGTGCAGTTGCCCGAGCCGCTGCGTAGCCAAGCGTCGGCAGGGCGCTGACCCCGGGGTTGGGCGACGATGCTGCGGCTGACCATCATTCTCGCAATCATCGCCGCCGCGCTCGTCGGGCTCGGCTATCTTTTCTACCTCAATCCCGAGTCGGTCACCGTCCAGCTCTCGAGCACGATGCAGTGGCACGCGCCATTGCCGCTCGTCCTCCTGGCCGCGTTCTTGATCGGCGCCGCGCTCACGTTCGCGTTCTCGCTGGTGCGCGAGAGCCGCCACGCGGTCCTCGGCTGGCGCACGCAGCGCAGCGCGCGCCGAGGGCGGCGCCAGCTGGTGCGCAAGGAACACGGGCTCGGCCTCTCCTGGCTCGGGGAACACGAGAAAGCGCGGGCGCTGCTCGCGAAAGCGCTGCGTGACCGTCCCGACGATCTCGCCGCGTTCCTGCTCTTCGCGCGGACGTTCCTCGACGCCGGTGAGTACCGGCGCGCGCTCGGCGTGCTGCAAGAAGGCCTCGACACGCGCGGTCCCGATCCGAAACTGCTGCTCTTCCTCGCCGAGGCGCAACGTGGGGTCGGCGAGCATCGCGCCGCGATCGCCACGCTCGAACGCGCACGCCACGCCGACGCATCGAGCCCCCGCGTCCTGACGGCGCTCCGCGACGCGTATGCCGCCGCCGGCAGCTGGCCCGACGCCGCGCGCGCCCAGGAAAGCTATCTGCTCGCGACGCGCGAGCCGCGCGCGCACGCCGACGCCGAGCACCGCCTGGTCGGCATGCGCTACCAGAGCGCGCTCGCGGTGCAAGATCCGGCCGGTCGCGCCACCGAGCTGCGTACGCTGCTGCGCGCCCATCCCGACTTCGAGCCCGCCGCGGTGAGCCTCGGCGACGTGCTCGTCGAGATGGGCCACGCGCGTCAGGCCGAGCGCGTCTGGCGCCGCGCGCTCGCGCGTGGAGCGCGCGCTGGAGTCCTCGACCGCCTCGAGCGCCTGCTGCGCGGCGGCCCGCGCGCGAAGCGCCTCGACGCGCTCACGCGCAAGCTCGTGCAGCGCCGCCCCGAGGACGGCACCGCGCGCCTCTTCCGCACGCGCCAACTGGTGCGCGACGGCCGCATCGACGAGGCCGCGGCGGAGCTCGCACAGGTCTCCCCGCCGTGGAGCTCGCTCGCCGGATACCACGCGCTGCTCGCCGAGCTGCACGTCCGTCGCGGCGCCCACGACGACGCCGTCAACGCGTTCCGGCACGCACTCGCGGCCGGCGGCCTCGGCGCCTTCCACTGCCGCGTCTGCGGTGCCGACGCCGACGAGTGGCGGGGATTCTGTCCCGAGTGCGGCGGCTTCAGCTGCTACCACTCGAGCTTCGAACTCGCCGACGGGGTACGTCCCGCGACGTCGCCGTCCGGCGCCGCGATCGCACTGCCTGCGCCGCATCGCTGAAAACCTGTAGCGGTTGACGCTACAACCTTCACCCCCTATCGCGCATCCTTCTCGGGCGGGCTCGATACCCAGGTTCTACACGCATCATATGGTGCACAGTGAAGGCCGGTGGAACTGATCAAGATGCAGCGAGTAGACGACCGCGCCGCGTATCGTCCGTCACGCGCGGCGCCTTCACGGCTGCGCGCGATCGAGAATCGCGCACCACGTGTTTTCTACGCGAATTGTCTTGACCCCATCCCTCTGGACGCGATACCCGAGCCTCTGACGGATCGGCATCTCTCGCTGGCATCTTTCGGGGGGAGGGCTCATGGATATTCTGCGCCGCGGATTGGTCCGGATGCGAGGCGTCGCACTCGTGCTGCTGCTCGCCGGCAGCACGGCCGCTCGAGGCGCGAACCTCTACGAGGGGCGTGACTTCGTCCTGGGGTTCCCGCCCCGCGACGACACCGACAGGCCTACGGTCGAGCTGCAGCTGACGAGCGACGTCGGCGCCCTCGTCACCATCGAGTACCCGATGGGGGCGCCGACCTTCACGCGGACGGCCTTCATACCACCCCAGGCGGCGATCACCGTTGATCTGCCATCCGCCGCCTCTCAGGGCTGGGGGGCCGCCGGCGTCGTAGAGCGAAACGCGGTGCGGGTCTACACCGCGGATCCGCGGCCGGCCAGGTTCGGCGTGACGCTCGTCGACCGCGCGCGGTTCTCTTCCGACAGCGCGCTCGCGCTCCCGGCCGACGCCCTCGGGACCGAATACGTCACGGTAATGCCCGACGTGAATCTGTCGCCTTTCGGCGGGTTCAACAAGTCGGGAAGTGAGTTCGTGGTCGTCGCGCGTGACCCGGACACCACCGTGACCATCGTCCCGACCGCCAACCTCGTTCCCGCCTACCCTGCCTTCATCCCCATCATCCTCACGCTCGACGCAGGCGAGGGGTTCGTCGCGCGGACGGTGCGCCAGGCCGCAAACGGCCTCTCCGGCACGACCGTCTCCGCTGATCACCCGGTGGTGGTGACGAACGGTGACCTCGTCGTCCGCATCCCGCCCGATCGTCCCGCCGGCGATCACGTCTTCGAGGTCGCGCTTCCCACCAAGTGGTGGGGGCGGACGATTCCGGTGTTCGAGCTTCCCGCGCGCCCTGAGGGCAGCATCTACCGCATCATCGCCGCCAACGATAGCACCCACGTCACGTTCGACGGCGCACCACTCACGACGCTCGACGCGGACGAATTCACGACCGTCGATTCGGCGAGCGGCGCCCACGTGTTCGGGGCCGATCAGCCGATTTTCGTCATGCAGTTTCTCACCGGCGGCAGCACGATTCCCGGCGGCCTCGGCGACCCCGCCATCGGAAACATGCTGCCCATCGAGCAATTCGGACGGCAGCGTTCGTTCGCCACCGTCGGGCCCGGACAGTTCTCCCGCAACTGGGTCACCGTGATCGCCGAGAGCGACGACGCCGCGGCCGGCGCGGTCACGCTCGACGGCACACCCATCGCGCCAGCCGCCTTCACGCCGGTCCCGACGACGGCGTTCGCGGCGGCGACCGTCGAGATCGGACCGGGAACGCACCGCACGGAGTCACGCGGGGTCCACCAGGTGACCCTCGTAGGGATGGACGTCGCTGACTCCTACCTCCATCCCGTCGCCGGCCGCCGGCCGATCGACCACTATCTCTGCCACAAAGCCAAGGCCGGCAAGATGCCGCTGGGCACGGTCTCCCTCGCCGACGCGTTCGGTACCGGCACTGTCCAGCTGACGAGGCCGGAGTTCCTCTGCGCCCCTGCCGACAAGAACGGTGAGGGTGTGATCGACGCGGTGACGCACCTCCTCGCCTATCGCGCGACGGGCTTCGACACGCAGCGCGTCGCCGTCGACGTGACCGACCAGTTCGGCACGCTCACGCTCAACCTGAAAAGCACCCGCGGCCTGCTGGTCCCGGCGACGAAGACGCATCCGCCCGGTCCACCACCTCTCCCCCCAGATCCGGCCATGCACGAGGTCGACCACTATCGCTGCGTCGACGTGGGCGTGACCCGCAAGGGGCCCAGGTTCACGAAGCGCGTCGTGAACGTCGCCGATCAGTTCGTCGTAGGCGTAGCGAAGGTATCGAAGCCCGTGCGTCTCTGCGTTCCCACCGACAAGAACGGCGAGGGCATCCCGCGCCCGGACGACGCGCTGCTCTGCTACAAGGTCACAGTGGAGCCCTCGCAGACGCCGGTCGCAGTGCAGACCGCCGATCAGTTCGGCAACTTGAGTCCCCTAGTCTACCCCACGACGGAGCTCTGCGTCCCCGCAACGCTGGCGCGCACCACCTGTTGCGAGCCGCGCCCGACCCGGTGTCGAATCGGTGGGGTCGACGCCGGTCCGTGCGATCTGCCGGCCAGCATGCAGGCGTGCACCAAGGCCGGCGGGATCTGCCAGAGCTTCTCATGCGACCAGCTCTGCGGAAACGGGACGGTCGAACCATGGTGCTGCGAGGAGTGCGACGACGGCACGCGCCTCGACGGCGACGGTTGCTCGGCCGACTGCAAGGTGCAGCCGTGTTGCATCCCGCAGCCGACCCGGTGCGCGCAAGACACGCGGGTGCCGTGCGACGACTCAGGCGACTGTGTGCGTGCCGGCGTCGGCGGACCGTGCGTCAGCTACTCGTGCCAGAGCCTGTGTGGCAACGGCGTCGTGGACGACTTCTGCTGTGAGCCATGCGACGACGGCAACGGCTGCACGCTCCCGTGCCACGATCCGCCCGCGTGCGTACCCGACCCGTGCCGCTGCGTCGATGACCACAGCATCGCCTGCGGCAGCTCGACCGACTGCCCGAACAACGGCTCCTGCGTCTGCTACGACTGTCAGAGCCTGTGTGGAAACGGTGTCATCGACGATTTCTGCTGCGAGCAGTGCGATGGCAGCCCCACGCTCCGCGGCGACTGCTCACCCGCTTGCCGCGAGGTGACCTGCAACCCGCAACCGTGCCGCTGCGTCGACAACATCGAGATCGGCTGCCAGACCGACGCCCAGTGCCCGACGGGCCCGTGCGTCTGCTACAGCTGCGACAGTCTCTGCGGCGACCACGTCGTCGAGCCGTGGTGCTGCGAGGAGTGCGACGACGGCACGCGCCTCGACGGCGACGGCTGCTCCGCCACCTGCAAGAGGCAGAGCTGCTGCGTTCCGCAGCCCCTGCGCTGCTCGGACGACATGCGGATCCCCTGCGACGACGAGAACGACTGCACCGCCACGGGCAGCGGGGACTGCATCAGCGTGAGCTGTGAGTTCGCCTGCGGCGACGGGCTCCTCCAGAGCTTCTGCTGCGAGCAGTGTGACGACGGCCACACCTGCTACGGTTACTTCCCGGAGGGCACTGCGGGTATCCCGTTCCCCTAGTGCGCCATACGGAAGACCGCCCGCACGTCCTCCGCTTACACTGGGGGATGCTCAACGCGAGCTGCGTCTCTTCGCGCCCCGTCCGCGGCGTCGCAGCACGGGGGATCCGCCGTCCGCTGCACGCCCGTGGGCGCCCGTCGTCGCGCGCTTCCCGAAGAGAAATCGGTGCATGCGCGTCAGCCCCGCGACGTCGTGGAGGTCGGAGTCGAAGTTCGGCACGGTGACGAACGGCGCGCGCCGCGGCAGGCCGCGGCGGAACTGCTCCATGCGCAGCGCCTCGCCGCGCGCGAGGAGCTGGTAGTCGACGAAGTTGCCGGCGAGCCAGCGCGCGTGCGCCGGATCCACGCCAGCCTTCGCCATCGCGGCCTCGATCGTCGCCTCGTCGCCGTGCACCACGGTGCCGGCGGCGAAGATCGCGGGGTCGGCCGGAAACTCCTCGTGGACGCGGTTGAACACGACGCCTTTGAGCGGCATGCGCAGGGCGTGCATGCGCTTGGAAAAGAATTCCGCCTCGGTGAGCACCTGCTCCTCGGGACCGGTCACGAGGACGAACGCGGTGTTCGCCGCGCGCAGCACCTGATGGATGGTGTCGGTGCGCGCCGAGAAGGCGTCGAACATGCCGCTCATCGCCGAGAAGAAGTCGGAGACTTCGGCGAGCGCGGCGATGCCGGTCGCCTCCTCGAGCTTGCGGAAGAGAAATCCCGCCGTTCGATTCATCGCCTTCGCCGCCATCCAGCCGCGGGAGAGGTACGGCATCACCAGCCAGCGGACCATGCGGCGATCGAGGAAGTCGCGGATGCGCTCGGGCGCTTCGAAGAAGTCGAGCGCGTGCTTCGTCGGCGGCGTGTCGAGGACGATGAGATCGTAGGCGCCGCTCTCGACGAGCACGCACAGCTGCTCGATCGCCATGTACTCGTAGGAGCCCGCGAAGCTCTGCGACAGGTTCAAGTAAAAGCGATTGCGGAGAATGCGCTCGCGCACCTCGTCGGAGGGCGCGTGGCGTGCGACGAGGCGATCCCACGCGCCCTTCTGATCGAGCATCATTGCCGCCAGGGTGCCGCGGGCGACGATGCCGTGGCGGGCGAGGACGGCGGGATCGACGGCGCGCGGTTCATCACCGAGCGCGCCGACGCCGAACGAGTCGGCGAGCCGCCGCGCCGGGTCTATGGTGAGGACGACGGCGCGCCGTCCCTGCTCCGCACCCCAGAGCGCGATCGCCGCCGACGTCGTCGTCTTGCCGACGCCGCCCGAGCCGACGCAGATCACGACGCGATGGTCGCGGACGAGCGCGTCGAGCATCAATGCGCCCCGGCCGCCGGCAGCGTCGCGAGCTGCCGCTCGGCGTGGCCGAGAAGTCGGCGCACCTCGGGAAGGCCGAACTCCTCGCAGAAGAGGAACGGCAGCTCGACCGTCGGCATCGGCACGTTCGCCCGCAGGCGCGTCAGGTAGTGCGCGTTGATCGCCGACCAGCCCGCCTCCTCGCGCCCGCACCGCAGGACGTCGGCGACGAGGGACGACGCGCCCGCGGGCGCCGCCGGCACCGCCTCGGGCGCGAGCGGCGCGGTATGCACGCGGTTCACGAAGAGGACGCCGAGCGGCATCCGCAGGCGCTCCCGCAACTGTGTGTACATCTCGGTCGTCTCGTTGACCGGCATCTCCTCGGCGGTCGTCACCGGACAGACCGCCGTGCGCACCGGATCCTCGAGGAGGTCGAGGACTCTCCTTGCCTCGCGTCGGACGAGGCCGGCGCCGAACGCCTCGTACGCGGCGGCGGGCATGCGGAGATACTGGAGACTGTGCCCCGTCGCCGGCGCGTCGACGACGATCGCGTCCCACTTGCGGCCGCGACCCGACTCGAGCTGCTCCTCGTACCAGATCTTGCCGACGGTCATGAGCTCCTTCAGACCGGGCGCCGCAGCGACGAAGTGGTGGTAGAGCTTGCTGCCGACGACCAGACGATGCACCCGCTTCACCGGCAGCACGAGGCCGAGATATTCGCCGAGCGCCGTCTCGCCGTCGATGGTGAGGAAGCAGAGTCCGGGGAACACCTCCGCCGGCGCCTCGCTACCGCCGTCGACGCGCAGCACCTCCCCGAGTCGACGCCCGGGCCCCATCTGCGCGAGCAGCACGTGCTTGCCGCGCTCGGCGAGCGCGACGGCGAGGAGCGCCGCCACCGTGCTCTTGCCGACGCCGCCCTTCCCCACCACGAAAAATACTCGTCGCTCGAAAAGATCGTGGGCCATTCGACGCCTCTCGACGCGTCACGCTATCATCGCGCCCCATGCCGGACCACCGACAGCACGCGCGCGGATCGCGGTGAACGTCGCGAGCACGCTGCTCGTCTTCGCCGCCGGCGTCGTCGCCGGACTCATCAACTCGGTCGCCGGCGGCGGCACGTTGCTGTCGTTTCCGGTGCTGATGTGGATCGGGCGCGACCCGATCGTCGCCAACGTGACCAACACCGTGGCGCTCTGGCCCGGGTCGCTCGCGAGCGCCGTCGGCTTCCGCCGCGAGCTGCGCGGCGGCGGCCGGATCCTGCTCCTCCTCGCGCTACCATCCGTCCTCGGCAGCCTCGCGGGCGCGGTGCTCTTGCTGCGCACGTCGTCGCGGACGTTCGCCGCGATCGTTCCGTACCTGATCCTGTTCGCAACCGCGCTGTTCGCAGCGCAGGGGCCGATCACGCGCCGGCTGCGCCGCCGACTGCACGGGCCGGCGGCGACGGCGGTACGACACCCGACGCATACGACCGAGAGCCCCGCGACGTCGAGCCTCCCTTGGATGGTCGGCGCGGTGCTCTTTCAGTTCTTGGTCGCGCTCTACGGCGGCTACTTCGGCGCCGGCATCGGCATCATCATGCTCGCCGCCCTCGGGCTCCTCGGTGTGACCGACATCCTGCACATGAACGGCCTGAAGAACGCCTTCGCCTTCTGCATCAACGCCGTCGCCGCGACCTACTTCGCGTTCCAAGGCAACGTCAGCTGGATGGACGCGCTGGTGCTCGGCGTCGGCGCGATCGTCGGCGGCTATGGCGGCGCCGGCGTCGCCCGACGTGTGGGACGCGCCACCGTGCGCCGTGCCGTGGTGGTGATCGGACTGGCGATGGCGGCCTCGCTCCTGTGGCGCCGACCCTGAGCCGTCCGCCTTGACCGGGTCTCCATAGTTCGATATGTATCGAACTGTGAAAGACGTCGATCGCCTGGCAAAGATTTTTCGCGCGCTCTCGAATCCGAATCGATTGAGAATCTATTCGGAGATTCTGAAGAGTGATCAGGCAAAATTAGATGTCGGATGCGGCTGTCCCGTCACGGATGCCGTTCGATCGTTGAAGATCGGATCGCCGACCGTCTCTCATCATGTGAAGGAGCTCGTGAACGCCGAGTTGATCATCGCCGAGCGGCAAGGGAAGTTTCTCGTGTGCCGGATCAATCCTAAAACCCAGGATCTGGCACGCACACTGTTCGACTGAATTTTTTTCGGCTTATAGTTCGATGGTTGTCGAAGTATCTAAGTATCGGCGCCGGGGACCGTAGAGAAAGGGGACTCAAGATGGAGCTGAGAGGAAAGAAGGTACTCATCACTGGTGCTTCAAGGGGGATCGGCGAGGCCGTCGCAAGAGCGCTCGCCGCGGAGGGTGCAGCGCTCGCCCTCTCGGCCCGGGGGTTGGAGGCGTTGGAGGCCCTCGCCGACTCCATTGCCGGTCGCGGCGCGGTA
Organism: Binatia bacterium; assembly: GCA_041476145.1. Classification (GTDB taxonomy): domain Bacteria; phylum Desulfobacterota; class Binatia; order UTPRO1; family UTPRO1; genus DP-19. The sequence goes on from JBGOSW010000027.1 coordinate 13,099, forward strand.
CGTCCGAGCGTGCTGGCCGTGGATCTCGCGGAGCGCGGCGAAGCCGAGGCCCTGGCGGCACGAACGCTCGCAGCCCTTGGCAACGTGGACATCTTGATCAACAACGCCGCCGCGGAGGGAGAGGGTTCTTATTCGGAAGCAGGCGATGACGAGCACGCCCGAGAGTTGTTCGAAACCAACTACTGGTCGCCGATGGCCCTCACGCGCGCGCTCGTGCCCCCCATGATTGCGCGGGGCAGTGGCGCCGTGGTGAATGTGTCATCCTTGGGAGCAATCACACCGTTCCCGCGTACCGGACACTATCCATCGACCAAAGCTGCTTTGGCCATCGCGACAGAAGCGTTGCGCGTGGAATTGAGCGGTTCAGGGGTGCATGTCGTCCTCGTGTTCCCGGGGTTGGTGAACACGCCGATGTTCCGCGACTTCAAGGCACGGCCCGACCTCGGCACCAAGATGCGGCGTAACCTTGGCTTCATGCCCGTCGGCCGGGCGACTGCCCTCGCGCAGCTCCTCGTCTCGGCACTGCGGCGTGAGCGTAAGACCATCGTCTACCCGCACGTGTATGCCGCTACGCCGCTCATCCCAGCACTGTCACGTTGGATCACGAAGCAACTGCTCGCGGACTGATTGCAAGCCGAATGATCGTTGACCGGCTCGGCAGTCGACGCATATGTTCGGCCGTCGCGCCTCCCGTATCTCCGGCGCAGAGCAGGGAGCACCATATGCGACGTGTCCACGAGCGCGTACCCCTCGGTCTCATCGTGGCCGGCCTCGTCCTCTTCCTCCAGGCGTGCGGCGACGGTGGCGGCCACGCGGGGAGCGGCACCGCCGATCCGGTCCTGCGCTGGAACGCGGTCGCCATCGACGCCTCGCGCCTCGATCACACGGCCGTCCAGCCCGGCGAACAGCGCACCTTCGGCGAGGAGCTCGGCCCGACGCGTACCAGCCGCGCCTTCGCGATGATCCACATCGCCGTCGCCGACGCCGTGGCGATGATCGACGGCTCGTTCGCGACCTTCTTCCCGGAGGGGACGGCGCCGCGCGGCTCCTCGATCGAGGCGGCCGTGGCGCAGGCGGCACACGACACCGCCGTCGAGCTCTACCCGTCGCAACGGGCGACCTTCGACACCGCGCTCGCCGCGGACCTCGGCGCGATCCCCGACGGCCAGCCGAAGGCCGACGGCATCGCGGTCGGCCGCACCGCCGCCGCTACCTGCGTCGACGCGCGCAGCGCAGACGGCGCGGAGCTGAGCGCGCCCGGCGTCCCGAACGATTTCGTCTACGGCGACGTGCCGGGAGTGTGGCGCGCCGACCCGCTGCATCCCGACGCGACGCCGCTCGGCCCGAAGTGGGGCCTGGTGACGCCGTTCGTGATGACCAGCTCCGCGCAGTTTCGCGGGCCGCCGCCCCCCGCGCTCGACAGCGCGGAGTATGCCGCCGCGTTCAACGAGGTGAAGTCACTCGGCGGCGACGGCATCACGACGCCGACGAGCCGCACACCGGAGCAGACGGTCGCGGGCATCTACTGGGGCTACGACGCGCAGCCGAGCCTGTGCGCGCCGGTCGTCATCTACAACCAGATCGCCGTGCAGATCGGCAGCGAGCACGGCCTGTCGGTCGTCGAGAACGCCCGCATGCTCGCGCTCGTGAACGTCGCGATGGCGGACGCCGGTATCGCCGGTTGGGAGACGAAGTACTTCTACCAGCTGTGGCGACCGGTGACCGGAGTCCGCGAGGCCGACCCGGGGACCGGCCCGACCGGTCTCGGCGACGGCAACCCCGCGACCATCGGCGATCCCACCTGGTCGCCCCTCGGCGCTCCCGCCGACAACAGCGCCAACACCAACTTCACGCCGCCGTTCCCCGCCTACGTCTCGGGCCACGCCACCTTCGGCGGCGCGCTCTTCGGAACCCTGCGCCGGTTCTACGGCACCGACGCCATCCGCTTCACCTTCGTCTCCGACGAGTTCAACGGCGTCACCAAAGACCAGTTCGGCAACATCCGACCGCGCCTGCCCCGCACCTTCGAAACCCTCAGCCAAGCCGAGGAGGAAAACGGCCAGAGCCGTATCTACCTCGGCATCCACTGGCGCTTCGACAAGGTGGAGGGCATCCGTCAGGGCGAGCAGGTCGCCGACCTCGTCGTCGCGAATCTCTTCCGTCCGTTGAAGTGAGGTAAGTCGGGAGCGCGCGCATTTCAGGAGGTCGCTTTGGGATTCTTCATCTTCGGGATGTTGGCCGTTCTGTGGGCGTTCCTCGGGTTTCTGATTCACGTCTCGACCGAGCGGATGGATTTCCAGAAGAGGTCCCTGAAGAACTCCATCGTGTCCGCTCTCGCGACGGCGTGTGTTTCGGTTCTCGCGATCTTCACGTTCCGAGCCTGCACGCCGCACGACCTCTCGGTCTGGTTCCACCAGAACCCGGAGAAGGCCGTCTGGCTCACGCGCTTTTTCGAGGCGCCCCTGGCGTTTCTGGCGAGTCTTCCGGTGTTCTGGATCATTTACCGGGAGTCCTTCAAAAAGACGGTTCTCCTCGGCCTGGCGATTCTCTTCGTGTTTTTGATTTTGTAGCCGGCGGCGGATCGCGTCACGGCGCCGGGCGGGGATCCCAGAAGCGACCGTACGCGTACATGTGCCGCACCTGCATGTACTGCACGAGGTGCGCCCCGACGTAGTAACGGGCCTCGTGCTGCTCGGCGAGGCGGGCGACGATCCTCTCGAGCATCCGGCTCTCCTCGGCGCCGAGGTTGCCGAGCTGGGCGACGAGCATGCGCAGGTCGGAGGGCAACGTCTCGGGCTTCCGCCCGTTGCCCCCCACGGAGCGGGGACTCGTGGGGAGCCTGCCGCGTAGACCGTCGAGCAATTTGGAGACGCGCTCGCCGAACTCGCCTGGGGCGTACAGACTGCTGCAGAGCCAGCGCATCCCATGGAACAGCTCGTCGCGCGTGATCGCGCGCGGCTCGATGTTGGTGCTCCACGGCATCGCCGCGACCTCGGAGCCTTCGACCAGCCGTCCGGCCGCGGCCATGCGGTCGTGGAGCGGGTTCGCCGCCGGCGCCACCAACGCCCCCAGGCTGAAGACCGGGATGGGGGTCGCGCTCGCGAATTCGTACTGGCGGCGGAAGATTTCGGGCCCGTCGTGATCGAAGCCGACGATCATCCCCGCATACACGACGATGCCGTGGTCGACGAATCGCTGCACCTCTGCGACGAGATCGCCGTGGAGATTCTGTCTCTTCTTGGTTTCTCGCAGGCTCTCGACGTTGGGGGTCTCGGGCCGATGAAGACCTGGCGTAGACCCGCCGCGGCGCACATCCTCAGCAGCTCGTCGTCACGAGCGGCGTCGACCGACACTTGCGTGATGAAGTGCACCGGGCCGTCCGGTTGCCGCTCGTTCCACGCGCGCATAGCGGCGAGCAGCTCTTTCGCGCGCGAGCGATAGACGGTGAAGTTGTCGTCGGCGAGGAAAACCGAACGGTAGCCGTGCCGGTAGAGCGCGTCGAGCTCGTGGAGCACCTGCGCGATCGGCTTATGACGCTGCTTCCGCCCTAGGTACTGGATGACGTCGCAAAACTCGCACTCGAAAGGGCAGCCCCGCGACGTCTGCAACGTCCCGCTCATGGCGCGGTGGTTCGGGTACTTGTCCCAGCGTGGTGTCGGAGAGCCCGCGAGATCCGGCCTCGTACCGACGTATTCGTCTTTCCACGTTCCCGCGCGCAGGGCGGAGAAGAGCTCGTCGCTGATCTCCTCGATCTCCCCGCGAACGAGAATGTCGCAGTGGGCGCGCAGCAGGTCCGGTGAGAGGCTGGCGCATGGTCCGCCGATGAGGACGGTCTTACCCGCGGCGCGAAAACGCTGCGCGACGGCGACCATCCGGGTGTACTGCGTCAGCTTTCCCGTGATGCCGACGTATTCCGCGTCATGATCGAAGTCGATCGCGGTGACGTTCTCGTCGCAGATGTCCACGTGCAGGTGGGGCGTGGCCATCGCCGCCAAGGTCGTCGTCGCCAGGTCGGCCATGTACGTCGCGGGCCGGAGCCCGCGTGCGGCAAACACCTCGGCGCTGAAATACGTGGGGAAGTCGGAAGCGGGATTGATCAGATAGAGGGCGCGCGACACGGGGGACGAGGTATCAGCGTGATTGGCTTCACGGCTGAGCAAAGCAGGTGCCGCCGGCGAATCGTCAGTCTTTTCCTCAGACCGTGTCCTGTACGCCGGACTCCGGCGCCGGGATCGTCTCTTGAAATAGACGCCGGTCGCGACCGGCCCCCACGCATCGATGCGCACGCCCGCTCGATGCTCGCCGGACCTCCGTACCGGGCACCGTCGATGCTCGGCGCAGTCGACGTCGGCCCCGTAGACGAGCACGTTGGTGTCGAGCCCCGCTTGCACCGCGTCCGTGAACGCCGCGGCTGCCTCGACTGACGCGTCCATAAATCTCGGCTCCGCCTCGGACGCGGCCTTGCCCCCAAGGCCACGTCGAGCGAAGCTCGCGCGACGTCGCGAGGCGGCGCTGCGCGTGGTATGACTCGCGTTGACCATGAGGATCGCTGTCCCAGAAAACTTTTGGCACGCTGGTGACTTGCCTCACCACTCGGCCTCTGCATCCGTAGATCCACGCCGCACAGCCTTTCAGGATGCGCGCGTGGACATCGACATGCGGGAGTGCCAGTTCATTCGACCACCGGCAGTACTCTGGACGGCGGTATTTCCTCTATTGGCGGTCGCTCGCGGATCCGCATGCAGACTATTGGTTCCCGAGAATCTCGGCATTGGTCTATACCTACAGTCGGTCGGTCTGCTCCGACTCCTCAAGGACTCCGGGGTCGAGGTCGACGACCGTGGCCTCTCCAACAGACAGGCGCCTCAGCTCATCGTTCCATTGACAAGGTTCCAGAGCGAAGGTGAGGTTGAGCAGCTCGCGAATGATGCCCTCGATGCACTGGCACGTGCAGGAATGGGATCTGCCAATCTTCATCCGCTGGTGAGCGAGGTTTTCGCCGAGCTTGCGCTCAACGCCGTCCAACACGCGGAGTCTCCGATTGGAGCGTTCGGGATCATTCAGTTCTATGAATCGCAAGCAGGTCGGCGCTTCGTTTGCGCGGTCGCCGATGGGGGGATCGGTATTCGTCAGTCGCTCGAGCGCAACCCATCGCTCGCGGACAAAGTCCCTTACGATTGGGATGCCATTGAGCTCGCTCTCGAGGAGGGCATCAGTCGAACGGGTTCGCGGACTCGCGGGATCGGCCTGTTCGGAGTAGGCGAGGACATGAGGAAGCCGGGTCGGCAGCTGATCATTCACTCTGGCATCGGGATGCTGCAGATCAACGAGGCGACCCAAGGCGATCCCCAACGAACGACGCTGTTCCCAGGAACTCTCGTGTCAGCGTCCATCGCCGCGTGACCGACGGAATATGGCGACGATAAAAATCTACGATCTCCTCCGCAAACGCGCTCTCGTGACGCGGGAATCCGCCAGAGCAATCAAGGATTTGCTCGTGGCTCCTTTGGATCCGAACGGTGGTGCGCTTGCGCTGGACTTCTCGGGTATTGAAGCTGTCACGCCGTCGTTCGTCGACGAGATCATCACGGTCCTCGGGGAAGCTGCCAGCGTCGGTCGCAAGGGTTTGCGCGTCGTATTCCTCAATCCGCCCACCCGGCTCTCGGGGAAGTTCTTGGCGATAGCGAGGAGGCACGGTCTCCACATGGTCGAGTCTCTTCCCGGAACCTGGACGATAACGAAGGACGCTCCTGCGGCGGAGACACCGCCGTAGGTCGCGTTGCCACGTCGTCGAAAAGCAATTTCGGACAAACGCCCTACTCTCGTTCGACGAATCCTCGGAACAAATGTTCCATCTCGGCGAGACTGTCCTCCAAGTACATGGGTACCATGCCGCCCTGCGTGGACAGGATGGTCAAGGCATTCACGTTCGCATCCTCGGTCGACGCATGCCGGAGCCGTTCCGTCATGCCCTCGTTCACTTTGGCAACCTCTCGATAGATGTCGGTCAGATGCTCGAGCTTCCAGTCCGGCGTCTTGCCCTTGCGCATCCGAAAATACTGGGCCACCAGATACATGGCTACGACTCGGTAGATCGTCTCGTCCATGGACGCGAACGGCAAATGAAACCGCACCATCGGGCGCAACTGGTCCATCACCGGGCAGTTGCTCGTCACCATGTAGATACCGATGATCGAACTGAGCCCTTTTTGGAGCGTTGTCTTTTTCTCGTACGCCCGCTCTTCGGTCTCGACCTCGACGGTGGTGTCCTCAAACGACACGGCATCCTTGAAGGTCTCCACGACGGCTGCGAGGTTCACCGCGACCGGGCAATGCTCGACTTCATCGCCGAGTGGGCAGTTGGCGCACTGAAAATACTTCAGCTTGGTCCACGCAGGCTTCGGTACATCCTTCGCCGGCACGGATGCCAGGGTGTCGCCGTCGAGGCGCACTTCGAAGTGTCTTTCCGTCCCGTCGGGGAGTCGGAACGTGTAGGAGAAACGAATCATCTCGGCGTGACCGGAATCCGGTGGTCGTCTAGCGGCAGGTCAGCTTCGCCGGGGTGCCCTTGCAGCGCGGGCGCGAAGCGCCGGGGGGATTCCACGTCAAGCTCGCGCACTCAGCCGGTGCACCGAGGACGACCGTACTCCGAACGGCCGACACGTCGGGGAGGACGAGCGCGCTCGCGCTCTTGCCGGTGATCGACCAGCTGAGAAGGCCGTCGGTATGCGACGAGCGGTTCTTCACCACGACCTTGGCAACCCCGCCGTGGGTGCCGACACGATCGCGATAGGTCCACGTCGTGCCGGCGCGGTTCAGTGACCAGCCGACGTGGTTCACCATCGCGCCGCCCGGAATCGTGACGTCGAGGCCGCCGGCGCCGGCGATCGCGTCGACGACCACCCGCACGCCGTTCGCGACCGGGTCGACACCCTGCCACGGCTTCGGCACGACGGCCTGACCTTGGGTGCGCAGCGCGAACGGCGCCGCGCGTAGCCCGAGCCCCGGTTTGACGATCGTGATGCCGCTCGCGCACGCCGGCGCGTTGACGCACGCGCAGGCGTTGCACGCCTCGCCCGGCGCGCAATCGCCGTCGACCTCGCACTGCTCGTTGCCACAGACGAGGGCGTCGCCACAGACGAGCGCGTTGGCAATGCAGGTGCAGCCCGAGCAGTGGGTGCACGGATCGCCGCAGGTGAGGCCGGGCTCACCGCACTGCTCGCCGGGATCGATGCTGCCGTCTCCGCAATGGTCGAGCTGGCGCTCGTAGGCGCCGACGTCGACGCCGGCGCCGACCGGCCGCGGCGCATCCTCGAGATCGTTCGCCGGCGCGCTCGCCGCCGTACCGGCGTCGACCGCGGGGCTCGTCGGCGAGAGATGAAAGTCGCTCCCCGGCGTCACGAAGAGATCCGCGGGCGTCGCCAAGAAGGAATGCGCGTCGTAGCCGAGCGCCTGCCATGCGGCGAGGCTGATCACCGTGTCGCCGGCGTCGCTGCTGAAGCGACTCATGACGCCGTTGTAGTCGCTCACGAAGCCGGGACGGCTCGAGTCGTCGATGGTGATGACGCCGCGGAACGGGTGGAAGTCGTAGAGGATGTTGTTCACCACGTGGTTGCCCGACGAGCCGTTGTTGATGTTGACGCACCAGCGCCCGTCCACCGCGTTCACGATGGTGTTGTTCACGACCAGATTGTTCGTCGAGCCGGTGGCACCGTCGATCTGGTAGAGGCTGATACCGCTCGCGTGGTTGTCGTAGAGGAGGTTGTTCTGCACGACGCTGTCGGTGACGCCGTCCATGTTGATCCCGGAACCGCCGCCGACGCCGTTGCCGTAGATGACATTGCGCTCGACGAGCGCGTTCGAGATGGTGCCGTCTTCACCCTGGCTGAGATCGCCGTTCATGTGGATGCCGTTGGCGTGGTTGTCGTGGACGACGTTGCCGCGGATGATCGGCCGGTCGCCGCTGTTCGACACGTAGATGCCGTGCTCGGCGACGGAGTCGTGCGCCTCGTTGTTCTCGATCGTGAAGTCGTAGGCGTGCCCGCTGAAGATGCCCCAGCGCCCGTTGTGGCCGGTGTGGCAGTTGCGGACGGTGACGAACGACGCCACCGCGACGCGGATGCCGGCGCGCGTGCGGTCGTTGACGATGAAGCCGTCGATGACGACGTGATCGGCGCCTTCGACGTTGATGCCGTCGGGGGTCGTGCCGTTGTCGGCGGTGATCTGCACGGCGGCACCGTCGGCAATGAAGGTGATCGGCTGGGCCGCCGTGCCCGAGCGGTCGAGGTAGAACCCCTGGTAGCTGCCGTTCTGCACGTGGACGACGTCGCCCGGATCGACGACGCCGGCGGCGTGACCGAGCGTCGCCCACGCGGTCGCGAGCGAGAGGCCGTCCGCGGTGTCGACACCGCCGTTCTTCACGAAATAGTCGGCGGCGGGGGCGGGTGCCGCCGTCGCGAGCAATAACGCCAGCGACGCAACCCAAACGCGCATCCTTGGAGGATTAGTGCCGCGCCCTCGATACCGCAAGGGAAAATCCGCAACCAATGCCGGCAGACTCCGCGCGGGGCGCTGAATGGACGCCGCGTCGATCGGATGTCGTAGCGCCTGCTGTGCCTCCTCGGTGACGATTCTCCTTGCGCGTCCCGGTATTCAGCGTACTGTAATGACTACCTCGACCCGCGAGCACACGGCTCAGCGGCGCGGATCGTAGGTCGCGCGTCTCGCGCGTCCTCTCCGCATGGGCTGCGCGGGCTTCGCCGCGATCGAGGGTCGATGTTCGCCAAGACAACCAGCAGGAGCGATCGTGCCGGTTCGAGGTAGTGCCTATCGAGCCGAAGGAAATCGCACCCTTCGTACGCTGTGCGCACATTGCGGGAAATCCATCCCGACGGAAGCCGGGCATGCCCATCCGCTCGACGAGGCGATCCAGCAAGAGACGTGGGGCCTCGTCGGAACTCTCGACGGCCGCCAGACCGTCTTTCCCACGTGCGTCGTGTGCCGGGATTCCGGATGGAGACCTCCGGCGTTCGCCGGGATGAACTGAGATGAGCGGTCTGCGTGAGGCGCTCGCACGTCGTTGGGACTGGCTATGGCGACGCGAGCGCCGTGAGGAACGCCACGATCGGACCGACGATCGCCGGCGCTTCTGGTCCGAGTTCCGCGCAGGGCAGCGGCAGGCCGAGGAGACGTCTTCTCAAAACATTCAGCTAGCCGATACAACAAAAAAGGAGTGAACATGGGTCAAAAACTACATGTCGGGAATCTCGGATTCGACGTCACGAGCCAGGAGCTGCAGGACCTCTTCACCGCGGTGGGGCCGTGCGCCTCCGTCACCGTGCTCATGGACCGTACGACGGGACAGAGCCGCGGCTTCGGTTTCGTCGAAATGACGAGCACCGGCGACGCGCAAAAGGCAATGCAGCAGCTCGACGGTAAGGAGATCAAGGGCCGTGCGATCAAGGTGAGCGAGGCACGGGAGCGGAGCAGCGGCGGCGGCGCATCCGGTGACGGACGCGGCACCTACAATCGCTGGTAATCCTCGGTGACCGCCTGCGACAATCTGAATCATCGACGCGGCAACGCGCCCGTACGCCACTGTCCGCAGTGCGGTGGCGTGGTGAACGACAATCTCCGCATGGCGTCGTGTACGGAAGCCGAGCACGTCGTGGCGAGGCGGCAGCACGCCGCGTTCTGCATCGATTGCGGGACGCGATTGATCGCGAGTCGATGACTCCCCGCCGGTGAGACGCCGGCGCGCCGTTGGAACGGACTGTAGCTACGAGAGCGTCGCTTTCGCGATCGTGATGCCGCGGCGCGCGCGTCAGCGCCCCTTCCACTGCGGCTTGCGCTTCTGCGTGAACGCCACCACGCCCTCCATCATGTCTTCCGATTGGAAGAGCGCGCCGATCAACGGATACGAGCGCGCGATGGCGTCGGCGAGCGGCCGGCCGAGACCGTCCATCGCCGCCTGCTTGGTCGCGCGCACGGACGTCGGCGAGCACTCGAGGATCGTCGCGGCCCAGCGCGCCGCGGCGCTCGCGAGCTCGGCGGCGGGCACGACCTCGTTCACGAGGCCGACGGCGTGCGCCTCGGCGGCGCTGATCTGCTTGCCGGTGAGCAGCATCCCCATCGCGAGCTTCAGCGGGATCTGGCGCGGCAGGCGATGCACGCCGCCGGCGAGGGCCGCGAGGCCGACGCGCGGCTCGGGGAGTCCGAAGCGCGCATGCTCGGCGGCGACGATGAGATCGCACGCGAGCGCCAGCTCGAAGCCGCCGCCGAGCGCGAAGCCGTTCACCGCCGCGATCGTCGGCTTGGGAAGATCGAAGCGGGCGGTGATGCCGCCGAAGCCGCCGCTGCCGAGCGTGATGCCCTTGGTACCGTGCTGCGCCGTGTACTTGAGGTCGTTGCCGGCCGAGAACGCCTTGGCGCCGGCCCCGGTGAGCACCGCCACCCAACAGTCGGGATCGGCGGCGAAGTCGTCCCAGGCGGCCGAGAGCTCGAGATTCGCCGGCGGATGGAGCGCGTTCATCACGTCGGGACGATTCATGGTGATCCACGCGACGCGATCCTTCTTCTCGTAGGTGATGAACTCGTAGGCCATCGAAGCTCTCCTTGCGCTCACTCGTCCCAGCGGCGGAACGCGAGGCAGACGTTGGCGCCGCCGAAGCCGAACGAGTTCGAGAGCGCGATGCGCGCCTCCGCCCGGCGCGCGACGTTCGGCACGTAGTCGAGGTCGCACGCGGGATCCGGCTCCTCGTAGTTGATCGTCGGCGGCAGCACGCCGCGCGCGAGCGCGAGCACGGTATAGGCGGCCTCGATGCCGCCGGCGGCGCCGAGCGTGTGGCCGGTCATCGACTTCGTCGAGCTCACCGCGAGACGCGCGGCGTGCTCGCCGAACACGCGCTTGATCGCCTCGGTCTCGCTGGCGTCGTTGTACTGCGTCGAGGTGCCATGGGCGTTGATGTAGTCGACGTCCTCTGGGACGACGCCGGCGTCGGCGAGCGCTTGGCGCATGCAGCGCATCGCGCCCTCCCCGCCCGGCGCCGGCGCCGTGATGTGGAAGGCGTCCTCGTTGGCGCCGTAGCCGATGAGCTCGGCGAGGATCGGCGCGCCGCGGGCGCGCGCGTGGTCGAGCGCCTCGAGGACGACGACACCGGCTCCTTCCGCCATGACGAAGCCGTCGCGCGCCCGGTCGAAGGGGCGACTCGCGCGCGCCGGCTCGTCGTTGCGCGTGGACAGCGCCCGCATGGCGATGAACCCGCCGATACCGAGCCCGCAGAGCGCCGCCTCGGTGCCGCCGGCGACGATCGCGTCCTGGTAGCCGTGGCGGATGTGGCGCAGCGCCTCGCCGATCGCCGTCGCGCCCGAGGCGCACGCGCTCGTCGGCGTGAAGTTCACGCCTTTGGCGCCCAAGCGGATCGCGATCTGTCCCGGTGCGAGGTTGGCGATGACCTTCGAGATGAAGAACGGCGACACGCGGCGCAACCGGCTCTCGAGAAAGAGCAGGTGGAACTGCTCGATGCTCGAGATGCCTCCCATGCCGACGCCGACGATCACCCCGATCCGATCCTCGTTCTCCGACGTGATCTTCAGTCCCGACCCCTCGAACGCCATCCGCGCCGCGGCCACGGCGAACTGGATGAACGGGTCCATCTTCTTGATGTCGCGCCGCTCGATGAATTCCTCGGGTGCGAAGTCGGCGACCTCGCCGGCGATGCGCGAGGGGAAGTCGGCGACGGGAAACCGCGTGATCGGACCGATACCGGAACGCCCGGCCATGAGCGCCGTCCAGTTCTTCTCGACCCCGGTCGCGAGCGGCGTGACGAGGCCGATGCCTGTCACGACGACCCGCCGACGGCCGCTCTGCACGTCGTTCCCCACGAAGCGAGCCATGCTAGGAAGGCGACCAGAGGGAGTCAAGTTGAGGCGATCGGCACGAGTTCCCGCAGATCGATCGACGCCGAGGCGCGTCGCCACCGCCGTCGCTCCGCCGCAGGTGAGCGACGGTGCGCTCGCGGTCGTCGTCTTTCTCGTCGCGCTCGCCGTGTACCTGAACACGCTCGCGCACGGCTTCGTGTGGGACGATCTCATCACGCTCGACCAGCGTGTCCGCTTCTATCGCTCGCCGCTCGACGCCTTCCTCGAGCCACCCGACATCCCGGGCTTCCCCGGCGTCTTTCGGCCGCTGACCTTCGCCACCTTCTGGCTCGACCAATGTCTGTGGTGGCGGAATGCTCTCGGCTTCCACCTCACCTCCGTGCTCCTGCACGCGCTGAACGCGGCGTTGGTGTATCTCGTCGCGCGCCGCATCGGATGCCACGCGCCGGCGGCGCTCGTCGGCGCGCTGCTCTTCGCCGTGCACCCGATCCACACCGAGGCGGTCGCGTGGATCACGGCGCGTGTCGACGTGCTGGCGACGACCTTCACCCTCCTCGCGCTGCTCGCGTTCGCGCGCCTGCGCGCGCAGGGTCGCGCGCGCTCGCGCGACGTCTGGGGCATGGCGATCGCGATCGCCGTCTGCGCGTTCGCCGCAGCCGCGAGCAAAGAGCCCGGCGTCGTCGTGCCCGCGCTCATCGTCGCGGCGGCGATGATCCCGAGCGCGCACGCGGCCATCACCGACCGGACCGTGTGGAGCGGCGTCGCCGCGTCGAGCGCCGGCGTACTCGCCTACCTCGCCCTCCGGCAGGTGAACGACGCCGGCGGCGCCGAGCATCTCGCCGCCCCGAGCGCGGCGAACCTCGGACGTCTCTTCCTTGCGTTCGGCTTCTACGTCGAGCGCCTGCTCGTGCCGGTCGGACTCTGCGCCTACCTGCCCGAGGTGCCGGGCGGCGCGACGGTCGTCGCCTTCGCGATCCTCGGCCTCGTCGCGGTCGCGCTCGTGGCACGCGCACCGCGCGCGCGGTTCGCCGTCCTCTGGATTCTCGCGGCGCTGGCGCCGTCGATGTTGGTCGTGCTCGCCGACATCTCCGTCACGGCGGTCGCCGAGCGCTACCTCTATCTGCCCTCCGTCGGGCTGGCGCTGCTGGCGGCGATCGCGCTCGCCGCGCGTCCGCCGCTGTGGCGCCTCGCGCCGGCGTCGGTCGCGATCGTCGCCGTCCTCGCGCTCCTCGCGACCGCGACGGTGCTGCGGAACCGCGTCTGGCACGACGAGATCTCGCTCTGGTCGGACGTCACCGGACAGCAGCACGGGTTCGCGCTTCCGTACATGAACCTCGGCCTCGCGCTCGCCGACGCCGGCAAGCTCGACGAGGCCGCGGCCGCCTATCACGCCGCGCTCGACGCGCGGGCGAGCCCGACGACGAAACGCGACACCTACGTCAACCTCGGCCACCTCGAGCTCCGCCGTAGTCGTCTCGACGACGCGCTCGCGCTCTTCACCCGCGCCAACGCGATCGCGCCGCACGCCTCGGCGCACTACGGCATCGGCGCGGTCTACCGCGCCCGCGCCCGCGCCGCGCTCGCGAGCGGCGACACGCAGACCGCGGGCGAGAATTTCACGCGCGCCGAGGGCGCGCTCACCGCCGCGTTGCGGATCAATCCACGCCACTACAAGTCGGAGTTCCTGCTCGCGACCGTGCTGTACGAGCGCGGAGACCTCACCCGCGCGCTCGGGCACTTCCGGCACGTCGTCGCGATCGCGCCCGATAGCGACGTCGGTCGGCAGGCGGCCGGTGCCGCCGACGACCTCGCCGCCTGGCTCGCAGACCCGGCGCACCGCGCCGACGCGGCGGGACGCTGAGCGATGCTGCGGATCGGCGACTGCGCGCTCGTCCTCGCCGCCGGCGACATCACCGCCGTCGCCCTGGACGCGATCGTGAACGCCGCCAACCATTCGCTGCTCGGCGGCGGCGGTGTGGACGGCGCGATCCATCGCAAGGGCGGTCCCGCGATCCTCGCCGCGTGTCGGCGGATTCGCGCCGAAGAGTGGCCCGACGGGCTCCCGACCGGACGCGCCGTCATCACGACCGCAGGCAAACTCCCGGCACGCCACGTGATCCATACCGTCGGACCGGTCTACAGCCGCAACCCGGACGTGCCGCGCCTGCTCGCCGCCTGTCACGAGAACAGCCTCGCGCTCGCGCGCGCACACGATCTGCGCACAGTCGCGTTCCCGGCGATCTCGACGGGCGTCTACGGCTACCCGCTCGCCGAGGCGGCGCCGATCGCCCTCGGCGCGACCGCGGCACATCTCGCACGCCACCCCGGCACCCTCAGCGAGGTCCGCTTCGTCCTCTTCGACGCATCCGCCTACGCCGCATTCGCCACCGCCCTCGTCGCCCTGCCGCACTAGGAACGCTGACAAGGAGGTCAACGAGTAGTGGGGAGCCGCCGGGATTCACTCCCGGCGGCGACGCCCATCGCGAGCGCAGCGAGCGGGGGCGAAATCTATTGTAGGCCGCAGGCGCCGTCCCAAAGCGCCGCGGTGAGGACCGCGGCGGCGCCGAGGCGCGCCGCGAGAAGCGCGTGCAGGTCGGCGTCGAGCCGCCGGAAGTAGCGTGGCGAGCCGACGCGCGCGCCGCGCCGTGCCGCGCGGTCGGCGGCGAGCACCGCGGCGACGGCGTCGAACGACGCGGTGAGCGCCGCGAAGAGCGCCGTCTCGGCGCGCAGCGGCGGAATCGGTTGCCCGACGCGGACGCGGGCGGCGTCCGCCGTGTAGGCGGCGAGTCGCTCGTCGACCAGGCGCGCTTCGACGCGGCGATGCAGGCCGCGCTGATGCGTCCGCGTACCGTCGTAGTTCACGGTGGCGTGCAGCGGCATGGTCGCGTCGCCGGCGTAGTGCGCGAGGTGCCCGGCGGTGAGCCGCGCCGCCGCAATGTCGCCGCGCGTGATCTCGGCGGCGAGCCGCCGCGCCAGGCGACCGCCGTACCACGGCAGCACGCCCTCGCGCTCGAGCGCGGCACGACCGTAGCGACGGACGGCCACCGCCTCGTCGCGCGGCAGCGCCGCGAAGGGCGGCGCGCCGTAGGCGTCGAGATTGAGGAAATGACGCGCCTCTTCGGCCGCACCGAGGCGCGCCTTCAAGACGGTGTCGGGCTCGAGCGCGCGCGCGGCGATCTCGGCGGCGTGCTCTGCGCCGAGCGCACCGCAACGGGTGAGCGCCGCGGCGCGGAGCGCGATCCAGCGGTGCGCGGCGAGCCCCCACGCCGCCGCCGGCCGCGGCGCCGGCAGCACGCCGAGGAGCGCCGTCGCGAGCACACCGACGACCGTCGGCGCGCACGCCGGGCGCGTGCCGCGCGCGTTCATCGCGGCACGATGCGGCCGGTGCCGAGCATCCACAGCGTGACGTAGCCGACGAACGCGGCGCCGGCGACGGCGACGAGCAGCCAATCGCCGGCGTCCGCCGCCGGTCGCGGCAATCCCGTGCGCGGGCGTCCCGAACTGAAGCCGCGCACCTCGAGGGCGAACGCCATCTGGTCGGCGCGTCGCAAGCCGCCGATGAAAACCGGCACGATCACCGGCACGTAACGCGCGATGCGCTGATGCACGCGACCGCGCGTGAAATCGAGGCCGCGGCAGCGCTGGGCGTCGACGACGGTCAGCGCCGACTCGAGAAAGACCGGCACCAGGCGGAACGCCAACGTCACGACGAAGCCGGCGCGGTACGGTACGCCGAGGGATCGCAACGCGAACGCGAACTCTTCGACCGTCGTCGTCGCGAGGAAGAGCAGGCCGGTCGCGAGGAACGTCTCGAGCTTGAGCGCCATGCCGAGGCCGAAGCGCCACGCCGCGGGGCCCGCGGCGGCGCCCGTGGGCGCCGGGTAGAAGAGCGTCCAGATCGCGAGCGTGAACACGAAGACCGGCCCGACGATCCAACGCAGCCGCCAGAGATTCGGAAAGGCGTGCGCCGCGGCCGTCGCCACCAGGACGGCGGCGGTGAGCGGCGCGATCGGCACCGGGTCGTCGAGGAGGAAGGTCGCGGCGAAGAGCAGGACCATCGCCGCGAGCTTGGCGACCGGATGGCGGCGATGCAGCGGGCTCGCGCGATCGATGTACAGGGAGAGGGCCATGTCAGCGCGACCGAGTCGGCAGCTCGAGGGCGCCGACGAGCTCGTCGACGGTGCGCGTCGCGCGGCCGAAGGCGAGGCCGAGGCGCATCGCCGGCGGCGGCTCGAACGCCGCCGCGCGCAGCAGGGTCGCGTCGGCGACGAACGTCGCCAGCGGACCGTCGAAGACGAGGCGACCGGCGTGCATGAGCAGCACGCGCTCGGCGTACTCGGCGACGACCCATGGACTGTGCGTGGCGAGCACGATCGTCGTGCCGCGCGCGCGCAGGCGCACGAGGAGCTCGAGCATCTGCCGCTGCTGCGGGTAGTCGAGACCGGTCGTCGGCTCGTCGAGGATGAGGACGCGCGGCGCCATCGCCAGGACGGTCGCGACCGCGAGGCGCTGGCGCTCACCTTTCGAGAGCAGGAACGGATCCGCGTCGCGGCGCTCCGCGAGGCCGACGGCCGCGAGCACCTCCTCCACGCGCGTCGTGAGCACGTCGCCCGCGAGACCGAAGTTGCGCGGGCCGAACGCGACCTCGTCGGCGACGGTGGCGGCGAACAGCTGATCGTCGGGATTCTGGAAGACGTAGCCGACCTGCTGCGCAACCCGATCGAGCGGCACGGTGGCGACGTCGGCGCCGTCGAGCCGCACCGTGCCGCTGGTGGCGCGCAGCAGGCCGTTCAGATGCTTGGCGAGCGTCGTCTTACCGGAACCGTTGCGACCGACGAGCGCGATCACCTCGCCGGCGCCGATGGCGACGCTGACGTCGTCCACCGCGCCCGGTCCGTCGGCGTAGCGGTAGCTCAGATGCTCCACCTCGAGAATCGGCGGTCCGTCCGCGCCGGGAGGTCGGCGCGGCGCGGTGTCCTCCGTTACCGGCAACGGACGGCGCACGCCGCGCCGGCGCAGCACTTCCACCGCGTCCTCGACCGTGAGCGGCAGCTCGACGCCGAGCCGGCGCGCCAGCAGCGCGAGGTCGTGCGGGCGCACGCCGCAGGCGAGGAACGCGTCCACGTCGCGCGCCAGCACGGCGGGCGGGCCGCTCGCGATGACCGCTCCGGCGCGCATCAGGTACAACCGATCCGCGCCGAGGACGGGGTCGATCTCGTGCTCGACGGCGACGAGCGCGAGCCCTTCCGTCCGCAACCGCTGCAACGTCGCGTAGAACTCTTGGCGTCCGGCCGGATCGAGATCGGTCGCCGCTTCGTCGAAGAGGATCACCGCGGGTGCCATGGCGAGGATGCTCGCGATCGCCAGCCGTTGCTTCTGGCCGCCGGAAAGCGCGCGGGGGTCGCGCCCCACGAAGTCGGTGAGCTCGACGCGCGCGAGCGCGGCGGCGACGCGGCGCTCGATCTCGTCGGGCGCGACGCCGAGCTGCGCCGGCCCGAACGCCACCTCGAGACGCACGTTGGTGGAGAAGAGCTGCGACTCGAAATCTTGAAAGACCATCGCGACACGCCCGGCGAGCGCACCGACCGGCACGCCGAGCACCGCGGCGCCGTCGAGGAGGATCTCTCCTGCGCATGCAGCGGGCACGAGCGACGGCACGAGCCCGTTCACGCAGCGCAGCAGAGTCGACTTGCCGGCGCCGCTCTCCCCCATGATCGCCACCAGCTCACCGGCGTCGGCGGTGAGCGAGACGCCGGCGAGCGCCCGCGCCGGCGGATCAGCGAAGCGGCATTCGAGCGCGCGTACCTCGAGGCGACGAAGCGCGACGCTCACGACTACCGCGATCCTCGCAGGCCGCCGACGCGGGTCATGGGCGCCCGATCTAAGGGAACGCTCCCCGCCACGCAACCACGCCGCGGAGTCGTCGACGTCGCGGGGCGCCGGCGCGGTCGCAGCGTCGCTACAGGAGCGCGAGGCCGAGGATCCCGAGCGCCAGCGCCGGGAGGACGAGAACGACGAAGCGGAGGTTCCGCGACAGCGCGGCGAGGGTCGACGGATCGAGCCAGCCGCCGGAGGCGAGATTGCCGAGGACGAACGCGAGCCCGGTGCCGGTGACGACGAGCGCGACGCCGGCGAAGCGTCGCCATCGCGGCAAGCGCGGCGCGGCACCGAGGATGTCGCCGTAGAGCAGGCGCGCGCGGCGCACGCGCGGGTAGAGCACCGCGAGGAGCAGCGGCGCGAGGACGGCGCTGGTGATCAGATTGTTCACCAGGACGACGTTCGCCAACACCGCAAACGGCACGAAGCCGAGGAGCTGGAGGCCGAAGCCGACCGTCGCCGCGCACAGCATGCTCGCGGTCGTGATGACGCCGAGGAGCAACAACCAGGCGCCGAGCGTGCGCGGCAGCGGATCGGCCGTCGTACAGGCGCGCCACAGGCGGTACGGCGCCAGCGCGTACAGGAAGTTCGCGACGAAGCCGAAGAGGTCGCCGGGACCGAGGCCGGTGAAGAAGTCGCCGATGAGATTGCCGAACGCCGCGCCCCACGCCGCCGCCGGGCCGAAGAGAAACGAGCACACGATCGGCAGCGCGTTCGCCGGCCGGAAGTGGGTGAGCCCGGGGATCAGCGGCACGACCATGAAGGGGATCAGCACGGCGGCATAGAGCGAGGCGCACATCGCCGTGAGGACGACCATCCGCGTGTTGCTCCACATGTCGACGAGTTCCCGCATACCCCTGCCCGGCCGCCGCTCGTATGGTACGATCGGGTCCATGGGGTCAAGGCAGCGATGAGCCGCGTGCGCGTCCTTCGCCTCGAGTGGACGCTCTCGTGCGCGCTGGTCGCCGTCGGGCTCGCGTGGGCGAGTCTGCGCGACCTGCCGATCGCGGCGCTCTGCCATCCGACACCGCGCGCGATCGTCGCCGGCGCGTCGGTGGGCGGACTCCTCTGGCTCGCGATGCCGGTGCTCTTCTGGTCGCCGGCGATGCGACGCGTGCGCGACACCCTGCTCGTCCCCCTCAGCCGCTCGCTGCGCACGCGCGACATCATCGTGATCGCGTTGCTCTCCGGGGCGTCCGAGGAATTCTTCTTCCGCGGCGTCCTGCTGCCCGAGATCGGCCTCGGCCTTTCGAGCTTGGTCTTCGGCCTGCTGCACGCGGTCAACTGGATCTACGTCGCGTGGGCGGCGCTCATCGGCGCCGGCCTCGGTCTGCTCGCGATACACGGTGGCTCGCTCGTCGCACCCGCCGTCGCGCACGCGACCTTCAATCTCGGCGCACTCCTCGTCCTCCGCGGCTGGCGGCCGCAGGGAGGCCCCGGCGCGTGAAGACGGTCTGCGTCCCCCTCGCCCCCGGCTTCGAGGAGATCGAGGCCGTCACCATCATCGACGTGCTGCGACGCGCCGGCGTGCGCGTCGTCGTCGCCGGGACGGAGCCCGGCCCGATCCGCGGCTCGCACGAGATCGCGATCACGCCCGAGACCACCGTCGACGCCGTCGACGCCGAGTCGCTCGACATGATCGCGCTTCCCGGCGGCATGCCGGGGACGCTGCATCTCCGCGAAAATCCCGCCGTGCGCGCGCTCGTCGCCCGGCTCGCGGCGCGCGGCTGCTACACGACGGCGATCTGCGCCGCGCCGGTCGTGCTCGCGGTCGAGGGGCTCCTCGCCGGCCGGCACGCGACCAGCCACCCCTCCGTGCGCGAGCAGATCACCGCCGCCGTCTACGAGGAGGCGGCCGTCGTCGAGGACGGCACGGTCGTCACCAGCCGCGGCGCCGGGACGGCGATGGCGTTCGCGCTTCGCCTGGTACGCCTCCTCGTCGACGACGCGACCGCCGAGCGGCTGCGCGTCGCGATGGTCGCGCCGCGCTGATTGCGTCCACGCCATGGTTCCGTTAGCGTCGCACGTCGAGCGACGCCGCTCGGCGTCCGCTCTCGGAGGACCACGGATGACTCGCCTCGTAACCATCCTCGTGACGCTCGCGCTCGTCGCCGGCTGCAGCGAGAGCAAGCCGAAGCTGAGCGCCGACGAGTACTACAAAGAGGCGTCCGAGGCGTTCACCAAGAGGAACTACG
>JBGOSW010000028.1:0-32562 GCA_041476145.1 Binatia bacterium
GAGAACTCGAGCAGGTTGTTGATGATCGCCTGCACGCGATCCATCTCCTCGCGGGCGATCTTCAAGTCTTCGCGCACGTCGGGATTCCCGCCGTCGACGATCTCCGAGAGGTCGTAGAGCGCGTTCATGATGATGCCGAGCGGATTGCGGATCTCGTGGGCGATGCCGGCGGCGAGCTGCCCGATCGCGGCCATCTTCTCCGACTGGATCAACTGATCCTCGAGGCGTTTGCGGTCGGAGATGTCGACGCAGATCTGCTGGATGAACCGCTGGTCCCCGTACTCGATGACCCCGGAGTTGATGAAGACCGGCACGATCGCGCCGCTGTGCGTGCGGACGTGCAGGTCCTCGCGGCTGGCGTTGCCGTGGCGCCGCGTGTCCTCCCAGAGGCGCGTCGCCGCCTCGCGTTCGCTCGGCGGGTGCAAGTCCCAGCTGTGCATGCCGCGCAGCTCCTCCGAGGAGTGCCCGAGCGACTGCTCGGCGACGACGTTCGCCGCGAGCACGGCGCCGTCGTCCCAGCCGATCTTGAAGATCGCCGCCGGCGCGTTGTCGATCGAGCGGCGGTAGGTCGCTTCCTGCTCGCGGAGCTGCTCCTCGCGCGCCTCGACGAAGAAGTCGGTGATGTGGAGGATGCGCTCGTCGCACTCCTGCTCGAAGAGCGCCATGAGGTCGGCGCGGTGCGGCCGGTCGGCGGCGTAGCGGCGCCGGAGGTGGTCGCCCATGAGCTGGAAGATCTTGATCTGCCCGGAGAGGAAGCGCGACGCCGGGAACTTGGAGATGAAGCCGCGGCGCGCATGGCTGCGGAGGAAGACGTAGGTGTCGCAGTCGTCGGGGTCGGCGATGTGGCGGATCCAGCGTCGTATGGAGGCGTCGATGTCGGTGGTGAGGCCCGACCACTGGCTCTCGGCGATGCGGAAGGCGCGGCCGACGTGGCCGACCCAAGTGCGCACCACGTCGGGAAGGGCGTCGGTGAGTGAGCTCGCCAGCTCGTCGCGGAGCGGGCTCCGCGCCCGCGGGTAGCGCAAGAGCACACACCCTTGCATGTACCCTTCGATGCGCCGCAGGTGATCGGCGAGCGCTTCGTCCTGGCCTGGATCGGGACTCATGACGAGGGTGCGAGGGTCGCCAAGTCGTCTTACCAACTCGGAAATGCCGTTGCCAGCGGCCCGCGCGTGCGTCCCGCCGCGAGGTTCTCTATGGTGAGTGCGCGTCGGGCGGCCCGGCCGGCGCAACCTGCGGACGACGACGATGTTGAAGACTCCGAACGTGCCGGCTGCCGAGGCTGCATCCGATCCGGACGTCCAGCTCATGCTGCGCTTCCGAGCGGGCGACGAGGGCGCGTTCCGCGAGCTGTTCGAGAAACACAGCAGGGCGATCGTGAACTTCGCATACAATTTCGTGGGAAGCAGGCCACGTGCCGAGGAGCTGGCCCAGGACGTCTTCCTGCAGGTGTACCGCGCCGCCACGCGCTACGAGGCGAACGCCAAGTTCACGACCTGGCTCTATCGGATCGCGACCAACGCCTGCCTGAACGAGGTCCGCCGTCCGGAGCGCCGCTACCGGACGCGTTCGCTCGAGCGCGAGACGGACGACAGCCGTGAACGCACCGAAATCTTCCTGCCCGATCCCACGGCCCTCCCGGGTGAGAGCGCCTTGGCGGGTCGGGAGCTCGAGGCTAGGATACGCGAGGTGCTGGGCACGCTGCCGGAGAATCAACGCGCGGCGCTGGTCTTGAGCAGAGTGGACGGACTCTCCTACCGCGAGGTGGCGGATGCCCTCGAGTGCTCCGAGAGCGCCGTGAAGAGCCTCGTATTCCGTGCGACGGCGACCTTGCGGCGGGAGCTCGAGGAGTATCTGTGATCGACGCCTGTGAGGCCTTCGCGGCGGAGCTGGTCGCCTACTTCGACGGCGAGCACACCGAGACCGACGCCGCGCGCGTCGAGGCGCACCTCGGCACCTGCCTCGCTTGCCGGCGCGAGATCGAGCGTCTGCGCCGGTTGCGGGCGCTGCTCGGTGAGCTGCGCCCGCTCGAGCCCTCCGCCGACTTTCGCGAGGGGATGTGGCGACGGCTCGATGCGGTGCCGCCGCGTGCCGTCCGCCGTTCGCGAGCGGTGCTCTGGACCGTGCCGGCCTTGGCCGCGGCGGCCGCCGTCGCGCTCGTCTGGTACTCGTCGATCGCGCGCATCGCCGGCGAGGGGAGCGCGGCGCGCGACCCGCGATCGCTCGCTGCGGCGTCACGGCCTCGCGGCGACGGCGACGAGGCGATGGCGCAGCGCGGACACGAGGGCGAGCGCGAGGAGCGTCGCGACGTCGCCGACGCCGGGAATCTCGACCGGTACCCGCCGGAGCTCGTCGAGCATCCGGAGCTCTTTCTGCGCTTGCCGGTCGTACGACGGCTGCAGAAGCTGCAACACTTCGAGGAGGTGCAGCAGCATACCGACGACGAGCCCCTCGGCCGGCTCGCGCCGCACACGCCGTCGGTCGGGTGACGATGCGGCATCGGCATCTCGCGGCCGCGGCCGTCCTGGCGTGTCTGTGCGGAACCGTGGGTGTCGACTCGTGCCGTGCCGACGAGCTGCGCCTGGTGCAGCGTTGGGACGAGTTGTCGCCGACGGAGCAGGGCGAGGCGCTGCGCAACTATCAGCGGTTTCGGCAGCTCCCGCCCGATCGACAGCGCGCCGTCGAGCAGAACTACGATCGCTGGCGGGAGCTGCCGCCGCAGGAGAAAGACCGCCTGCGCGACAACTACCGGCAGTATCGTGGGATGTCGCCGGCGGAACGGCGTGATTTTCAACGTCGCTACCGCGACTGGCGGCGGACTCGCTGACCATGGCCGGCGATGCACGTCGTGACCGTCGGCGACGCGCGGCCATCATCGCGCTGCTCGCCGTCGCAGTGACGTCGCTCGGCACGGTGGCGCCGGCGAGCGCGGTACACGTCCGCCGTCGCGGCATGGCGCGCCTCGGCGCGTCGCACCCGGCGGCGGCACGTGCGTTGCCGCCGACCACGCCGGGCTCGGTGCCGAGTGGCGCCGCCGGGCCGCCGCCGCTCGGCACCGCGGGACCACCCCCGCTCGGCGCCGCCGGCCCGCCGCCGCTCGGTGCCGCCGGCCCGCCGCCGCTCGGTGCCGCCGGCCCGCCGCCGCTCGGTGCCACCCGCGGGCAGCCGCGGGTGGTCGTGCGCGCGGCGCCGCGGTCGGACACGGCGGTTCGTTGCGAGAGCGACGCGTGCCCGGATCCGGCAATTCCGGAGAGCGAAGTCGAGACCATGCCGTCCGACGCGGCGGACGAGCAACCGATGGACGCGTCGCCGCGCGACTGACGCGCCGAGCGTCACGGCGCGACGCGAGCGCACCTCGTACGTGCGGCGCGCGTTGGTCGCTCGCGGCGGCGCGGCTATAATCGCTCGTCGTGGAGCGCCGTCCTGGCACCTTTCGTCTCGCCGCCGAGGTCACGCCGCAAGGCGATCAACCCGAGGCGATCCGTCAGCTCTCCGCCGGCCTGCGCGCCGGTGCGCCGGCGCAGGTCCTCCTCGGGGTCACCGGATCCGGCAAGACGTTCACCATGGCGCACGTCATCGCCGAGATGAACCGCGCGACGCTCGTCATCGCGCCCAACAAGACGCTCGCGGCGCAGCTCTACCACGAGTTCCAGGTGCTCTTTCCCGACAACGCCGTCCGCTACTTCGTCAGCTACTACGACTACTACCAGCCCGAGGCCTACGTCCCGAGCACCGACACGTTCATCGAGAAGGATGCGTCGATCAACGACGAGATCGACAAGATGCGCCACTCGGCGACCAAGGCCCTGCTCGAGCGCACCGACACCATCATCGTCGCCAGCGTGTCTTGCATCTACGGCCTCGGCTCGCCGACGGAGTACTTCGAGAACCTCGTCTTCCTCGAGCGCGGCGTCGCTGCCGACCGCGACCAAGTGCTGCGCAAGCTCGTCGACATCCAGTACGAGCGCAACGACGTCGACTTCCACCGCGGCACGTTCCGCGTCCGCGGCGACGTCGTCGAGATCTTCCCGGCGTACGAGGAGGCGCGCGCGTTGCGCGTCGAGTTCTTCGGCGACGTCGTGGAGACGATCACCGAGATCGATCCGTTGCGCGGCAAGGCGCTGCGCGGCCTGCAACGCGTCGCGGTCTATCCCGCGAGTCACTACGTGACCAGCGAGCCGCGTCTCAAGCAGGCGATCAATGCCATCCGCGACGAGCTGCGCGAGCGCCTCGCGGCGCTGCGCGCCGAGAACAAGGTCCTCGAGAGCCAGCGGCTCGAGCAGCGCACCCTCTACGACCTCGAGATGCTCGACGAGATGGGCTTCTGTCACGGTATCGAGAACTACTCGCGCCACCTCGACGGGCGCCGCCCGGGCGAACCGCCGTCGACGCTCATCAGCTACTTTCCGAAGGACTACCTGCTGATCGTCGATGAAAGCCACGTCACCGTGCCGCAGATCGGCGGCATGTACCGCGGCGACCGCTCACGGAAGGAGACGCTCGTCAATTTCGGATTTCGCCTGCCGTCGGCGCTCGACAACCGGCCGCTCAGCTTCCGCGAGTTCGAGGCGGCGGTGGGGCAGGTGGTCTTCGTGTCGGCGACGCCGGGCGCGTACGAGCTCGAGCGCAGCGGCGGCGTCGTCGTCGAGCAACTCATCCGGCCGACGGGGCTCGTCGATCCCGAGATCAGCGTGCGGCCGGCGCGTGACCAGGTCGACGATCTGCTCGAGGAGATCCGCAAGCGTGTCGAGGTCAATGAGCGCGTCCTCGTCACCACGCTCACGAAGAAGATGGCTGAGGATCTGGCCGACTATTTCCAGGACATCGGACTCAAGGTCCGCTACCTCCACTCCGACATCGAGACCATCGAGCGCGTCGACATTCTCCGCGACCTGCGGCGCGGCGTCTTCGACGTCCTGGTCGGGATCAACCTCCTGCGCGAGGGTCTCGACCTCCCCGAGGTCTCGTTGGTCGCGATCCTCGACGCCGACAAGGAAGGGTATCTGCGCTCGGCGCGTTCGCTCATTCAGACGATTGGACGCGCGGCGCGCAACGTCAACGGCACCGTCATCATGTACGCCGATACCATCACCGACTCGATGCGCACCGCCCTCGACGAGACCGCGCGCCGGCGCACCATTCAGCGCGAGTACAACACCGAGCACGGCATCACGCCGCGCACGATCATCAAGGCGATCGGCAATCCGCTGGTCGCGATCGCCGAGGCCGACTACCTCGAGGTACCGCTCGATGAGAGCGAGACGGCCGAGGAGTGGCCGGAGCTCGACGAGATTCCGCGTGTCGTCGATCGTCTGCGGAAGGAGATGAAGCAGGCGTCGGCCGCGCTGGATTTCGAGCGCGCCGCCGAGCTGCGGGACCGCATCGCCGCGCTCGAGCGCCATCGCCTCGGCCTCATGCCGGCGGCGGAGTCTAGATCGTTCCTGCGTCGCGCGGAGCCGTGACTCCGGGAAGTTGCGACCGATCGTCGCGTGCGTCATAATGACGCACATGCGCACCGCCACCGTACGTGAGGCCCAACACAATCTTCCGAAGATCCTGCGATCAGTGAGCCGCGGTGAGGTGGTCGAGATCACCCGGTGCAATCGGGTGGTTGCTCGTCTCGTACCCGCCGCGGCGCGACCTGTGGGCGGGCTCCCCGACTTCGTCGCGCGGGCACGTGCGATCTGGGGTCGGCGTCCCGGCGGAAAGTCCACGAGTGAGATCGTGATCGAGGCTCGGGCAGATAGGCGGTGACGTTGTGGCTCGACACGAGCGCCCTGGTCTCACTCTACGTTCCTGAAGCGAGGTCCGAGCGCGTGGCACGCCTGGTCCGGCGCGCCGGCGACCCGATCCCGTTTTCTCAGCTGCATGAGCTCGAGCTGGCGAACGCGCTCCGGCTCCGCGTGTTTCGCCGCGCCGCCAGCCGGAGGCAGGTCGACGCGACGCTCCTTCGCGTCATGGACGATCTCGATGCGGGAATTCTGCGGCGAGCGGCGGTCGATTGGCCGCTGGCGCTGGCGAGGGCCATCGAGCTCGCGGAGCGGCACACGGCGCGCCTCGGCTGCCGGTCACTCGATCTTCTCCACGTATCGGCTGCGATGCTGTCGGCCAGCGATCATTTCGTTACGGCGGATCGCCGGCAGAGCACGGCCGCACGCCGTGCCGGCCTGGTGACGACCCGGGTCGCCTGACGCGCGATACGCCGGCCGAGCGGCGAGCGGCCATCGACCGTGGGGGAGCGTCGTTTGCGCGAGTCGAGCGCGAGTTCTTCGCGCAGGCGTGCTTCGTCGACCAAACCGCTCTTGTCGACGCCCTTGCCGACGGCGGTGCGACGCTCACGGCGGCGCCGCATGTCCGCCCAAGAGGAGCAGCTCCTTCAGCCGCTACTCGTATGCCTCCCGCCCGTTGGTGGACCGCGCTGCCGCCGATATAATCGCGGGCTGTGGAGCGCCGTCCGGGTACGTTTCGTCTTACCACCGAGGTCACGCAGCAGGGGCGCCGCGGATCGCCGGACGCGATCGCGGTCCCCGACGTCGTGACCTCCGCCGCATCCGGCGCCGTCACCGTGCGCGTCGTGGGCGAGCCCGACCTCGACGCCCAGCTCGCCGGCCTGCCGTCGCGCCCGGGCGTGTACCTTCTGCGCGACGCGCACGGCAAGGTCATTTACGTCGGCAAGGCGAAAAGTCTCCGCAGCCGCGTGCGTTCGTACTTTCGCGGCGGCGACGAGCGCGCGCAGGTGCGTTTTCTCGTCAGCCGGGTGACGAGCCTCCAGACGCTCGTCACCGGCAACGAGAAAGAGGCGCTGATCCTCGAGAACAACCTAATCAAGCAGTACAAGCCGCGCTACAACATCCGCCTCAAGGACGACAAGAGCTACGTCAGCGTGAAGATCGAGGAGACGAGCGACTGGCCGCGTCTCGTCGTCACCCGCAAGCTGGTGCGCGACGGCTCACGCTACCTCGGTCCGTTCTCGTCGGCGTGGTCGGTGCGAGAGACCCTCGGGACCTTGCGCAAGATCTTCCCACTGCGCAGCTGCAGCGACGCCGTCTTCCGCAATCGTTCGCGCCCGTGCATCGAGTACCAGATCAAACGCTGCTCCGCTCCGTGCTGCCTCGTCGTCGATCGTGACGAGTACGCCCGCAACCTCACGCAGACGGTCGAGCTCCTCGAGGGCAAGAACCAGGCGATCGTCCGTGCGTTGCAGACACGCATGCACGAGGCCGCCGAGGCGTTGCGCTTCGAGGAGGCGGCGCGTCTCCGCGACCAGGTGCGTGCGATCGAGACCACGGTCGAGCGGCAGCAGGCGGTGGCGCACTGGGGGAGCGACCAGGACGCCTTCGGCCTCTATCGCGAGGGCGGCTTCGTCGAGGTGCAGGTGCTGCTGGTGCGGGCGGGCAAGCTCTCCGGCAATCAGACGTACAGCTTCGAGGACTTCGAGTTTCCCGATGACGAGGTCTTGTCCGCGGTGCTGACGCAGTTCTACGACGGCGAGCGGCCCGTGCCGGACACGATTCTGGTCCCGATTCCACTCGAGGACGCCGCGGTGCGCGCCGAGTATCTGAGCGAACGCAAAGGCCGGCAGGTCGAGATCCTCTGCCCGCAGCGCGGCGCCAAGCTACGCCTGGTGGAGATGGCGCGCGAGAACGCCGCGCACAGCTACGCCGAGCGCCGCGACGTCGGCGCGCGGCGCGAGCGCATGCTCGAGGAGTTGCAGGCGAAGCTCCACCTCCGCAACGCGCCGAAACGTATCGAGTGCTTCGACATCTCGAACATCCAGGGAAGCCTCTCCGTCGGCTCGATGGTCACGTTCGACGAAGGCGAGCCGTGCACCGCCCGCTACCGCCGCTACCGCATCCGTACCGTCGAGGGCGCCGACGACTTCGCGTCGATGTACGAGGTCCTCGGCCGGCGCTACCGGCGCGCGCGCGAGGAGAACGATTTTCCCGACCTGCTCGTCGTCGACGGCGGCAAGGGGCAGCTGAACGTCGCCGTCGAGGTGCTGCGCGAGCTCGCGATCGACGGCGTCGACGTGATCTCGCTCGCGAAGATGCACGTCGAGCGCGATCTTCGGGCCGCGGCGGTGCAGCGCTCCGAGGAGCGGGTCTTCCTGCCGGGGCGGAAAAATCCGGTCGTGCTGCGCCGCAACTCGACGGCGCTCTTCCTCCTCCAGCGCGTGCGCGACGAGGCGCACCGCTTCGCGATCACCTACCACCGCGAGCTCCGCCGCCGCGACCGGCTGCACTCGCGGCTCGAGGACATCGAGGGCGTCGGTCCGGGCCGCCGCCGCGTGTTGCTGCGCCACTTCGGCAGCCTGAAGCGGCTGCGCGCCGCCTCCGTCGACGAGATCACGGCGGTGCCCGGCATCTCGACGCGCCTCGCCGCCGATATCCACGCCCAACTGGCGACGCCGGAGGCGGTGCCGACGGCGGCCGTGCCGGCGGTCGATGCCGACGTCGCGGACGCCGACGTGATCGAGGGCCGACCACCGGACGAGAGCTGACCGCGGCGGCTCGGACGCTCGCGTCGACGGCGTAGCCCCGCCCCCGGAGCCGCGCGCGCTCGCCATGACTGATCGGTAGGAGCGTCGCTCGCCCTGCCGGAAAGGGCGAGATGGCGGTCGGTGGTGCGCCGGCGGGCTCCTTGGTGCTGCTGCCGCTCACCGCCGGCGTGCTCGCGGGCGGCGCGATCGTCGCCGACGCGCACCCGGCGACGTGGCTCGCCGGCGCAATCGCGGCGGGTGCGCTCGCCGCGGCGGCCGTGGTCGCGGATCGTCGCCTGCGCGTCGTCATCGTCGCATTGCTCTGCGGCGGGACGATCGGCGGCGGGCGGTCGTTGCTCGACGCCGCGCCGCTCTCGAGCGACCACATCGCGCGTCGCGCCGGGCGGGCGCCGGTCGCCGTCGAGGGCACTGTGATCGCGAGCAGTCGCGCCGGGGCGGCGCTACGGCTCACCGTTCGCGCCGCGCGCTATCGCAGCGCAGCCGGACGCGGCCGCGCGTGCGGCGACGTCGGGGTGACGATCGCGCACCCGACGCGCGACTGGGCGGCGGGTACGCGACTGCGGATCGTCGGCCGCCTGCGGCGCCCGCGCGACTTCGGCAACCCCGGAGGATACGACGTGCGGCGGGCGCTCGCCCGGCGCGGCATCTACGTCACCATGTTCCTGTGGAACGAGCGTGACGTCGAGCCGATCGACGCGCCGCCGCGCGCGGTCGCGGCGATCGTTGCGGCGGACGTCGGCGCCGCGCTGGCGAGCGCCCGGCGGTGCATCGGTGCCGCCGTCGACGGCAGCGCCGCGGAGCCGGCGCGCGGATTTCTGCGCGCGGTGCTGATCGGCGAGGATGGTGCGCTCGCCGACGACACGCGCCGGGCGCTGGCGCGTACCGGTCTCTCGCACGTCGTCTCGGTCTCGGGGTTTCA
Organism: Binatia bacterium; assembly: GCA_041476145.1. Lineage (GTDB taxonomy): Bacteria > Desulfobacterota > Binatia > UTPRO1 > UTPRO1 > DP-19. The sequence goes on from JBGOSW010000028.1 coordinate 9,420, forward strand.
TCTCGCCGTCGTCGGCGCGGCCGCCATCGTCGGCATGCGCTGGCTCCTAGTGCGCGCGGAGTGGCTCGCGCTCTCGTGGAACGTCGGCAAGCTCGCCGCCTTCGCCGGCCTGCCGCCGGTGTTCCTCTATGCCGCACTCGCCGGCGGCTCGATTCCCGCGTCGCGCTCGCTCCTCATGTACGCGACGCTGGTCACGGCGCTGCTCGCGAATCGGCGTGCCGACGGCCTCCGCAGCCTCGCCGCGGCGGCGCTGGTGCTCGGGCTCTGGGTCCCCGATGTCGCCGGCGACATCTCCTTCGAGCTCTCGTTCGCGTCGGTCGCGGCGCTGATCGTGACCGCGGTGCCGGCGTCGCGCGGCGCGCCGGGAGCGGCGCCGACCTGGCGTGGCCGGATTGGGCGATTGCTCGCGGCGTCGCTGCGGGTGTCGTGCGCGGCGGCGGCGGCGACGGCGCCACTCACGGCGTGGCACTTTCAACAGGTCTCGCTGATCGCCCCCGTCGCAAATCTGCTCGCGCTGCCGCTCCTCGGTCCGGCGACGCTCTTGCCCGGTCTGGCGGCGCTGCCGCTGGTTCCGTTGGCGCCGCTCCTCGCCGGCGTCCTGCTGCGGGTGGCGGCTATCGCGGCCGGCGCCGGGCTCTGGATCGCGACGCTCCTCGCCGCGGTTCCCGGTGCGGCGTTGGCGACGCCGATGCCGACGCTCGCCGAGGTCGCGGTGAGCTACGCGATTCTGGCGCTGCCGCTCGCCTGGGGACGGTTGGGGCCGCGCGCGCGCCGGGCCGTCGCCGTCATCCTCGTCGTCCTCGCGGTCGCCGACGTCGGCTATTGGACGTGGGAGCGCCTACTGAACCCGCGGCTGCGGATCACGTTTCTCGCCGTCGGGCAGGGCGACGCCGCCGTCGTCGAGCTGCCGCGCGGTGGCGGCACGGTGGTGATCGACGGCGGCGGCCTCCCCGGTGGCTTCGACACCGGCGAGCGGTTGATCGCGCCCTTTCTGCGCTCCCGGAAGATCCTGCGCGTCGACGCGCTCGCGCTGTCGCATCCGCAGCTCGATCACTACGGCGGTCTCGCGTACCTCGCGGAGCACTTCGCGCCGCGCGAGTTCTGGTCGAACGGCACGACCGCCGCCGCGCCCGGTTTCGCGCGCCTCGTGCGCGCGCTCGCCGCCGCCGAAACGCGCCGCGTGGTATTGCGACGGGGGATGCGCGCCCTCGAGCGCGCCGGCGCGCGCATCGACGTCCTCCATCCCGTGGCGCCCGATGGCGAGGACCTGAACGACGGCTCGCTCGTCTTGCGCGTCGCCTACGGCGCCGCGAGCGTCCTCTTCACCGGCGACCTCGAGCGTCCGGGGGAGCTCGAGATGCTCGGGCGCGGCTCCTCCGGCGGTGACGCCGCGTTCGCGGCGAGCGGTGTGTCGGTGCCGAGCGAGATCGCGAGCGTCGTGCTCAAGGTGCCGCATCACGGCAGTGCGACGTCGAGCTCCGTGCCGCTCCTCGCGGCGGTCGCTCCGAATCTCGCGGTGATCTCCGCCGGCGCCGAGAACCGCTTCGGCTTTCCGGCCGCCGCCGTGCTGCGACGACTCGCAGCCGGTGGCGCGGACGTCTGGCGCACCGACGAGGATGGCGCCGTTCGTCTCGTTTCGGACGGCATCCGCCTCGTCGTCAGCGCGCCGCGCGGCACGCGGCCGTCACGTGTGCTCACGCTCACACGCGACACCACGCCGGCGCGATTTGAATTCCCGACATCCCTTTGGTAGCTCTGCACGATTCCGAAAGTCGCTGGATGAAGACCCTCGGGGGCGTCAAAGGATTCCATGACATCGTCCCACCGGAGAGCGAGCGGTTCACGGCCCTCGAAGACCGTCTGCGCGGCGTCCTGAGATCCTACAACTACGACGAGATCCGCGTGCCGATCGCGGAGCGTACGGAGCTCTTCGCGCGCTCGCTCGGGGAGACGACCGACATCGTCGAAAAAGAGATGTACACCTTCGATGATCGCGACGGCACGTCGCTCACCTTGCGGCCCGAAGGAACGGCGTCGGTGGTGCGCGCGGCGATCGAGGCCGGGCTCGCGCAGCGCGAGCGCGTCGTCAAGCTCTACCCCCCGGGGCCGATGTTCCGTCGCGAGCGCCCGCAACCCGGGCGCTCGCGACAGTTCCATCAGGTCGGCGCCGAGCTCATCGGGCGCGACGACGCCGGCGCCGACGCCGAGATGGTGGTCCTCTTCGCCGACTGTCTGGCTGCGGCCGGTGTCTCGACGGCGCACATCGTCCTCAACTCGCTCGGCGACGCCGCCTGCCGCCCCGCGTACCGCGCCGCGCTCACCGCCTACGGCGAGGCGCACGCGGCGGAGCTCTGCGCCAATTGCCGCCAGCGGCTGACGCGTAACCCGCTGCGTCTCCTCGACTGCAAAGAAGAAGGCTGCCGGCGCCTCATGGCCGATGCGCCGCGAGTCATCGATCATCTCTGCGACGCCTGCCGCACGCACTTCGACGAGGTGAAGCGTCTGCTCGCCTCCGTCGACGTTGCCTTCAGCGAAGACCCGCGTCTCGTCCGTGGTCTCGACTACTACGTGCGCACCGCGTTCGAAGCGCTGGCGCCGAACCTCGGGGCGCAGAACGCCGTCGGCGGCGGCGGACGCTACGACGGCCTCGTCGAGGCGCTCGGCGGACCGCCGCTCGCCGGCGTCGGCTTCGCCCTCGGCGTCGAGCGCCTTTTGCTCGCCGCCGGCGCGAGCACCGTAGACGCGAGCCCGCAGGTCTGCATCATTCCGCTCACCGCGGCGGCGACGCTCGCCGCGTTCCAGATGGCGCGCCGCTTGCGTCTCGCCGGTGTACGCTCGGAGCTCGAGTCGAGCGGCCGGAGCGTGAAGAGCGCGATGCGGCGCGCCGACAAGCTCGGGGCCCGCTTCGCGATCCTCCTCGGCGACGACGAGCTCGCGGCCGGACGCGCCACGGTACGCGACCTGCGCGCGCAGCGCGATCACCGCCTCGCGCTCGCGATCGATGCCGCCGGCGCGGCGCTCATGGACGGGTTGCAGGCGATCGCCGCGAGCGCGCCGCCGGTCGGGGCGGGAGGAGCCGCCGGTGGCTGAGGCGCTCGATACGCTCGGGGAGTGGTCGCGCAGCGACTACGCCGGCGATCTCCGGCGCGCCGACGCCGAGCGCGAGGTCACCGTCATGGGGTGGGTGCACGGCCGGCGCGACCACGGCGGCGTCATCTTCCTCGACGTGCGCGACCGCAGCGGCCTGGTGCAGGTCGTGCTCGATCCCGAGCGCAGCGCGGCGGCCCATGCGCGCGGCGCCGACGTTCGGCTCGAGTACGTGGTCGCGGTGCGCGGACGCGTCGTGCCGCGCTCACCAGAGACCGTCAATCCCGAGTTGCCGACGGGTGCGATCGAGATCGTCGGCCGCGAGCTGCGCGTCCTGAACAGCGCGCGTCCGAGCCCGTTTCCCATCGAAGATGCGATCGAGATCTCGGAGAACGTCCGCCTGCGCCACCGCTACGTCGACCTGCGGCGCCCGCGCATGGTGCGCAACCTCCGGCTGCGACATCGCCTCGCGGCGCGCACGCGCGCCTACCTCGACGCCGCCGGCTTCCTCGAGATCGAGACCCCGGTCCTGACGCGCAGCACGCCGGAGGGCGCACGCGACTACCTGGTGCCGAGCCGCGTGCATCCGGGGAGCTTCTACGCGCTGCCGCAGTCGCCGCAGCTCTTCAAGCAGCTGCTGATGGTCGCGGGGGTGGATCGCTACTACCAGATCGCGCGCTGCTTTCGCGACGAAGACTCGCGCGCCGATCGGCAACCGGAGTTCACGCAGATCGACCTCGAGATGTCGTTCATGAGCCGGAGCGCCATCATGCCGCTCATCGAGGGCTTGGTCACCGCGCTCTTCGCGGAGGCGGGTGTCGCCATGCCGGAGGGTCCGATCCCGGTTCTCAGTCATCGAGAGGCGGTGGCGCGTTTCGGGACCGATCGGCCGGACATGCGATTCGGCCTCGAGCTCATCGACTGCACCCAGGTCTTCGGCGGCTCCGGCTTCAAGGTGTTCGCCGAGACGCTCGCCAAGGGTGGGGTCGTGAAAGCATTGGTCGTACCCGACGGCGCGGCACTGTCTCGCAAGGATCTCGACGATCTCACCGCGTTCGTGGCGATCTACGGTGCGAAAGGGCTCGCCTGGATCCGCGTCGGCAGCGACGGCTGGCAGTCGCCGATCGTCAAGTTCCTCACGGAGGGGGAGCGCGCGCGCTTGACGGCGGCCGCGGGGCTCGCGCCCGGCAACGTCGTCCTCTTCGTCGCCGACCGCGCGCGGGTGGTCAACGACGCGCTCGCCAACCTGCGTTTGCATCTCGGCGCCAAGCTCGGTCTGATCGGCCGCGTCGGCGAGGGGCTCGAGGCGGAAGGCGCGACGGCACGCAGCCTCCTCTGGGTCACCGACTTCCCGCTCGTCGAGTACGACGAGGAGGGTCGCCGACACGTCGCCGTCCACCACCCGTTCACCGCGCCGCTCGAGGAAGACCTGGCGCTCCTCGAGCGCGATCCGCTCGCGGTGCGCGCCCAGGCGTACGATCTCGTTCTCAACGGCACCGAGATCGGCGGCGGCAGCGTCCGCATCCATCAGCCGGCGGTGCAGGAGCGGGTGTTCGCGACGCTCGGCATCGGGCCCGAGGAGGCGCAGGCGAAGTTCGGCTTTCTCCTCGAGGCGCTCGCCGCGGGCGCGCCGCCGCACGGTGGCTTCGCCTTCGGCTTCGATCGCCTCGTCATGCTCTTCGCGGGTGAGGAGTCGATTCGCGAGGTGATCGCGTTTCCCAAGACGCAGAAGGCTTTCGATCTCATGACCGAAGCGCCGAGTCCGGTCGAGGCGCGGCAGCTCCGCGAGCTCGGCATCAAGCTCGATCGCTGAAGGGGAGGAGCGCATGGCGGTGCGGGGAGCGTCAGGGCTGATCCGAGGAATGACACTGACGGCAGTGGCGCTCGCGAGCGCGTGCAATCCGGCGCCGAAGAACGTCACCGTTCACCGCCTGCAACCGCTGCCGCCGGGCTCGATCCGCCGCATTGCGGTGCTGCCGTTCACCGAGGCCGCGCTCGCGCCAAGCCCGGCGGTGCCGGGACGGGAGCCGCTCGCCGAACCGCCCGGTGAGACGATCACGCGGGCGATGACCGAGGCGATGGGGCGGCTTCCACAGTGGCAGATCAGCGATCCGCTGGTCGTCGGCGAGGCCTTCCGCCGCCTCTATGGCGAGGTGCGGGCGCCGACGCCGGAGGAGGCGCGCGCCGTCGGCAAGCTCCTCGCCGTCGACGCCGTCGTGCGCGGGCAGGTGACGGTGTTCGAGGATCGCATTGGTACCGAGATCTCCGCCGGGCGTCCGGCGCGTGTCGACTTCGCCGTCGAGCTGATTCGCATCCCGTCGGAGGACGCCGTCTGGCAGGGCGAGTTCGACGAGCAACAGCAGGCGCTCTCGGACAATTTCTGGGACATCGGCGGCTTCCTCAACGCCGGCGGCAAATGGCTGCGAGCCCGCGAGCTCGCCGCCCTCGGCGCCGAACAGGTCGCCGGCCGCCTCCACGACGCCCTCTTCGGCGGGTCCTGACCCGCGCAGTAGCACGCGGGCGCATCGTCGCGTGGCGTGCCGGAGCGGGCAGTCGGCTGTGCGCGGGGATCGCTCGCGCGGGGCACCGGACACGAATTAGATCTTCCGTACTCCGGGGTGTCGGTGCCGAAGTGGCTTGCTCTCTATGCGCGCGCAGCCGACTGCCCGCTCCGGCACGCCATGCTGCACCGCGGCCGGGTGTGCGCGAAACCCCCTTCCACGGCGCATCGTGAGTGCGGCGGCGCGAGGGTTGGCGGAGCGCGCATAAAGAGCGAGCCACTTCGGTATAGAGGTCCGGAGTACGGAAGATCTAATGCGTGTCCGGTGCCCCGCGCGAGCGATCCTCGCGCGCAGCCAACCCGCGCGCCGCCGCACCCGCGCTGCAGTGACGGAGACGAGGTCTTCGTCTTCAGGAGGTGAACGCCGCCGCGACGCCCGGGTGGACGATCGCGCCGCCGGCGACGTTCACGCCGCGGTGGAGCGCCGGGTCGGCGGCGATCGCGCCTTCGAAGCCGTGGTCGGCGAGGGCGAGCGCGTAGGAGAGCGTCGCGTTGGTGAGGGCGTAGGTGGCGGTGTGCGGCACGGCGGCGGGCATGTTCGTCACGCAGTAGTGGACGACGCCTTCCGCGACGTAGATCGGGTTGCGGTGCGAGGTCGGCCGCGAGGTTTCGGCGCAGCCGCCCTGGTCGATCGAGACGTCGACGAGTGCCGAGCCCGGCCGCATGCCGGCGACGAGCGTGCGCGTGAGGAGCTTCGGCGCCTTGGCGCCGGGGATCAGCACGGTGCCGATGACGAGGTCGGCGCTGCGCACCTCCTCCTCGACGTTGGCGCGGTTGGACATGACGGTGGTGACGTGGCCGCCGAGGATGTCGTGCACGTAGCGCAACTTCGCCGGCTGCACGTCGAGGATGCTGACGTGCGCGCCGACGCCGACCGCGACCTGGCAAGCGCTGGTGCCGGCGATGCCGGCGCCGAGGATGACGACCTTCGCCGGCCGCACGCCGGCGACGCCCGAGAGCAGGATGCCGCGGCCGCCGTTGGTCGCCTGCAGGCACCAGGAGCCGGCCTGGACGGCGAGCCGCCCCGCGACCTCGCTCATCGGCGATAGCAGCGGCAGCGAACCGTCGTCGAGCTGGAGGGTCTCGTAGGCGAGGGCGCGCACGCGGCGCTCGACGAGCGCGCGCGTCAGCGTCTCGTTGGCGGCGAGGTGGAGATAGGTGAAGAGGACGAGCTCCGGACGGAGGTGCCGGAACTCGTCGGCGATCGGTTCCTTCACTTTGAGGACGAGCACGGCGCTCCATGCTTCGCCGGCGTCGCCGAGGCGCGCGCCGACGGCCGTGTAGGCCGTGTCGTCGATGCTGCTGCCGCGTCCGGCGCCGCGCTCGACGATCACCTCGTGGCCGTGCGCGACGAGCGCCGCCACGCCGCTCGGCGTGAGCGCGACGCGGTTCTCATCGGCCTTGATTTCCTTGGGGACACCGACGCGCACACGCGCATGTTACGTACAATCCGCAGCTTTACAAAGACGCGATGCCACATATAGAGAGACGCCTTCCGGACGACGGCGCGCATGGGTGAGATTCTGGACGGAAAGGCAGTGGCGGAGCGCGTACGCGCCGAGGTCGGCGGGCGCGTGGCTGCGCTCGCGGAGCGTGGGGTCGTCCCCGGTCTCGCGACGGTGCTCGTCGGCGACGATCCGGCGTCACGCGTCTACGTCGGCTCCAAGGAGAAGGGCTGCGCCGCGCTCGGCATGCGTTCCTTCGCTCACCGGATTCCCGCCGACGTCACGACGGCGCAGCTCGTGGCGTTGGTCGAGGAGCTGAACGCGCGGCCGGAGGTTCACGGCATCCTGGTGCAATTGCCGCTGCCGGCGCCGATCGACGAGGACGCGGTCATCCAAGCGATCGCACCCGCGAAGGACGTCGACGGGCTGACGGTCGCGAGCCAGGGCCGCCTGCTCGCCGGCCGACCGGGTCTCCGGCCGTGCACACCGCTCGGCATCATGCGTCTCATCGCCGAGACCGGCGTCGCGCTGTGCGGCGCGGGCGCGGTCGTCGTCGGTCGGAGCCTCCTCGTCGGCAAGCCGATCGCGCTCATGCTCCTCGAGCGGCATGCGACGGTCACGGTCTGCCACTCGCGGACGCGTGATCTCAGCGCCGTCGTGCGCGGCGCCGACGTCGTCGTCGCCGCCGTCGGGCGGCCGGAGCTCGTGCGCGGCGCGTGGATCCGCGAGGGCGCGCTGGTGATCGACGTCGGCATCAATCGCACCGCCGACGGCCGCCTGGTGGGGGACGTCGAGTTCGCGGCGGCACGCGCGCGCGCGGCGTGGATCACGCCGGTGCCGGGCGGCGTCGGTCCGATGACGGTGGCGATGTTGCTCGCGAACACCGCCGCCGCGGCCGGCGCGGGGATCGCGGCATGAACGCCGGCGCAGCGCTCCGGCGCACGCCGCTCTGGGCCGCACATTGCCGCCTCGGCGCGAAGCTCGTCGAGTTCGGCGGCTGGGAGATGCCGGTCTCCTACCGCGGCATCGTCGACGAGCATCGTGCCGTGCGGACGGCGGCGGGTCTCTTCGACGTCAGCCACATGGGCGAGATCGAGGTGAGCGGCAGCGAGGCCGGCGCCGTCTGCCAGACGCTCACCACCAACGACGTCCGCCGCCTGGTCGACGGTCAGGTACAGTACACGCTCCTCTGCCGGCCGGACGGCGGCGTCGTCGACGACGTCACCCTCTACCGCCACGGTCCGGAGCGCTACTTCTTCTGCGTCAACGCCTCGAACGCCGCCAAAGACCTCGACTGGATCCGCAGCCACGCGCGCGGCGCGACGATCACCGACCGCAGCGATGCGACGGCGCTGCTGGCGCTGCAAGGACCGCGCGCGGCGACGATCCTGGCGCGCTTGACGACGGCACCGCTCGCCGGGTTGCGGAGCTTTCGCTTTCTCGAGGATCGGGTCGCCGGCTGCGCCACCCTGATCTCCCGCACCGGCTACACCGGCGAGGACGGCTTCGAGCTCTACGTCGCCGCCGCGGACGCGGAGCGGCTGTGGTCGGCGCTCCTCGACGCCGGTGGTGACGACGGGCTCGAGCCGATCGGCCTCGGTGCCCGCGACACGCTGCGCTTGGAGGCGGCGCTGCCGCTCTACGGCCACGAGCTCGACGACACGACGACGCCGCTCGCGGCCGGGCTCGGGCGCTTCGTTGCGCTCGACGGTGACGACTTCCTCGGTCGCGCGGCGTTGCTGCGCGAGCGCCAGGTCGGGAGCCCGCGACGGCTCGTCGGCCTCGAGCTGCGCGCGCCCGGCATCGCGCGGCAGGGCTATGCGGTGCAGATCGAGGGTGTCGCGATCGGTCGCGTCACCAGCGGCACGCACGCGCCGACGTTGGGTCGGGCGATCGCCCTCGCGTACGTCGCGGCGTCGCACGCGACGCCGGGTGCCGCGCTCGCGGTCGAGATCCGCGGCCGCGCCGTCGCCGTGGCGGTCGTGCCGACGCCGTTCTACAAGCGTTCCCAGAGGAGGTGACGATGAACATCCCCGAGTCGTTGCGCTATTCCGAAGAGCACGAATGGGTCGCCGTCGTCGGCGCGGTGGCGACGATCGGCATCACCGACTACGCGCAGGAAGAGCTCGGCGACATCGTGTTCGTCGAGCTGCCCGCGGTCGGTGCGGCGTTGCAGCGCGCGCAGCCGCTCGGCGTCGTCGAGTCGGTGAAGGCGGTGAGCGACGTGTACGCGCCCGTCGCCGGCACGGTGACCGAGGTGAACGACGCGCTCGCCGACCATCCCGAGATCATCAACGAGGATCCGTACGGCAAGGGATGGATGGTGCGTGTGACGCTCGCCGCTCCGAGCGAGCTCGACGGCCTCATGACGGCGCAGCAGTACGGCGAGTTCATCGCCAAGGAGAAGGCCTAGCCGGGATGCGCTTCACTCCGCACACCGAGAGCGACGTGCGCGCGATGCTGGCGACGATCGGCGCCGAGAGCGTCGCGGCGCTCGTCGCGCACGTGCCCGCGGCGCTGCGCGACGTCGCGGCGCTGCGCCTGCCGCCGGGCATCGACGAGCGCGAGGTGCGCGCCGAGATGGCGAGCCTCGCGGCGGCGAACGGCCGGCCGGATGCGGTCGTCTTCCTCGGTGCCGGCGCCTATCCGCATTTCATCCCCGCCGCGGTCGAGCAACTCGCGGGACGTGCCGAGTTCGCGACCGCCTACACGCCGTACCAGCCGGAGGTGAGCCAGGGGACGTTGCAGGTGACGTTCGAATTCCAGACGGCGATCGCGGCGCTGACCGGCATGGAGCTCGCGAACGCCGGGATGTACGACGGCGCGACGGCGGCCGCCGAAGCCGTGCTGATGACGCAGCGCCTGCGCCCCGGACGTCCGCTGGTCGCGGTCTCGCGCGCGCTCCACCCGCAGTACCGCGCGGTGATCGCGACCTATCTCGCCGGCCTGCCCGACGCCGAGCTCGTCGAGGTGCCGTACCGCGAGGACGGCACGACCGAGCTGCCGTCGGATGCGCTGCTGGCACGCGCCTCGTGCCTGGTGCTCGGCTACCCGAACGTCTTCGGCGCGATCGAGGATCTCGCGCACACGGCCACCGCCGCGCACGCGGCCGGTGCGCTGGTGGTGAGCGCGACCGCCGAGGCCCTGGCGCTGCCGCTCCTGCGCACGCCCGGCGCCGCCGGCGTCGACATCGCCGTCGCCGAAGGCCAGAGCCTCGGCCTGCCGCTCGCGTACGGCGGTCCCGGCCTCGGCCTGTTCGCGAGCCGCCAGAGTTTCGTCCGCAATCTGCCGGGCCGACTCGTCGGCGAGACCGTCGACACGCTCGGGCGGCGCGGCTACGTGCTCACGCTCGCGACCCGCGAGCAGCACATTCGGCGCGAGCGTGCGACGTCCAACATCTGTACCAACCATGGTCTCTGCGCGCTGCAGGCGACGATCTATCTCTCGCTGCTCGGCCGCCACGGCCTGCGTGCGGTCGCCGAACGCAACCTGCGCGGCGCGCATGCGCTGGCGGGGCGGCTCGGCCGCGCCGGGCGGCTGCGCTTCGCGGCGCCGTACTTCAACGAGTTCGTTCTCGAGGTGCGCGGCGCGCGCCGGAGGTGGGAGACGGCGCTCGCCGACGGCGTCGTCGCCGGCCTGCCGCTCGGCGACTGGTATCCCGAGCTCGAAGACTGCCTGCTGCTGTGCGCCACCGAGCTGCACGACACCGCGGCGCACGAGCGCCTGGTGTCGGCGCTCGAGCGGGGAGGCGCGTGATGGAGCGTCCCATCGCCATCCTCCGTCCGGGACTGCTCCCCGAGCCGCTCATCTTCGAGCGCGGCGCGCCCGGCCGCACCGGCGCCCTCGTCGATGTGGCCGCCGCAGGCGGCCCGGAGTCGTCGGAGGTGCTGCCGCCGGCGCTGCGCCGCGAGGACGACCTCGCGGGTCTGCCGGAGGTGAGCGAGCTCGACGTCGTCCGCCACTTCACGCGCCTCTCGCAGTGGAACCTCTGCGCCGCGACGACGCTCTACCCGCTCGGCTCGTGCACCATGAAGTACAACCCGGTGATGAACGAGGCGGTGGCGCATCTCAGCGGATTCGCCGATCTCCATCCGCTGCTGCCGACGAGCTGGACGCAGGGCGCGATGGAGCTGATGGCGCGTCTCGCCGACTTCCTGCGCGAGGTGAGCGGTCTCCCCGGCATGACCCTGCAGCCCGCCGCCGGCGCGCACGGCGAGCTCACCGGCATGAAGATGATCCGCGCCTACCACGTCGACCGCGGCGACGCGCGCCGGCGCGTGCTGATTCCAGCGAGCGCGCACGGCACCAATCCGGCGAGCGCAGCGCTCTGCGGCTACGGCGTCACCGAGGTACCGGCGAATCGGGAGGGCATGCTCGACGTCGAGACGGTGCGGCGGCTGCTCGCGTCCGACGTCGCCGCGCTCATGGTGACGAACCCGAATACGCTCGGCGTCTTCGAGCGCGAGATCGCGGCGATCGGCGCCGCGGTGCACGACGCCGGCGCGCTCCTCTACTGCGACGGCGCCAACATGAACGCGCTGATGGGCGTCGCCAAGCCGGGCGACATGGGCGCCGACGTGTTGCAGTTCAACCTGCACAAGACCTTCTCGACGCCGCACGGCGGCGGTGGCCCGGGGGCGGGGCCGGTCGCGGTGTCGGCGCGGCTGGAAGACTACCTGCCGATCCCGCGTTTGGTGCGCGACGCGAGCGGCTGGCGGTGGAGCGACGACTTCCCGCGCGCCATCGGCCGCGTGCGCTCCTTCCACGGCAACTTCGGCATGCTGGTGCGCGCCTACTGCTACATGCGGGCGCTCGGCGGCGACGGCCTCACCGACGCGACCGCGATGGCGGTGTTGAACGCCAACTACGTGCGGACGCGACTCCAGGGCACGTACCCGCTCGCCTACCCGACACCGTCGCTCCACGAGTGCGTCTTCAGCGATCGCGATCTCGAGTCGACGGGCGTGCACACTCTCGACGTCGCCAAGCGCTTGCTCGACTACGGCTTCTTCGCGCCGACGATCTACTTCCCGCTCGTCGTGCCGGGCGCGCTCATGATCGAGCCCACCGAGACCGAGAGCAAGGAGACGCTCGACGAGTTCGTCGCCGCGCTCGAGGGGATCGCCGCCGAGGCGCGGCGCGATCCCGAGATCGTGAAGAGCGCGCCGCACGCGACCTTCGTCGCTCGCCTCGACGAGACCCGCGCCGCCCGCCGCCCCGTCCTGCGCTGGACCCCTCCCGAGCGCTAGCCGGGGACGCAGCAGATCAGACGGCGCGAGGAGATCGCACTCATATCGCCTCGACTTCGTGAGGTGATTATGCAACTATCACCTCATGCCGGCGCCCGCCGACCGCATCCGCAGCCTCGTGGATCGCCATGGGGTCGTCAGCAACCACGACGTCGTACGGGCGCTGGGCGTGTCGGCCGCCACGGCGCACCGCCTGCTGCGCTCGCTCGTCGTCACGGGTGCGCTCGTCTTGGAGGGCAAAGGCCGCGCAGCGCGCTACCGCTTCCGGCCGCTTCGTCATCGATTTCGCCGTGTCGGACTCGAGGAGGACCGCGTCTGGCAGCGGATCGCGGCCGAGATCGCCAGAACGCGTCCGCTCGATCCCGCCGACGCCCAGAGCTTGGAGTACGCGGCGACGGAGGTCTTGAACAACGCGGTCGAGCACTCCGCCGGCGCCAGCGTCGTGGTCGAGGTCGACTTCGCGCCGCACCGCCGCACCGTCGCCTCCGTTCGGGACGACGGCGTCGGTGTCTTCCATCGCTTGTGCACTGATTTCGGGTTCGCCTCGCCGCAGGAGGCGATCGTCCAGCTCGAGAAGGGCAAGCTCACGAGCGACCCGGTGCGACACAGCGGCGAAGGGCTGTTCTTCAGCTCGAAGGCGGTGACGCGCTTTCGCCTCGAGAGCAACCGCGTCGCCTGGGTCGTCGACGGCCCCGCGAACGACAGCGGCATCGCCGCGAGCTCCGTGGCGCGCGGGACGCTCGTCACGCTCGAGATCGAACGTGGGCGTACGCCGCGGTTGGCCGATCTCTTCGCGCGCTACACCGATACCGAGACCCTCAAGTTCACGCGCACCCGTGCGACGGTGAAGCTCGGACTGCTCGGCCGAGCACTCGTCTCACGGTCGGAGGCCCACCGCCTCGTCGAAGGGCTTCCCAAGTTCACGCACGTCACGCTCGACTTCTCCGGTGTCGACGTCGTGGGGCAAGGATTCTGCGACGAGGTGTTCCGCGTCTTCGGACGCGCCCACCCGACGGTTCAACTGGAGCCCGTGGCCATGAACGATGCGATCGCGTTCATGGTCGCCCGTGCCGGCGCGAGCTGACGGCGTCGGGGCCGCTGTGCGCGCTGTCCTGGACGGAACGAACTCTACAACAGTCCCACGCTCAAGCGGCTCTCGATTCGGCTCGGCAGGTTACCCTGGCCGGGATCGAACGTCCGCAGCTGCGCCGCGAAAACGAACTCGTACTCGCCGGCGGCGTTCGCCGCCGCGGACGGCGGGTTGTTGTCGAAGGCCGCGGTGTTGAGCGCCTCCGAGAGCGTGTCGTCCATGCTGGCGCTACCGGAGTGAGTCTCGACGTGGACCGACTTGAGCTTGCCGCGTGCGTCGAGGACGACACGCATTTCCACCGCGTCGTGCGCGGTCAAGATCTGCTGCAGCTGCAAGCTGCGCTGGCGGATGACGAGGTGCTGGAACACGCGCTCGCCGACGCGGCGCACGAAGGGCGCGAACACGTTCGCCTTGGTGTTGAGCAGCGTGACGTCGCCGCGCTGGATGTCGGGAAGATAGTCGAAGGTGCCGCGCCGGCCGGGGAGGCTCCACTCGGGTGCGACCGGCGGTACGGCGAGCGCCAAGCGGCGTCGACCTGCGGCGGCGGGGTTCTCGGCGGCAGCCTTGCCGGCGCGCTCCGTCTCGGCCGCGCGGTCATCCTCGCGCTGTGCGCGCACCAGTTCGTCGGTCGGTGCAAAGAGATCCTCGAGCGCCGGGGCCGAGCGCCGCGACGCCTTCGACTTCGCAGCCGTGTCCTCGTCGCTGTCGTCCTGCGCATCGGCGCGTGGACGCTCGCGCGCCGACTCGGCCTTGCGCGCCGGCGCTTGCGGCGGCGGTGGCGCCACCGGGGCGGCGGGATGCGGGACGCCGGGGTTGACGGTCTCTTGGAGGACGGTGTTGTCGCGGTCGCTCTCGAAGCGGGCGTGATCGGGCGCGCGATCGTTGATGACGTCGGGCGGCGCCACCATTTGCTGCGGCGCCGGTTGCGCGGGTGCCGGCCGCACGAGCGGGGCGTTGGCGCTCGGTGCTTGCGGCGGCAGCAACGCGACCTCGATCGGTGCCGCGTCGGTGATCGCCTGACCTTCGGGAATGCGCACCAGCACGAGCGCCATCGTGTGGAGGACGAGCGACGCCAGGATCGCGAGCAGCAGCGGCCGGCCGGAGCGCATCACGGGCGCATTGTAGCGGCTCCGGATGCCGGAGACGACGCCAGGGGAAACCCTATTGCGGACGTGGGAAGGGTTCCCCTATAGTTTGCAGCGGCTGCCGCGTTCACGCGGCGCGGGGGAATCGGATGTTCGGAATGGGATTGCCGGAGCTACTGGTCATTTTGGTGATCGTGCTGATCATCTTCGGCGCCGGCAAGCTCCCGGAGCTCGGCGACAACCTCGGCAAGGGCATCCGCAACTTCCGCAAGGCGACGAGCGAACCCGACGCCATCGACGTCACCCCACCGAAGCCAGGCGCCGCGACCGGTCAGGCGGATTCGACGCACGACCGATCGAGCGAGCGGTCAACACCCGAGAGCTGAACTCCCGCAGATCGCGCGGCGGCTCCAGAAACACGATCGCGAAGTCGACGCTGCCGCCCGGCGCGACCGTCTGGCGCGCATCGAGATTCTGTAGCAGCGCGATCTCGGACTCGGAGAGGTCGCGTAGTTTGAGCGTCGTTCTGTTGCCGGTGCTGATCACCTTGCGGGCGACGGCGCCGCTCGCGGCGTAGAGCCCACCCTCCACCTCGATGCGCTCGACCGCGACCAGCGCGTTGTTGGTCGCCTTTCCCGAGATCACGAAGATGCGCCGCCCGGTGCGTAGGTGTTGATAGCCGCCCTGCACCTCGCTGAGCGTGATCCGGCTGCCGAGCGCAGGCTCGGCCGTGAGAGCGCCGCCGATCAACGGAACGCGGGCGAGCCACGCCGCCGTGCGCGCGGGATTGGCGTGCGCGAAGAGCGCGAGCAGCGCGAACGCGGCGACCAGCGTGAGGAGCAGCCGTGTCGCCGGGGGAAATCCTTGGATCCGAGCCGATGCGCTCATCATGGCCTCCATGTCGAGGACGCGCGGAGCCGGCGGCGACGGAGCGTCGTCGGTGCGGGGCGCGTCGTCACTGCGCGACCCGCGCGCGGCGAGGAGATCGTCGTCGCCGAACGGATCATCCTCGCCGAGCGGAGGATCTTCTGCGAGCGTGGTGTCGTTACGCTCGCGCCCGAGGTCGAACAGCGGGGTCGCCTCCGTCACCGTGAGAGCCGTCACCGCGAGCGCCGCGCGTGGCGGGTCGTGGACGATGTCGCGCAGCGGCGCGATCGTGTCGACGGCTGCGGGCGCCAGCGGATCGTCCTCCGCGCGGGCGCGGCGCGGAAAGATGAACTCGAGCGTGTCGGGCTCAGGAGGCGCGCTGCGCGCCTTCGGGCCGCTGCCGCGCTCCGGCGCGCGCGGGGCGCCGGGAAACTGCGGGAACACGTGATGACAGCGCCCGCACTTGAACACCGGATTGTCGGTCGCCGAGGGATCCGCGACGCGCCAACGCGTCGAGCACCTAGGGCATTGAATGATCATGCGCGCACCCACCACCCCTCAACCACCGCCAGCCTCTGCCGGCGCGCCACGCTCCGTCTCGGTCGACCGGAGCCAATGCGAAAGGGGGGACTTGAACCCCCACGGGTTTTACCCCACAGGATCCTGAATCCTGCGCGTCTGCCAGTTCCGCCACTTTCGCGTTAGAAAAATTAGATACTTGTACTCGGCTGCCCGGTCAAGATGCGCCCATGCAATCCTGTGCGTCTCTCGGCCGGCAGAGCCTTTCGTCTCGTCCCTGATCATCTGGACGATGGGTGCAGGCGAGATCGATGACATACAGGTCAACCGTCACCTCAGTGTCTCCGTAGGCCGCTCGTGACGGCGGGAGCTCACGGGCCGATGTTGCTACCGCCCCCGAGATTGATGGTCTGCTGGCCGCTGACGCTCGTTGAGCCGCCAAACACGATCGTATCGTTGCCGCCGCCCGTCTTGACGTTGAGGTCACCGAGGACGCTGCAGTCCTGCAGGCTCATGGTGTTGGCGCCGGCGCCGAGCAGGAAGCGCATGCCGTTGGCGGCAGAGGCCTCGCACGTGACGGTGTCGTCACCGTCCTTGCCCTTGACGACGAGCGGTCCGATGCCGTCTCCGACGAGCGCGGCCACGTTCCGCATGATGAACGTATTGGCCCCACCGCCGGCGTCGAAGGTGCCGCCCGCGATGGCCGTCGCGTCCAGCGTGAAGGTGTCGACGCCCTTGCCGGCGCTCACCTTGAGGATCGTGTCGACCTGGCCGCCCATCATCAGGAAGTCGTTGACGCCCGCGCCGAGGCCGATCGTCATCTTGCCGACGACTATGGTGTCACCGAGGTGGACCACGTCGGGGCCGGCACCGCCCTTGTAGGTGATGTCGCTATCGACGATGGTAACGCCCGCGCTGTTGAACGTCAGCGTGTTGGGGCCGGCCCCGACCGTGAAGGTCGCCGGGGCCGGGAACGTCGGGTGGGTGAGCACGATGGTGTCGTCGTCGGCGCCGCCCTTGTAGGTGAAGGCGCCGCTGACCTCGACGTTCGTGAGCGCCGCGGTGTTCGAGCCGGCGCCCAGGAGGACGGTAGTCTTGGCTTCCATGAACGCTTCGCTCAGATCGAAGGAGTCGGGGCCACTGCCGCCTTTGAAGGTGAAGGCACCATGGATGGTGCCCTGGTGGATGTTGACGGCATTTGAGCCGTCGCCGAAGCCGAGTGTCACCTTCCCCCCGAAGCCGGAGAATTGGTCTTGGAAGGAGTCGGCGCCGGCGCCGCCCTTGATCGAGACGTCGCCCTGCACCCCGGTGAAGGTGTCGATCGTGGTCGCGTTGGTGCCGCCGCCGAGATCCACCTTCAGCTTGCCCTGGACCGACGAGCTGGCCGTGATGTGGAGCACGTCGGCGCCGGCACCGCCGGTGACGGCGACCGCACCGGGAACGAACAGGCCGGTCAGGACGATCGTGTTCGTGCCCTCGCCGCCGGACACCTGCAGATCCTTGGTCACGCCGCTGAACACCTCGGGGGTGGCCATGCCGCCGACGGTGGTCGAGCCTTGGGGCGTGACCCGAAACTGGTCGGCAGCGAGACCGGCGCTGTCGACAATGATCGAATCGTCGCCCGGGCCGCCAGTGAGCGTCAGGCTGCCGCCGGCGACGACGCCGGTCACGTTCTGCGCGCACGCAGTGGGAACCCCGGCGCACCCGAGGGCGACGATCAGCCCGAGCACGTTCATCCACATGCGTCCGTCAGTCTCGATTCTCAGCATCATCGATGTCCCCTCCGTCCGATCCTCGGAACGGCCTGCGTCGTCGTTGCTGCAGAGGCGTCGTACGTCCACGCCCCCCGTGCTGGCAAGGGGATCTTCGATGGCTTTTGTCCCGTGGGTGGACGAGCGACGCGGTGAGGGTTCCGACCGAGACGACGTGGAAGCCCTGCACGTGGTTCTTGCCGTCGAGGTCGCGTCGACTCGGCCGAGTGAGCGCCGAAATCTCTCGTGAGACTAGATGTCGCGAGGGCAGCGAGGGGGGCGGAGCGGCGGTCCTGAATCCTGCGCGTCTCCCGGCGGTCGCGTATCGACTCGTCCGTGCTACGGTAGGCTCGTGACCGTCGAGCTCGCGTCGCGATAGCGAGCGAGTTACGGGACAAGGAAGGAGGTCGTCATGTCGCTCGTAGCTTGGATCATTCTCGGGCTCGTATCGGGATTCCTCGCCAGCAAGATCGTCAATAGGACGGGCGAGGGTTTCTTTCTGGACGTCGGTCTCGGCATCGTTGGTGCGGTCGTCGGAGGGTGGCTTTTCAACACCTTCGGTATGCGGGGGGTGACCGGCCTCAACCTCTACAGCTTGTTAGTCTCCGTGGTCGGTGCGGTCGCCACGCTCGTCGTGTACCACGTGGTTCGCGCCAGCGCGCGCTGAACTCCTCCGCTACGAGGTCGTCGGATAGGAGCGACCCGTCGCGACAGTCGCGCAACTTCGCGTGTCGCATCGCAAAATTGACAGGCTGGAGGTCGCGTGGTAGCCGACCCCGATGCCACTCGACAAGGTGTACGATCCGCATCGAGTCGAGCGCCGCTGGTACGACGAGTGGCTGCATCGCGAGCTCTTCCGCGCCGACCCCGGCGCGCCCGGCGCGGCGTTCTCGATGGTCATCCCGCCGCCGAACATCACCGGGTCGCTCCACATGGGGCACGCGCTCAACAACACGTTGCAGGACGTGCTCTGCCGCTGGCGGCGGATGGCGGGCGACAACGTCCTCTGGGTACCGGGCACCGATCACGCCGGAATTGCGACGCAGAACGTCATCGAGCGCCAGCTGCAGGCGGAGGGCGGCGACCGGCAAGCGCTCGGGCGTGAAGCGTTCGTCGAACGGGCCTGGCGCTGGCGCGACTCGTCGGGCGGTACCATCATCATGCAGCTGAAGCGGCTCGGCGTCTCCTGCGACTGGTCGCGCGAGCGCTTCACCATGGACGACGGCTTGTCGCGGGCGGTGCGCGAGGTGTTCGTCCGCCTCTACGAAGAAAAGCTCATCTATCGCGACCGCTACCTCATCAATTGGTGTCCGCGCTGCCGGACGGCGCTCTCCGACCTCGAGGTCGAGCACACCGACACCGAAGGGAAGCTCTACCACCTGCGCTATCCGCTCGCGGACGGCAGCGGCGCCATCGAGGTGGCGACGACGCGCCCGGAGACGATGCTCGGCGACACCGCCGTCGCCGTCCATCCCGAGGACGCGCGCTACCGCGGCCTCGTCGGCCGCACGGTGCGCCTGCCGGCGGTCGGACGCGAGATCCCGATCATCGCCGACGACTACGTCGATCGCGAGTTCGGCTCGGGCGCGGTGAAGATCACGCCGGCGCACGACTTCAACGACTTCGCGCTCGGGCTGCGCCACAAGCTGCCGATGATCTCGGTGATGGACGAGGCGGCGACGATGACGGCCGAGGCCGGTCCGTACGCCGGTCTCGACCGCTACGTCTGCCGCGACCGCATCGTCGCCGACTTCGAGCGCGCCGGCGTCCTCGTCCGCACGGAACCGCACGCGCTCGCGCTCGGCCGCTGCTACCGCTGCCAGACGGCGGTCGAGCCGCACCTCTCGGTGCAGTGGTTCGTCAAGATCGCGCCGCTCGCCGCGCCGGCGATCGCCGCCGTGCGTGACGGGCGTACGCGCTTCGTGCCGACGCACTGGGAGAAGACGTACTTCGCGTGGATGGAGAACATCCACGACTGGTGCATTTCGCGCCAGCTGTGGTGGGGCCACCGTATCCCGGCGTGGTACTGCGACGCCTGCGCGACGACGATCGTGCAACGCGAGGATCCGACCGCGTGCACGTGCGGCGGAAGTGTGCGCCAGGACCCCGACGTGCTCGACACCTGGTTCTCGTCGGCGCTGTGGCCGTTCTCGACGCTCGGCTGGCCGGAGCGCACACGCGACCTCGAGCGTTGGTATCCGACCTCGGTCCTCGTCACCGGCTTCGACATCATCTTCTTCTGGGTGGCGCGCATGATGATGATGGGCCTCAAGTTCATGGACGAGGTGCCGTTCCGCGAGGTCTACATCCACGCGCTCGTCCGCGATCAGCACGGGCAGAAGATGAGCAAGTCGAAGGGCAACGTCGTCGACCCGCTGGCGGTGATGGACGCGTTCGGCACCGACGCGTTCCGCTTCGCCCTGGTGGCGTTCGCGGCGATGGGGCGCGACATCAAGCTCGCCGAGGACCGCATCGAGGGCTACCGCAACTTCATGAACAAGATCTGGAACGCGGCGCGCTTCGTCCTGATGCAGCTCGAGAGTGCGCCGCCCGAAGCGGTTCGCCCGGTCGAAGCGCTGGTCCGGGACGACTACGAGGCCCTGGGAGTGGCCGACCAATGGATTCTGTCGCGGCTGATGGAAGCCGCAGGTGAAGTCGGTGACGCGTTGGAGTCCTATCGATTCAATGACGCGGGCGCACGCGTCTACGAGTTCGTGTGGCACGAGTTCTGCGACTGGTATCTCGAGATGAGCAAAGTATCGCTCGCTGAAGGGGGCACGAAGGCCGAAGCGACGCGGCAAAATCTCGCGCGCGTCCTCGAGTGCACGATGCGGCTCCTCCACCCGTTTGCGCCGTTCATCACCGAGGAGATTTGGCAGAACCTCCCCAAGCACGCGGGCGGCTCGGCGTCGATCGTGCGTGCGACGTTTCCCACCTACGAACGGAATTGGCGGAATGCGCCGGTGGAAGAACGCATCGATCGCCTCACCGAGATCGTGCAACGGATCCGAAACATTCGCTCGGAGATGAACATTCCTCCCAGCGTTCGCCTTCCGGTGAGGCTGTCGGTCGGTGCGACCGCCGCCCGGGAGGATCTCGTCGCGGATGAGCCGGTCCTACGCGCACTCGCGCGGCTGGAGAGCGTGACGTATTTGGCGGAAGGCGAGCGCGTCGGTGGCGCCGCGACCGCGCTCGTCGACGGTGTCCAGGTGTTCGTGCCGCTCGCCGGTCTCGTCGACCTCGAAGAAGAGATCCGTCGCCTGACGCGCGAGATCGGCAAGGTCGCGGGGGAGCTCACCGGCGTCGAGCGCAAGCTCGAGAACCCGTCCTTCCGGGCGCGCGCCCCCGGGGAGATCGTCGCCGAGCAGGAAGAGAAGGCGGCGGGCCTCGCGAGCAAGAAGGCGACGCTCGAACGCAGCCTACGCACCCTCGAGGAGGCGCGCGCCGGCTGAGGCGCGCGACACCGTGCCGACACCCGCTCCGGCCGCCGCCTCCGTCGCGCACGGGTTCTCGGACACCGAGATCGCGCGCCATCCATCGGTTTGCCGCCTCGTCGCCACGGCGCTCGAGGAAGACCTCGGGCGCGGCGACGTGACGACGCGCGCGGCCCTGGCGCCCGACCTCGAAGCGGTCGCGACCGTCGAAGCGCAGGAGCCCTGCATCGTCGCCGGCGTGTTCCTCGCGCCCCTCGTCTTCGCGCGCCTCGATCCCGCGCTCGCGGTCGAGTGTCTGGTCGCCGACGGCGAGGCCGTCGCGCGCGGTGCCGCGCTGCTGCGGGTACGCGGGCGGGCGGCGCCGATTCTCGCCGGTGAGCGCGTGCTCCTGAACCTGCTGCAGCATCTCTGCGGCGTCGCGACCCTCACCCGACGATTCGTCGACGCCGCGCGTGGCACGCGCGCGGCGATCGTCGACACGCGGAAGACGCTCCCGGGCCTGCGCCTCCTCGAGAAGCACGCGGTGCGCGCCGGCGGCGGCGTCAACCACCGCTTCGGTCTCGATGACGGCATTCTGATCAAGAACACACACGTCGCGCTCGGCGGCGGCACGGCGGCGACCGTGGCGCGCGTCCGTGCGCAGGCGCCGGCGGGACTGCGCGTGCAGGTCGAATGTCGCGACAACGCCGAGGTCGACGCGGCGCTCGCCGCCGGTGCCGATTCCGTCCTGCTCGACAACCAGAGCGTCGCGGCCGGGCGGGCGCTGGTCGCGGCGATTGCCGGCAGGGTGCCGGTCGAGCTCTCGGGCGGCATCACGCTCGCGAACGTCGCCGCCTACGCGGCGACGGGGGCCGACCGCCTCTCGATCGGCGCGCTCACGCACTCGGCGCCCGCGGTCGCGCTCCATCTCTGCATCGAGGCGCGTCGGTGAGCGCGCGCGATCCGCGGCGGGGGGCGTGCACGTGAGCGCCGTGGATCCGGCGAACCGTCTGCTGGGCTTCCTGCGGCGTGAGCCCGTCGTCTCCGGCGAGCGGCTGTCGGGAAGGCTCGGGATCTCGCGCGCCGCCGTCTGGAAGCAGGTCGAGCAGCTGCGCGCGCGCGGCTACCGCATCGAAGCGCAGCACGCGCGCGGGTATCGTCTCGCCGGGGTTCCCGATCGCCTCCTCCCCGCCGAGATCACCGCGCGACTCGCGGCGCGCCGCCTCGGACGGCGGATCGTCTATTTCGAGGCGACGGATTCGACGAACGTGCAGGCGATGCGTCTCGCGCGTGAGGGCGCACCCGAGGGCACGCTCGTCGTCGCCGAGCGCCAAACGCAGGGACGCGGCCGCCTCGGACGCGCGTGGTCGTCACCCGACTCCGTGAACCTCTATGCGAGCTGGATCCTGCGTCCGACCTTGGCGCCGGCCGCGGCGCCGCAGCTTTCGCTCGCGGCGGCGGTGGCGTTGGCGCGCGCGCTCGCGCCGCTCGCGCCCGGTCTGGTCACGATCAAGTGGCCGAACGACTGCCTGCTCGGCGGCCGCAAGGTCGCCGGCATCCTGACCGAGATGGACGCCGAGCTCGATCGCGTGCGTGCCGTCGTGCTGGGGATCGGCGTCAACTTGAACGCGACCGCGCGCGCGTTCCCGCCGGAGCTGCGAGCGACCGCGACCTCGGTGCGCCTCGCGACCGGGCGGCGTGTCGACCGCATCGCCTTCACCGCGGCGCTATGCGACGCGCTCGAGGCCGTCTATGATCGCCTGCTGCAGGAAGGATTCGGGGCGTTGATCGCGGAGTGGAACGAGTACTCCTGTCTCACCGGCCGCGAGGTGACGGTGGAATGCGCCGGGCACCGGACGACCGGCGTCGTACGCGGCCTCGACGCGAGCGGACGGCTCGTGCTCGCACGTGACGACGCGCGTGCCGGCGCGGCCGACGAGCACGTCGAGCACATCGAGCACATCGTGGCCGGCGACGTCACCGTGATCGGCGGCTATGCGGCCATCCGGCCGGTCACGAAACGCGTCGACGGCGGCCTGAGCCAAGGACGATGACGAAGCATCTGCTCGCCATCGAC
>JBGOSW010000029.1:0-31465 GCA_041476145.1 Binatia bacterium
ATTATGGCCAATAAAAATTTTTGGTGGTTTTCCCCCGGGGGGGGGCGGCCGGCCGCGGGGGGGGGGGGGGGGGCGCTTCCCCCCCCCCCCCCCACGCCCGCGAATCGAGGGGCGGCCACGCCCGCGCGAGATCTAGTGGTGCCCGGAAGGATCGTCGGCGCCGCCGCCCTGGCCGTTACCGCCGGCCGGAGGGGTCCCAAGAGCCGCGCACGGGTCCGGCGTGCAGGTGCCGGCGCCCATGTCGGTGCCACCCTGTGCGGCGCATTGCTCGGAGGTGCGATCCTCGCACTCGAAGCCGCTGTCATCGGGGATGCAGCACTGAATCAGCTCCGCGGCGGGGATGATCGGCGCGCAGGGATTCGGCGCGCACGAGGTCGCCTCGACGACGACGCCGCCCTCGGCCGCGCATTCGGCCGAGCTGCGGTCCTCGCACTCGGGGCCGCTGTCATCGGGCGTGCAGCAGGTGACTTCCGAGCCCGGCGTCTCCGGAACGTCCGCGCAGGGGTTCGGCAAGCACGACGTCGCGGTCGACACGGTGCCTCCCTGGGCCGCGCACTCGTCGACCGTGCGATCCTCGCATTCCGCGTGGGAATCGTCGGGAACGCAGCAGACCACCGTGCCGCCGCCCATGGGCGTATCGTCGGTCATCGTGACCTGCAGCACGTCGGTGCCGTCGCCGCTGCGGACGACGACCGTCGCGCCACGCGGATCGAACCCGAGCAACAGATCCTTCGAGGAGCGCGGACGGCTGCGGAATCGGATCCGGCCGCTGCCGCCTCTGCTCGTGGTGATCGCACCGACGTGGACTCCGTTGACGAGCACCTCGTACGTCGTGCTGCGCTCGAGCTTCTTCACCTGAAGATCGAAGGTGCCGTCGGAGCCGTTCTTCACCTGCAGCTTGGCGTGTCCCGAGGCGTTGTCGTCCATGCCGGTGTTCTCGAGCTCGCTTTTCTGATTGACGGTATGGCCGCGCCGGGCGGCCGCCGGCGCGACTGCGACCGTCAGCAGGGCCACGGCTGCGAGTGCCGTCGTCGCGATTCGTTGCGTTGTCTTCATGACTTGCTCCTCCTTCTGCGGGCGCCCGTGGTGGACGCGATGAATCGTCGTAGTCGAGCACTGAGCAACCCGCATGCCGCGACGTGAGTGCCCTACTAGCGGGGCCTTAGAGGATGTGAGGGTGCGTGAGATCACGCACCGTGCGTGAGATCACGCACCGGCGTGGCTCACGAACGGAGAGGGACGAGCGGCAGCTCGATCGTAAATCGCGTCCCCTTCGCCGTCTCGCTGTGCACCGCGATCGTGCCGCCATGACGCTCGACGATCTTCTTCGCGATCGCGAGACCGAGGCCGGTCCCCCTCGGCTTGGTGGTGAAAAACAGCGTGAAGACCCGCTTCAGCTGATCGGGCGGGATGCCGGGTCCCGTGTCGATCACCTCGAGACGGAGCCGGCCGTCCTCGGCCACACGTCCCGTGATCGTGATGCGGCCGCCGGTCGGCATCGCATCGACGGCGTTCGACAGCAGCAGCAGCAACACTTCCTCGATCTGCACGTAGTCGAGCTCGATCGAGGGCAGCGCGGGGTCCAGGTCGACGACCAGCTCGATGCCTCGTCCCGCCATCTGACTGCGCAGAGAGGCTGCCGCGTCGGTGACGATCTCGTCGACACGGCACGGCATCGGCCGCGGCTCGAAGGGCTTGGCGAAATCGAGCAGCGTCGTGATGCGCGCCTCCAGCTTGTCGGCCTCGCCGACGATGTCGCTGATCGTCTCGCGCAAGGGGTGGTCGTTCGGCACTTCCAAGCTCGCGAACTCCGCAGCCGCTTTGATGCCTGCGAGCGGATTGCGGATGCCGTGCGCCACCGCCGCCGACAGCTCGCCGATGGCGGCGAAGCGTTCGGTTTCGATCAGACGTGCTTGTGCGGCCTGCAGCTCGTCGTTGCTGCGCAGCAGCAGGCGGATCAGCTCCTCGCGTTCCTCCAGGCGTTGCTCGAGCGCGCGTCGGGAGCGTCCGAGCTCGACCCGCATCTGCTCGAACGACCGTCCGAGGGTGGCGATCTCGTCGCGGCGCGCGCCGATGACGACCGGTCGCGACAGATCGCCTCGCGCCACCGTCTCGGCGGCATCGGTGAGTTGTTTGATGGAGCGCACGAAGCCGTTGAGAACCGGCGTCGCCACCAGGCTCGCGGCGATCAAGAGCGTGACGCCGATCCCCCAGAGTGCCCGCTGCAGGTGCCACACGCCGGCCATGGCAAGTGAAGGCGGCTGCCCGGCGACGACCCGCCATGGCGCGCGCGCGAGCGCCAACGACGCGAGCATCGGCGCCTCACCGTTCGTCGCGGGAGAGTCGGCTCGCTGGAAGAGCCGCGCCGGGTTCGTGCCCGCCAAGACCACTCCGTTCTGATCCACGACCTCGACGAAGCGACCTTCCGCCGTCGAGACCGCAGCCAGAATGTCGCCGAACTCGCTCGCGGCGAGATTGATGACGCCGGCCAGCATGCCTTGCAGGTCACCGCTGTCGTTCTGGATCGGCACCCCGACGAGAACGTGCGGCTCCCTCAGGAGATGGTCGGGGGCGAGGACGCCGGAGATCACGCTGCGACTGGTGCGGTAGATCTCGGCGACCGGCGCCAGGTCGGTGAGCGTCCGGCCATGCCACGGGAGGCCCGGGGGCTCAGTCCACAGCACTTTCCCCGCGCGGTCGAGGAGAAGCACCCCGCCGTTGAACGGCGGCGCCTTGAAGAACAAGTAGTGCAAGGTCGTCCAGGGCGGAATGTAGCCGTTGCGTTTCGCCTCCTGGATGGTCTGGAGCCCGTATGCCAATCCGGGAAGATCGCTCACCGTCTGCAGGCGCTGATCGCCGTTTGCGACGTACGTGTCGAGCTCGGCCGCCACGATCTGAGCGGTCTGCTGCAGACGATCGTGAGCCTGGGAGAGCTCCCGCCGATACAGGTAGAGCGTGAAGGCGCCGTAGACCGCAGACAACGCCAACAGGTAGCCGATCGCGAGCATCACGATCTTGACGCGGATGCTCCAGCTACGTGGTGACAACGGGAGCGGCATTCCCGGCCGGACTCAGCTCCCGCTCACGATATCGATGGCGGCGTCGCCGATCGCCGGCACGTCGATCGCCTGCGTGAACGACAACCAATGCTTCCGCCAGATCCTCAGCGTATAGGTGCCCGCGGGTACGTCGCGTATGTGATAGCTGCCGTCGCGCGCGACCGTGGCAAAATACGGATCCTCGAGGACCAGGACGTGTGCCTCCATTTCCATGTGGATGTTGCAGAGGATGACCACGTCGCCGGGTTGATTGAAGATGATGCTGTGCGCGTCGCCAGGACCATGCGTCCCCAGATTGAATTTCCCGGCGAGCGCCGAGGGCGTGAAGACGTTGTGCTGGACGTCGTCGCCGTTGGTGAACTCCACCACCGTGCCGCGCATCACCGGCAGGACTGCGGGGACGAACGTCAGGTTCTTCTGATCCATGGCCACGTGCGGGGGAACGCTCGGGATCGGTGACGGGTGTGCACTCTGCAGATACACGACCGCGTTGACCGCCGCTGAGCCTCCCACCGTCGCCGTGCCGGCGACCGAGCCCGCATGCGCCGCGACATCCCCCGTCATCAGCGCGATGGCAATCCAGCACGGCAAGGCGCGCGTCATGGTGCCGTATCCCGGGCGGACCACTGATCCATGCCGAACGGCGGTTTGAGCGCCCAGAACGCGGTGACGGCTCGAATCGTCACGGACCAGGCTCCCGATGTACGATCGCTCACGGCCTCGCGGTTCTCTCCATAGGTGGCCTCCGCGACCAGCTTCAGATTTTCGAGCACCAGCCACTGGGCGCCGCCCGTCACGGCCCATAGCCGGCGCCGTATTCGCGTGTCGCCGCCGTTCCCGGTGTCGTCGAAATTCGAGGTCCAGGCGTACTCCGCCCGCATCAGTGCGAGAATCGCGGAAGTCACGCGGTATTCAGTCTCGAGGAAGGTCCCATGGTACCACAGGTCTTTCGATCGTCCGGTCGGATTGGATTCGAAGTTGGTGAGGAACTGCGCGAGCGCCCGGAAACGCCGGGTGTACCAATTGAAGTCCGGACCGAAACGAAGCGTGTGATCGTTCGGTCCCTGGCCGAGAACGTCCGGACTATAGAGCAGGAAGAATCCGATCTTGTGCAGTCCCATTGCCTGACTGACGCGCAGATAGAGATCCCGGCTCGCCTTGTCGTCCAAGCGGGTGTTGCTGCCGTTCGTCATCCCGACCGTCCACCCGAAGCCGGTCGAGGGTCGTTGCGCGCTCAGCTCGGCGCCGATTTGCGCTTCGCCGAGCACCGGAACGTCTTTGCAGCGCACGCCCGGCGGCGAGTGATCGAGCAGGCCGCAACCGCTGAGGTCGTAGGTCAGATAGGGCTCCGCGGACAGACGATGGACGCGCGGAGAGATTCCGAGCGGCAGCTCGAACCATCCGAGCCGGAGATTTCCCAACCATCCGAACGGCTCGGCGTGCGCTTGAAGGTATGCTTGCTCGGGGAGTGAGTAGAGGTCGACCGTGCCGACCTCGGGTTCGGTTTCCAAGAACTCGTAGTCGACGAGAAACGCCAGATGGGGGCCGAGCTCACCTCCCGCCAGCAGACTGAGGAATTGGAGGTTGAAGTGCTCGTGCGTGGGGCTCGGCTCGCCGCGGACGTTCGTTCGGCTGAGGTCTTCGCCGGTCCCGAGGTAGACCGCGAGCGGCAGGGTCCCGGGAAGCTCGAGCTGCGAGCCGACATGGATGGGCTCGACCGCCGCCGGCAGTCCGTGGAAGCCATGAGCGCGGAAGTTCTCGCCTTGTGGATTCAGTTGCGGGAACAGCGTGTGACACGCGCCACACGGCTTGTTGTAGATGCGAGCGAAGACCGGAATCGCCGCCGCCGGAGTGGATCGCAGGAGGACGCATCCCGTCCCCAAGAAGAGCACGATTCTCCTGAAAGCCTTGCCCATATCGACGGGAACTGGAACACCCGCGACTCGAATCCGTCAACCATGCACGCGACGAAGTCGACTCCTCCTCGTCGTGGTTCGTCCGCCCGCCGGCGACGGGGTCATGGCGACGGACCCGGCCCGGTCCGCCTCGGGCGGCAGGTAGGCGCACGCCGGATCCGCCGCGAAGAGGTTCCCGGTCGCTGCGTGGGCCCGCGCGCGCGAGCCGCCGCAGATGCCGCGAAAGGGGCAAATCCTGCACTTACCTTCGAGCAGTGTTTCCGTGCGCAGCGCCTGCAGCAGCGGACTCGTCCGGTAGATCTCGGCGAGGCGCCGCCGTCGCACGTTGCCGACGCTGATCGGGAGAAAGCCGCTCGGATACACCTCGCCGGTGTGCGACACGAAGATGAACCCGTTGCCGTCGTTCACCGCGGGCGGGCGCGGGCGGCGCGGCCGACCTGGGCCGCGCGCAGCATCGCGCTCGAGGACAACCCGCCGATAGGCGGGCGCAGCGGTCGTCTTCACCGCGAGGCCGGTGCGCTCGCTCCAGTCGTAAAGGTAGTGAAAGACGCACTCGCATGTGTCCGCGTCCAGCAGCAGGGTCTCGGTCGCGCGGCCGACCGGGACCACGATGAAGACGCTCCATAGCGCCGGGGCGATCCGCGCCACCAGGCTGCCGGTGGCAGGCAGCTCACGGACCGTTTGGCGCGTGAGGCTGGTGTTGAGCTGCACCGGGAGGCCGACCGCCCGTGCAATGGCGATGGCGTCGAGGGTCGCAGCGAAGGCGCCGGGCACGCCGCGCATGCCGTCGTGCACGCTCGCGTCCGGCCCGTCGAGGCTGAGCGCGATCCGCTTCACCCCGGCCGCGACCAGGCGACGGATCGCGTCCGCAGTGAGGAGCGGCGTGACGCTCGGCGTTATGGCGATCGGGAGTCGGCGGCGCGTCGCCTCCTCGATCAACGTGAAGAGGTCGGGACGCTTCAAGGGGTCGCCGCCGGTCAGAACGACCACCCCGGGTTCGAGCTCGCAAAGCTGATCGATGAGCTCCCGTGCCTCCCTCGCGGAGAGCTCGTGCGGGTCGCGGCACGGGGTAGCAAGGGCACGACAGTGGAGGCAACGCAGATCGCACGCGCGCGTCACCTCCCAGATGGCCACCACTGGCTTCCAGTCGAGGCTCGTGCTCAGCACGGAGCAGGAGCAAGAGCAACCGGCGTGCCGCCCTCCACCTACGAGTCGAAGCTGTTTTTCCCGGTCTTCGAGCGCGAGGATTCCAGGGCATCGGAAGCGTGACGAGCGGGGCGTTGAAGCCTTGCGAAGGACGGCCCTTCACGCTTCCGCCCTTTCCCTCCAGGATCGCCGCAGGACGAGTTGCGCTCCGCCATGGCGCCGCCGTCCGGCCTCGCCAGCGGCAGGTCGCCCGTCACGGACAGAAGGGGCTGTGCAGCGGAATGTCGACGAGGTCGAGGAGCCCGTCGGTGCGCGGCGCTGCGAACCGGCCGAGCTCCTCGGTGAGGCATTCGTGCTCGCGCCCGAGGCATTCGACGTAGTCGTCGAGGGTCGCGAGCGTGACGCCGTAGCCGGCGCAGGTGGAGACGCGCGCGCCGATGTTGGCGCCATTGGCGTCGAAGAGCGCCGACATCGACACACCGGCGCAGGCTTTGTCGATCGCCGGCTTCACCTTCGCCTGGGCGACCTGCGACTTGTTGGCGAGCTTGGAGCACATGCTCTCCGCCTTCGCCTTGGAATCTCGCGTGTGGAGGCAGGTATCGTCGCCCGGCTTCGTCTGCACGCAGGTGAAGACGGCGTCGATGCACTTCTCGAGGGTCGTGAGATTGGTGACGACGAACGCCGATGCCGCCTTCTGGATCGCCGCCTCGCACTTCACGAGGGACTTGGCGAGTGTCGCGTCGGCGAGGCTGCCACCGTTGGCGCCGTGATCGGGAATGCAGCCGAGGTCCGTCGGCAGACTGCCGCAGAGGCCGAGCAACTCGTGGCTGCGCGGCATCTGCGCCCCCACGAGCTGACTGAAGGCACACGTGTGCTCCGACTGCACGCACGCGACGGCGCTCGCGATGTCCGTGACCGCTCCGGTGAAATCCGCCGCGCAACGATCCGTGATGTTGGCGAAGCCGAGACCGCTCGTGCTCGAGAGCTCGACGGACGGCACTAGACTCTCGGCGCACGTCGCTGCCGTTTTGCTTGCGAGCACGGCACGCGTGGCCTGATACTTCTGGAATCCTTTCGCGCATCCGTCGCACGCCTTGGTGATGCAGCTCGGGTCGCTCGCCTTGAGCTCGACGCACTTCAACAACCCGGCGGTGCACTTGTCGGCGCTCTTGAGCGTCGCCACGAAGAGCTTGGCGTCGTTCTTCTTGAGAGCCGCTTGGCACTTGTCGAAGTCCTTCGCGTCGGCGGCAGTCGGTACCAGGTCGACGGTCAGGTGGAGGGCGCCCTGCTCGCCCACGAGGCAGCCGGTGATCTCGATCACGTAGGTCGTCCCACCCGTCACCTGCAGGAGGACGCGCGAGCGCAGGCTGTTCGCGAAGTCGT
Source organism: Binatia bacterium (assembly GCA_041476145.1). Classification (GTDB taxonomy): domain Bacteria; phylum Desulfobacterota; class Binatia; order UTPRO1; family UTPRO1; genus DP-19. Next base: position 7,505 of record JBGOSW010000029.1, read on the forward strand.
CGTCGCACGTAGCCTGCGTGAGCGCGCCGCAGGTGCCTGTCCAGACGTCGATGGCGGTATCGAAGGCGCTGCCGAAGGTGTCGATGCTGAGCAATCCGTTCTGCGCCGGCGTGAACTGGTACCAGACGGAACCCACGGCCGGCATACAGGCGCAATTGGAGTTCGTCGGATCGCCGGCGTCGACGGTCGCGCCGGTGGTATCGACGTCGCTCGAGAAAGGCAGCGCGGCGATGACGGCCGGCGTGGCGCAGGCGTCGTTCGCCGGCGCCCCCGGCGACGCGTGGGCGCGAGTGCCGCACAACGAGAGGAGCGCGAGAACGGTCGTCGCCATCGACAAAAACCGCATCGTCGATACCTCCATCGCTTATGCGGATTCTCGCCGTGACGACGTTCGGGATCAAGCGGCGGCAGGTTCAGTCGGGCGCGCGCGGTGCCACCGTGAAGAGCGCGTATCCGTCGATCATCTCGCGTCGCGTGATTCGTGACCCGAGAAGCCGATCGACTTCCGCCATGAAGAAACGCTGCCTGGATCCGGGACGAAAAATCACGTAGCCCAGATCGAACTCGCGCACGAACTGATCCACGACGTCCGGAGGATAGTCGGGTAGGCGTTCCACGACACGAGTCTCCCCGTGGTAGCAAGTCCATTGGGACCCCACCATGGTGAGAAGGAGGAGGTCGCCGATCACCGGCTCGTGAAAAAACCACTCGAATGTCGCTTGCGGCACGCGTGACATGTAGCCCGCAACCCGAGGCTTGCGGTGAATGGTTTGCCAGTACATCGCTTCATTGTTGTCGGTTTGGTCGAAGTTGAGACCGAGACCACCCTTGCTCTCGTCGACGCCGCTCGGCAGCTCCAGTAGCGTGGCAGTCGGCATCGCGGCGAGTTCTTCGTATACGCGGGGAACGGTAGGCGTGTTCACGGGGATGCCGACCTGCGCATAGTCGAGCAGAAAGATGCCCAGCGCCAGTGCGTGGATGACGCCGGGTCGCCATCGGAGACTCGCCAGGCCGACGCCCGCCATCGCGACGATCGGAGTCGCTGCCCCGAGCATGAAGCACCGCGGATTGTCGAACACTTGCAACCACGGAACTCGGGCGACCCAATAGAAAGGCGTCCACTGTTCCTGGGCGAGCATGGCGCCGCCCCGCTCCCATTGGATCGCCGTACCGCACGACAACAGCACCAACACGATCGTAGTGAGACAGAGCCCTACGAGTGGTCGATCGAGCCGACGCAGCAGCGCGACGACGATCAGGACGAGGATACCGTAGCCGATGAAATACGACGATGGATTGGGACCCCAATCCGTCGCGTAGACCTTGAGGCCACTGAGTACCCCCGGAAAATATTGCGCGGCCGCCTGCTCGGGTAAGGAGCCGGGCACGAACAGATCGCCGAGGTTGCTGTTGCAGAGCGCCCAAAACGAATCACCGACCGTGAAATTCGAAGGGTCCAGGGGCGGCAGGAGGTGAATGACGAACGCCGCGAGCACGCCATTGAGCGCGAGCCCCGCAAGAATGGGACGCGTCAGCTCGTGTCGGAGATTGACGAGACCCACGATGACCACGAGCACGAGAAACGAAAAGAGCATGTAGTAGTCGGTGAACAGCAGTACCCACGTGACCATGCTCAAAGCCAGGAGATGCCGGGTGCGTTTCGGGGCATCCATGAGCCCGAGCAACGCGGCCAGTCCCCACGGCAGCATCACACCGCCCGCCGTTCTGAAGTAAAATGGTGATCCGATGAACGAAAGAATCGCGGGCGCGCCTGCGAAGTAGAGTCCGGCCCAGAAGGCGGCACGGGCATTGCGCGTCAGCATCCACACGCAGGCGCGCATGCCGAGACCGCCGATCGCGATGAGGGCGATCGGCAGAAGACCGAAGAAGGCGACGATCCCCCGGGTCCCGCCCCACGACCAAAACGGTCCAGCGAAGATCGCGACCGTCGGTGCGCCACCGGCGTGCATGAGGTTGGCGCCGATGGGATAGAAGACGCGCCGTGTCTCGAACGGGTTCTGCCCGGCCGTGAGCGCCGACCAGAACGTATCCACAGCCCACACGCAGTTGAGGGAGTCGCCCGGGAAGCCGGGCAGGACCGTGCCGATGCCACGTGCCACCGGCCAGGTCGTGATCAGCGCGAACGTCAGATAGACCGCGCACGCGAGCGTCGCGTGGCGGCGCCGGGGGCTCGACTGGGGGTCGCGCCGCGGACGCTGGGAAGAGCCGATCACCGGTTCACAACCTGGCCTCGAGCGGCGTCGTTCCTCTAGCATGCGGAATCCCGCCAGGCGATTCCGAAGGATCGGACGCGCTTCGTCGGTTCCTCCCCGAGTTGCGAAATGAGCCCGACGGCCGAGCCACCCTACACGGTCCCCACGGGGGGCGAGAGTGGCACGGACGGTGCTTTTCACCAGCTAGAAAGGAGAGATGGTGGTGATCCGCAGGAAATCATCAGCTCGTCGTCAGGACTCGGCTGTCTCAGGATCCTAGGATCGGTTCGTGTCGTCGCGGGGACCGGACGACGCATTCGAAGGACACCCTCATCATGCTGACGCGCATCGCACGACGCAATTTGCTCTACGACCGCAGGCGATTCGTCGCCATCGCCGCCGGGGTCGCCTTCTCGGTGGCCCTCGTGCTGGTGCAGCTCGGGTTGTTCACGGGCCTCGCTGAGAACGCCTCGCAAGTGGTCGATCGTACGCCCGGCGACATCTGGGTGATGGCGCGCAATACCGGCAACTTCCAATGGGGGCAGCTGATGCCGCGCCGGACGCTCAGCATCGTGCGCAGCACGCCGGGGATCGCATGGGCGCACGAGATGGTGGTTGGTTGGACGCAGCTGCGCCACCCGGACGGCGGCATGCAGCAGCTCGAGGTGATCGGCTTCGATACGACGGCGCGTGTGGGCGCGCCATGGCACATCGTCGCCGGGACCCTCGACGAGATCGCGATCCCCGGCCGCGTCGCCCTCGATCGATCGGCGACGGAGAAGGTCGGCGCCTTCGTACTCGGCGACCATCGCGAGATCCGCGATCAGCGGGTGCGCATCGCGGCGGTGAGCGAAGGGATCACCTCGTTCACGACGGTTCCGTTCGTCTTCACCTCGCTGGCGACGGCGCGGGCGCTCAGCGGCTACATCGGACCCGACGATACCGTCTACGTCGTCGCCGGCCTCGAGCCTGGGGCGTCGAGCACGGCCGCCATCGGCGCGCTGCACGCGCGGCTGCGTCACCTCGACGTCCTGTCGCGCGAGCGCTTCAGCACCCGCACGCGTCGCTACTGGATGTTCGAGACCGGCATGGGCATCGGTTTTCTCTTGACGTCCTCGCTCGCGATCGCGGTCGGCACCGTCATCGTGAGCCAAGCGATCTATGCCGCGACCAACGAGCACTTCACCGAGTACGGTACGCTGAAGGCGATGGGCATGAGCGACGCCGGCCTCGCCGCCGTGGTCGTCACGCAAGGCTTGATCGCGGGGGCGGTGGGAGCCGTCCCGGGCTCGCTTCTCGGTGCGCTCGTCGTCGCCTTGGCGCGAGCGCGCGGGCTCGAGGCGATCTTCGCACCTCGTCTCGTCGCCGCAACGATCGTCGTCGCATGGCTCGCATGCGGGCTCGCCGCAGCGACCTCGGTGCGGCGCGTCTGGAAGCTCGAGCCCGCGATGGTTTTCCGCACATGACGGCCGCCACATGCCAGAGCGCCGCGGCGCGAGCGTCGGCATCCTCGCCGCCCGATGCGGTCCCTGTGATCGCGGATGGCCGATCCGCGCCCGTTCTCGTCCTCGACGCGGTGAGCCGTAGCTTTGGGACGGGCGACACGGCGGTACACGCGGTGCGGGAGGCGACCCTTGCCGTCACCGCCGGCGAGGTCGTGGCGATCATGGGTCCCTCGGGGAGCGGCAAGTCCACATTGCTTTCGATCATGGGCGGGCTTCTCGACCCCGACGCGGGAGCGGCGGCGATCGCCGGGCAGGATCTCGCTGCGCTCTCGTCCGGGGCGCTCGCGTGCCTGCGCCGTACGCGCCTCGGCTTCGTCTTCCAGAAATTCAATCTCCTGCGCGCGCTCAGCGCGCTCGAGAACGTGGAGCTCGGCCTCTTGCTCGCCGGCGTCACGCCGGGGATGGCACGCACGCAGGCCGCTCAGGCGCTCGACGCGGTGCAGCTGGCACGACGCGCGCACGCGCTGCCGCGCGATCTGAGCGGCGGCGAGCAGCAGCGCGTCGCCGTCGCACGCGCCCTCGCTCCCGCGCCGGCGCTCATCCTGGCGGACGAGCCGACCGGTGCGCTCGACTCCGCGAGCGGGCGACTCGTCATCGATCTCATCTGCGCACACGTCCATCGGCACGGGGCCGCCGCAGTCATCGTCACCCACGACCACCGGGTCAGTATCGCCGTCGATCGCATCCTTTGGATGGAGGACGGCGTGCTCAACGAGCATAGTCATGTGGATGCGTCCGATTCTCGGCGTCGCGCTGGCTAGCGTCGCCCTCCTCGTGAGCGCGTGCGAGCGCGACCCCGGGAGCGTCTCCGAGGTGGCGGCCAACGTGCGCGGCGAGCCGCCGCGCCACGTCGTCGCGACCGGCCGCATCGAGGGCTGGCGCGAGGCCGACGTGATCTCGAAGGTCGCGGGGCGCATCCTGCGCATCGAATACGAGGAAGGCGACACGATCGAGAGTGACGCGGCGGTCGTGCGACTCGAGGATCGCGATCTCGATGCTCGGGTACGCGAAGCCGCCGCCCGTACCGACAACGCCGAGCACGCCCTCGCGCGCATGCGCAAGCTGCGTGTGGACGGCATCGTCTCGGCGAGCGACCTCGAGCGCGCGGAAGCGGAGGCGCGGAGCGCCGACGCCGCCCTCGACCTCGCGCGCGCGACGCTCGACTACGCGACGATCAAAGCCCCGTTCCGCGGGACGATGGTCCGGAAATTCAAGGAGGTCGGCGAAGGTGTGTCGCTGACCGGGTTCCCCGAGCCGCTTTTTCGCATCGCGGATCTTTCACGGCTCAAGGTGCGCGCCGAAGTGCCGGAGACCGATATCGCCGGCGTGCATGCGGGGCAGCTCGCGGACGTGACGCTCGACGCGTATCCCGGCGAGCGCTTCGCCGCGACCGTCACGCGCGTCGGTCTCGCCGTCGGGCGCAAGCAACTGCGCTCCGACGACCCCCGCGAGCGGCGCGACGAGAAGGTCATCGAGGTGGAGCTGGCGTTGCCGGGCGATGCGCGACTCAAGAGCGGCATGACCGTCGACGTCGCCTTCCAGAAAGACGGTTGATTCACCACGGGGGTGCGGCATGGACAAGCTCGAGGAGATCGCCACGAAGCGCACGCGCGCGCACGCCAAGCTCCGCGCCCTCGACTCGAAGGTCTACGATGCCTTCCTGCGCATGGAGGCCGCGACCTTCGCGGACGGCGCGCTGTCGAAACGAACCAAGGAGCTGATCGCGATCGGCATCTCCGTCAGGATCGATTGCGAATCGTGCATGCAATGGCACATCGAGCAGGCGGCCGCCGCGGGCGCGACGATGCGCGAGGTTCTCGAAGCCGTCGAGGTCGGCATCGAAATGGGCGGCGGCCCCGCAACCGTATCGGCGCGATTCGCGCTCGCGGTGATGGAACGCGTCTTTCCTCCGGCTTGAACTCGGGGGGCCGTTTGGTGAAGGACTAATGAGGCTCCCGTGTCGAGAACGACCTCGTGACCGCCGGCGACGCGACGCACCCGGACCGCCCGGGGGCCGCCGCCCTCGCCGTCGTCAGGGCCCTCCTGGCGCCCTGGCGGTGGCTGACCACGCCCGAGTTCCTCGGTCTGGGAAATCTCCCCACCGATCGCCCCTGCATGCTCGCCGGCAACCACACGGTGATGGGCATGCTCGACTTGCCGCTCATGGTGCTCGGGCTCTACGAGCGGCAGGGTCTCTACATGCACGGTCTGGCCGATCACCTGCACTTCCAGATCCCGGGCTGGCGCGAGTTCCTGGCGAGCTTCGGCGCCATCGAGGGCACCCGCGACAACTGTCGGACGCTGATGCGCGCGGGCGAGTCGATCCTCGTGTACCCCGGCGGCGCGCGCGAGGTCATGAAGCGCAAGGGCGAGAAGTACCAGCTGATCTGGAAGGAGCGGCTGGGCTTCGTACGCCTCGCCATCGAGCACGGCTATCCGATCGTACCGTTCGCAGCGATCGGAGCCGAGGAGTGCTACGACATCGTCCTCGACGCCGGAGACGTGCTTGCGCTACCGTTCGTCGGCTCGATCGTACGCCGCTTCGCGGCCCGCGCCGAGGAGATCCCGCCGCTGGTCCGCGGCGTCGCGGGGACCCTGCTGCCGCGTCCACAGCACTTCTACTTCTGGTTCGGGGGTCCCATCGAGACCGCGTCGGTGGTGGGGCGCGAGACCGACGATGCCACGTGCCTCGCGGTGCGTGAGCACGTCCGCCGCTCGGTCGAGGGAGGCATCATGCACCTCTTGGGGCTGCGCGAGCGCGAAGCGCGAAAACCCTGAGCACCACGCCTCAGCCGAGGCCGTGTTTGCGGAGCTTGTACCAGAGACTGCGCTCGCTCACGCCGAGCAGTCGCGCCGCTCGTACCTTGACCTGCTTCGTCTCGTCCAACGCCCGCAGGATCATCTCACGCTCCAGCTTGTCGAGCGCGTCGTCGAGCCGGAGACCCGGCCGGTCATCGGGCGGGTGGTGGTGGGGCGGGCGCAGGTCGAGGAGTTCGGCGGTGAGGGTGTCCCGCGTGCACAGCACGACGGCGCGCTCCAGGACGTTCTCGAGCTCGCGCACGTTGCCCGGCCACGGGTATTCCTCCAGGAGTCGCAACGCCGGCTCCGTGATCTTCGGCACGCCGCCCGCGCGTCGTCCCCCGAATCTCCGCAGAAAATGCGCCACGAGATAGGGGATGTCGTCGCGACGTTCCCGCAGCGGCGGCATCTCGATCTGGATCACCCGCAGTCGATAGTAGAGATCCGATCGAAACGTGCCGGCGGCGACCGCAGCGCCGAGGTCGCGGTTCGTCGCTGAGATGATGCGCACGTCGACGGCGCGCCGCTCATTCGCCCCGACGCGTTCGACGATCCCGTCTTGCAACACGCGCAGCACCTTGGGCTGCAACGCCAACGGAAAGTCGGCGATCTCGTCCAAGAACAGGGTTCCTTCGTGCGCGAGCTCGAACTTCCCTGCCCTCTCGGCGACGGCACCCGTGAAGGCGCCGCGTACGTGGCCGAAGAGCTCGCTCTCCACGAGATCCAGCGGCACCGCGGCGAGGTTGACCGGCACGAGCAGGTGCTCGCTGCGCGGGCTCCGGCGGTGAATGGCGTGCGCCAGGAGTTCCTTTCCCGTGCCCGTCTCGCCGGTGATCAAAATCGACGCCTGCGAGGGCGCGACCTGCTGGACCATCGCGAACACTCGACGAATGGCGGGCGAGACGCCGATCAGCTCGTCGAGTCCCTGCTGCGTGGCGCTCTCCTCGCGCAGATAGTCGTTCTCCAGACGGTAGCGCCGCACCGTCAACGCCCGCTGGATCCGCAGCTCCATCTCGACGGTTTCGAACGGCTTCTGGATGTAGTCGAACGCCCCGCTCTGCATGGCTTGCACGGCCGTTTCGACCGTCCCGTACGCCGTCAAGACGATGACCGGGGTTTCAGGAGCGGTGCGCCGCACGGCGTCGAGCAGGTCGAGGCCACTACCGCCCGGCATGCGCAAGTCGGAAATCACGAGGTCGACGTCGCGCTGCGCAAGCACGGCCTTCGCCGCCGCCACGTCGGCTACGACGACTTCCTGATGTCCCAGGCTGCGGACGAGAATTCCGAGCGTCTGCCGGTGACGCTCGTCGTCGTCGACGATGAGGATCGTCGCGGCGATCACGTCTCCGCCCGAGCGCGAAGCTGCAATCGTACGCGCGCGCCGCCCGACGACATGTTCTCGGCGACGATCGTTCCGCCGTGCTCCTCGACGATGCGTCGCGAGATCGCGAGACCCAATCCGGTGCCGTCCGGCTTCGTCGTACAGAATCGCGTGAACACCTTCGAGAGGATCTCGGGCGCGAATCCCGGCCCCGTGTCCTCGACCTCGAGGACGACCCAGTCGGTGTCGCGACGGCATCGCATGACGATGCGACCGGTGGACGAGATCGCCTGCAGCGAATTGTGCACGACGTTCAAGACCACCTGATAGATTTGATCCGCGTTGCCGTGAAATCTCGGCACGTCTGCTTCGATGCGCTCCTCGAGCTCTATCCCCTGCTTACGTGCCGTCGGAGCCAGAAACGCCCCGGCACGGCGGACGATATCGGGAAGGGCCTCGAGACGATAGGTCGCCACCTTCGGGCGCGCCAAGTCGACGAGATCGGTGACCACCGCGTTCAGGCGGTCCACTTCGCTGATCACCGCCGCCGCCAATTGACGTTGCTCCGACGCCGGTAGCTCGCGACGCGCCAGCAACTGCGCCGACGTCTTGAGGATCGAGAGCGGATTGCGGACTTCGTGCGCGACGTTCGCCGCGATCTCTCCGAGCAACGCCAAGCGCGACTGCATGACCGCCTCGGCTTGCGCGACGGTCAGCCGTTCCGTCATGGCACGAAAGGAGGCCGCCAGGAGCCCGACCTCGCCGGCCCTCGTCTCGAAACTCCACTGCGCCTGCGAGAGCCCTCGCTCCGTGATCTCACGTACGGTATCGGTCAGGCGGCGGATCGGCTCGCCGATGCGCCACGCGACGACGCCGCCCAACGCCGCGCCGAGGAGGAGGACCACCGATACCCGCTTGAGCAGCGCAGCGCGGAGCTTCGTGACGGCCGCGAGTGCCTCGCTCACGGGTTCGGTCACCACGACGTCCAGCTGCCCGCCATCGGCGAGCGCGTGCTGCACCGTCGCCGTCCCGAGCAACGGTGGAGCGGGCTGCGTGCGCGCATCCTCGCCGACGGCACGCGATGCGGGACCGACGACGCTCACGACGGTGCGACGCCCGTCGCGCAACCGAAGCTCGAAGGAGAGGTGCGTCCCCGCCGCTCCAAGCGCCTTTTCCGCGGCGAGCAAGAGACGGCGCGGGTCGGCGAGGACCAGCAGCAGACCGACGTTCTCGTCGCCGCGATCGGGGTCGATGATCGAGGCTTCGAATCGCAGCAATCGGCTATGCTCGTCCGCGCCCGTCACCAGGGACACAGCGAGCGGTCTCGACGCCAAGCGCTCTTCGAGCCCACGGGGCGCCGAAGCAAGCGCCTCGACGTCGCCGGCGGCCGCGACTCGCCGTCCACTCACGTCGAGACAGAGAATACCGACGTATGCTTGGCCTTCGCTCACGAATTGCCGTATGAACTGCGCCAGCTCCTTGTCGACATCGTCGTACATGACGGCGCGCATCACTCCGAGGTGGGTCCAGCTCGTGATGTCGGCGGCGCGATCCACGATCTCCCGATCCAAGCTCTGCGCCACCTCGCGCGCGATGATGGCGAGCCGCGTTCGCGCTTCGCGGTCGAGCGCGTGGCGTGCCCGCGTATAGGCGAGGCTACCGATGAGCCCCGCCGTCGCGACGACGAGCAGGACCGCGAAGAGAATGAGCCGGACCGCCAACGAGTCACGTTGCAGGACGCGCCGCGCCGCGCGCTCCGCCGCCCTGGGCGCGTTCGCGTTAGTCATCGGACTCATGGCGGCGCCGGCGCGTGCGGCGGACGGCGACGCGCTCTGGATCGGTGGCGATCTCACCCTGGCAACGAGCGTTCCGGAGGCTGGGCCGGCGTCCTTCGAGATCGACGACGTCAACTTGCTCGTCCGCTACGAGCCGCTGCCGCGTCTGTCGTTCTTCAGCGAAACGAGGCTCGAGGACACCTTCAAGGTGTCCGAGGACGAGAGCGCACAGACGCATGCCGAGGTGAAGGTCGAGCGTCTGTACGCGGACTGGATCGCGGGACCGCATTTCACCTTGCGCGTCGGTAAGTTCCTTACACCATTCGGGGTCTGGAATCAGATCCGGCGGGCGCCGTTGACGTGGACCGTCGAGCGACCTCTCGCCACGGAGCTCACGTTCCCGGAGCACACCATCGGTCTCGGCGCACTCTACCAGGCGACGCTGAGCGGGTGGACCGTCGATGCCACGGCGTATGGACCGGCACAAGACACGTCGCTGCTGCGAGATTCCAAGGAAACCGCGGTCACGCTCGTCGGCGGACGCATGGTCGCCGCCCACCAGCTCGGAGCGGCGTACCTGAGTGTCGGCCTGAACGTCGCCGGCGCGGAGCGCAACCACCACGGCGGTCTGCAACCGGTGGCGGGCGCCGACGTCAACCTGAGCCTTGCCGGCAACGACCTGCTCGGCGAGCTCGTTTACGCGCGATCGCCGCAAGGCGGGGGCCGCGACCAGTTGGGCTACTACCTGCAAGACGCCGTGCCGTTGCGCGACGACCTGTACGCGGTGGCGCGCTACGAGCACTTTCGACCGTCTCGCGGTGGTACGATCGACGCCGGTCTCATCGGCATCGCCTGGCGCATCCATAGCCATGTCATCATCAAAGCCGACTACCAATTCACTGCCAACGCCAACTCCAGCGAGGACGTGCCTCGAGGCCTCCTCGCGTCATTCGCGCTGTTCTTCTAGCCGTGATCCGGCTGCTCATCGTCTGCTCGCTGGTCGTGGCGCTCGCGGGCACGACGGCGACGCGTGTGCGCGCGGGCGATCACAGGTTCCGCATCGCCGTCGTCGTCGGACGCAACAGCATCGTCAGAGAGGTCTCGAAGGATACGTTGCGCGACGTGTATCTACGGCGTCAGCGCGTCTGGGGAGACGGGGCCCGCGTCATCCCGGTCAACCTCCCGCCGGGCAATTCCGTTCGCGAGCATTTCTCGGAGATCGTGCTCGGACGCTCGACACGCGACCTCGTCCCGTACTGGAACGCCCGGTACTTCGAGGGAATCATGCCGCCCGCCGTCCTGCCGTCGCCGGCCGCGATCCGCGCCTACCTCAACGTGCAGCCGGGAGCGATCGCGTATCTTCCCGAGGACGACGTCGACGACACCTGTCACCCGCTGCTGTGGCTCGACTGAGCATTCCGCGGGCGACCGGTCAGAGTCCGGTCCTGATCTCCACGAGCTCCGATCTCTCCGGTGGATCGACGGCCATATCGATCGTCAACAAGTTGCCGACGTTCGCGGCGTAGAACTTGTGTTCGACGTCACCGGGCGCCAGCGGTGAGCTCTCCTCGGTTTCAAGACAATTGTCGAACGTGCCCGGAGCAAGCGGCACCATGACGGTCTCGACGAGACTTTTCACCTCCGCCAAGTCCTCGGCGTCGTCGAGGAGGAACTCCTGGCGGTAGAAGTCGCCGACGGTCGGACTCGCCTTCATGACGATACCCGGATGGGCGCCGTCCACACCGCCCGTCCAGGTTCCCGACAAGTCGACGGGCAAGCCGTCGGCGAGGACCACGGTGTTTTCTCCGAAGTACCACACGTTGCCACTCATATCCTGGGCGAACCAATCGCGTGTATCTTCCGCGAGCGTGCCGCCGAGCTGGCGTGTGTCATGGACTTCGACGCAGGTCACCCCCAGGATGTCTTTGGTTTGGTGCGTGACGGCGAACTCCACGTGCTCGAAGCCTTCCGAGGTCTGACCTTCATAGACAAACGTCGTGCCGGGCACGAGCGGAAAAAATGGGTTGTCGATCGTCGTACTGTTGGGGAAGTTCGCCGGATCGATGACGGGGGCGTACGGCGTCGGTCCGAGCCGTGCGCACACCCCCTTCCGTAGGCCTTTCTGATCCTTACACAACTGCAGCGCGTCTTGGTTGTCCGCCGCCGCTTGGTCGTTGCAGGCCTTGGCTTGCGTCGCGTCCGAAATGTTCGCGCACTTTCCCTCGGCGAGCAATTTGTCGCTGCGCGCTCCCGACCGACAGGAAGCGAGTTCCGAGCGCGTGGTCCGTCCGCAGAAGTTCGTCCCTGGGGCCGCCGCGACGCCGGGCGAGTTGGACACGACCAGTACTCCAGCCGCGACGAACGACAGCGTGAGCGATCGAGCCCGTCGGCGTTCACGGCCGCGATACGAAACTCTGATTCCTTCCAGTCGCGAGCGTGTCTCCATGAATAGCTTCTCCTTTTGGGGATGCCTTCGGGCGCCCCGATTCGGCTCCGGTGATCAGCAATCCCCACGCCACCGCCTGGGTACGATCGCTCCGCCGATCTTCGGGTCAGATCCGAACGCCCAGCGATGGATTCACGCAAGTTCTTGCGTGAAGGTCGATCGCCGATGAACGGTCCGCGCGCCACGACCTTGCGGTCAAACGCGGGTCGCCGTCCCCCAGTAGGTGAACGTCAACACGCGCGGCCCCGGCAGGTACATCGAGTCCAGCTCGGCAAGCTCGAACCCGGCCGCCCCGAGCAAATCCGGGATCGCGCGGTTCATGTTGCATCCGCCGCTGATCCGCCGCCAGATCGGGTTCAAGCGGTCCTGCCAGCGAACGACGCCGGCATCCGGCGCCCGGCCGTGCTCGGAGAAGAGGAGGGAGCCCTCGGGCCGGAGGACACGGTGCATCTCCTTGAGCGCCACGTCGACGTCGGGGATGCTGCACATCGTGTACGTGATGACGACGGTGTCGATGGAGGCGTCCTCGAGCGGAATCTCCTCGCCCGACACCGGGAGGAACTCGATCTCGATCCCGGCGGCGTCGGCCCGCCGGCGCGCCCGCCGCTGTAGATCGAGCGAGGGATCGAGACCACACAGCGTGTCGACTTTGGCGCGATCGTAGAACGCGAGATTCAGACCCGAGCCGACGCCGATCTCCAGCACGCGCCCCCGCGCGCGGGGCACGACCTTCTCGCGTTGGCGCCGGATCGGCTCCTGACGCATGACGCGATCGAGAACCGCGGGAAAGACGTACTTCGCATAGAGCCCCATGACCAGTCAGCTTCCTGCGTTTGCCGGGGGCTTGGCAACCGTTCGCGCTCTGGACCGATCTCGCTCGCCAGGTGTACCAGGATCCGAGTCATGAACCTCCGACACCTGGAGATCGAGGAGCCGAACCGATGAACGACACCGTCAAAGCCGAAGTCGACAAATTCATGCAGGGGCTGATCAGGCGGAACAGCGGCGAAGAGGAGTTTCATCAAGCCGTCAGGGAAGTCGCGGAGTCGCTCATGCCCTTCGTGCTCGACCACCGCAAGTACTACGACGCCAACATTCTGGAACGGATGACCGAGCCGGACCGCATCGTCATCTTCCGCGTCAGTTGGGAAGACGATCGGGGCAGCGTCCGCGCCAACCGCGCCTGGCGCGTCCAGTTCAACAACTCCATCGGCCCCTACAAAGGCGGCCTGCGCTTTCACCCGACAGTGAATCAGTCGGTGCTCAAGTTCCTGGGGTTCGAGCAGGTCTTCAAGAACTCGCTGACGGGCTTGCCCATGGGCGGCGCCAAAGGCGGATCGAATTTCAATCCCAAGGGCAAGAGCGACCGCGAAGTGATGCGCTTCTGCCAATCGATGATGATCGAGTTGCATCGCCACATCGGCGAGGACACCGACGTGCCGGCCGGCGACATCGGCGTCGGCGCCAGGGAAATCGGGTTTCTCTTCGGCCAGTACAAGCGCCTTGCCAATCGAGTGACCGGAATATTGACCGGCAAAGGCTTGGCCTTCGGCGGCAGTCTGATTCGCACGGAAGCCACCGGCTACGGCTGCGTCTACTTCTGCGAGCACATGCTCAACCACCGCGGCGATTCGCTCAAAGGCAAGCGCTGCGCCGTCTCCGGCTCCGGCAACGTCGCCCTCTACTGCGCCGAGAAGGCCCTCCAGTTCGGCGCCAAGGTGCTCACCTTGAGCGACTCGTCAGGAAGCATCTACGATCCGGACGGCATCGACGAACGGAAGCTCGCCTTCGTCAAAGACCTCAAAGAAGTGGGTCGCGGCCGCATCGCCGAGTACGCGGACAAATTCACAGCGGCTGAGTACCGCGCGGGCAGAACCCCCTGGCAGGTGAAATGTGACGTCGCTTTCCCCTGCGCTACGCAGAATGAACTGAACCTCGACGACGCCGAGGTGCTAGTCGGCAACGGGGTCCAAGCCGTCAGTGAAGGCGCCAACATGCCGACGATCTTGGGGGCTACCCGTCTGTTCCAAGAGAAGGGCGTGCTCTTCGGTCCCGCCAAAGCCGCGAACGCCGGCGGCGTCGCGGTATCGGGACTGGAACAAAGTCAGAATGCCCTACGCCTCAGCTGGTCGCGCGAGGAAGTCGACGAGCGGCTCAAGAAGATCATGCAAGACATTCACGACAAGTGCGTCCACTACGGCGCCAACGACAACGGTGTGGTGAACTACGTCGACGGGGCCAACATCGGCGGCTTCGTGAAAGTCGCCGACGCGATGTTGGCCTACGGGATCGTCTGAGGGCGACGAACGTCAGACCATCTCTTTGAGCCCTCGGAGCGGACGCACCCGCACCACGTTGCGCGCGGGCTTGGCCTTGAACATGACCTCTTCCTTCGTGAACGGGTTGATGCCCATGCGGGCTTTGGTCGCCGGCTTCCGGGTGACGGTGATCCGCATCATGCCGGGCACCTTGAAGACGCCGGCGCCGGCTTTCGACAGGTCGGCCTTGATCAGGGAGCCCAGCGCGTGAAACACGCCAGCGACGTCGCGGCGATGGATGCCCACGTGCTCGGCGATCGTACCGAACACGTCGCTCTTGCTGCGAGGCTTCGCCGAAGCACTGACCTTGAGCGGCTTGCTGAGGTCGAGCTTCGAGACAGGTCGTGTGGTGATCACTTTTTTCGTCTTCTTGGTCGGCATACTCACTCCCCCTCGTCCGTTAGTTAAGAAGAATTAGCCGCAGAGTTGACGGAGGCGACGCTACCAGAGGCGGAATTGGCGTCAAGTGCAACAACCCCCGTCGCTCGTCCTCGTCCTCCTGCTGCCGATGCTTTGGGCAGCGTCCCGCCCTGAGCGGGGCGCGGCCGCTCAGTAGCGACCACGCGACTCGCCGGGCTCGCAGCAGTACGGTCCGTCCTCGTCGACGCAGCAGCCCGCCGAACCCGCGCAGCAGATCGTGCGACCCGCCTGCGAGCACGTGAGGTCGCGGGTGTCGCACGCGTACCCGGCCGAGCCACGGTCGTCCTCCTCGCGATCGTTCTCGTCGCGGCCGTCAGGGCTCTGCCAGCGCTCGGGTGACGGCGAGCAGCAATACGGGCCGGACGCATCTCCGCAGCAGCCACGCCGCGACGGGCAACAGATCGATCGTCGACCCGCGTGACAGAACTCGTAGCGCCTGGGACAGAGCCCCGAGTAGTCGCCCCAGAGTCCGCCGCGGATGATGTCGAGGGGTCCCGGGGGAGCCGGACGCACGGCGCCACTGGGCCCGGGCGCGCAGCTTCCGATCAGCAGCATCGCGAGCACCACGACGAACCGAATGACCATCGCCCCTCCGCACGCGTGCCGACCGCGTGTATCTCGCCGTACTCGCCGCGCTTCAGAACTCGACGACGACGTCGGGCGTGCCGTCGAGGCGCACGGTGTCCACGAAGCGGATCATGTGGTCGCTGAGCGACATGATGAGCGAGCTCGTGCGCGAGCCGTGGCCGAAGTAGCGGACGCCGCGCATGAAGCTGCCGTCGGTGACGCCGGAGGCCGCAAACATGATCTCGGGACCGGGCGCGAGGTCGCGCTCGGTGAAGATGCGCTTCGGATCGGTGATGCCCATCTCTTTCATGCGCTCTTCCTGGCCCTCTTTGGTCGGCACCAGGCGGCCCTGCATGCCGCCGTTCAGACAGCGGATCGCCGCGGCGGCGAGGACGCCCTCGGGCGCGCCGCCGATGCCCATGACCGCGTGTACGTTCGTGCGCCGGACGGCGGCGGCGATGCCCGCCGAGAGATCGCCGTCGGAGATGAGGCGGATGCGCGCGCCGGCGCTGCGAATGTCCTCGATCAGCTTCTCGTGACGGGGACGGTCGAGGACGATGACGACCAGGTCCTTCACCCCGCGGCCGAGACGCTTGGCGATCGCGGTCAGGTTCTCCTTCGGCGTGGCGTCGAGGTGGACGGCGCCCTTCGCCGACGGACCGACGATGATCTTCTCCATGTAGCAGTCGGGCGCGTGCAGGAGGCCACCCTTGTTGGCGGCGGCGAGCACCGCGATCGAGTTCGGCTCACCGGTCGCGCACAGGTTCGTGCCTTCGAGCGGGTCGACCGCGATGTCGACCTCGGCATCTTCCGGATGCTGGCGCCCCACTTTCTCGCCGATGAAGAGCATCGGCGCCTCGTCGCGCTCGCCCTCGCCGATCACCACCGTGCCGCGCATCGGCAACGTGTCCATCGCCTTCCGCATGGCCTCGACGGCGCAGTGATCGGCGTATTTGCGGTCGCCCTGCCCCATCGTCCGCGAGGCGGCGATCGCCGCCTCCTCGACGACACGCAGGAACTCACGCGACAGAAGCTGCTCGATGGCCATGCTCATTCCTCCTCGCGGGTGTGATGCTTCGGTGATGCGGCCGGCCGGAGAGCGCGCGCCCGCCGGCGCGCCGGCTGCGGTCGCGCAGTGTGACACAAAACCCCGCCGCAGCGGAAGCGTCAAAGGACGTGCGCCCTTCGAGTGGGCGGGTCGCGGGAGAACCGACGCAGCCGCCGTGCCGCCGCGCACGCGCAGCCGTCAGCGGCCGCGGAAACGCGGCGCCCGCTTCTCGAAAAACGCGCTGATCGCCTCGCCGAGATCCTCGCTGGCGACGAACGCCGCGTTCCACGCGGCGACGTACGCGAGCCCGTCCTCGACGCTCTTCCCCTCGCAGTAGGCGAGCACTCGTTTGGTCCCGGCGACCGCGAGCGGCGAGTTGGCGGCGATGCGCGCCGCCATGGCGCGCGCCGCATCGACGACCGCCGCCTGGTCGGCGTACACGCTGTTCACGAGCCCGATCTCGCGCGCACGCTCGGCGCCGAAATCGTCGCCGGTGAAGGCGAGCTCTGCGACCTGGCCTTTGCCGATGATACCGGGCAGCCGCTGCAACGTGCCGACGTCGGCGACCATCGCCATGCGCGTCTCGCGGATGCTGAACGTCGCGTCGGTCGTCGCGAGGCGCACGTCGCAGGCGGTGATGAGATCGATGCCGCCGCCGATGCAGTAGCCGTGTACCGCCGCGATCACCGGCTTCGAGCAGCGCGCGACCGCGGTGATCGATCCCTGCAACCGGGCGATCGTCTCCAGCAGCCGCCTGCGGCCGGCGACACCGCCGCCGCCCTCCGCGATGCCGCCGCCCATCGCCTTGAGATCGAGGCCGACCGTGAAGTGCGGCCCGCGTGCCGCGAGCACGACGGCGCGGACGCCGTCGTCGGCGTCGAGCTCGCCGATCGCGCGCGGCAGCTCGTCCCAGAACCCCGGTCCCATCGCGTTCCGCCGCTCGGCGTTCGCGAGCCAGAGCGTTCCCACGTGCTCGTGTCGATCGACCGCAAAAACCTCGTACGCTGCCATGGCGCCGGAATACGCCACCCTCGGCGCCTCGGCAAGCGACGCGCGCAGGTGGACACTCGCCACCCTCCTCGCTAGGAAACGGAGCGTGTCGGTCCCGACGGTCCACAAGATCCTGATCGCGACCGCGATCGGCTTCTTCCTCGTCTACGCGCTCTGGGAGCTCGCCCACTACAACCAAACCGGCGACTCGCAGGCGATCGCATGGAGCCTCGCCGGCACCGCCGCCGCCGTCGCACTCGCCGTTTACCTCTGGCGGTTCATCCGCTCGCTCGGCGCATCGTGACGATGCACGTGCACGGCATCGACCCGCGACGTGTCGAGGCGGCCGTCTTCGATCTCGGCGGTGTGTTTCTCGCCGGCGGCGTCGAGTCGGTGCGCGGCTTCGGCGCCCGTCACGGCCTGGCACCGGAGAGCTGGGACGCCATCCGCAGTGAGCTCTTCCACGAGGCCGGCATCTGGTCGGCGTGCGAGCGTGGCGAGGTGGCGTTCGAGCGCTTCGTCGGGCGCCTCCGCGAGCTCGTCGCCGAGGCCGGCGGCGAGGTCTCGGAGACCGATGCGCAGAACTTCATGGGCTCGATGAGCGACGGCGCGGGTCAGCGCTTGCGCCACGAGATCGTCGCGGCCGCGGCGCGCGTCCACGCGGTGATGCCGACCGCGCTGCTCACCAACAACATCCCGGAGTGGCGCGGCGGCTGGCGGAGTCTCCTCGACCTCGCGTCGCTCTTCGACGTCGTGATCGACTCGTCCGAGGTCGGTCTGCGCAAGCCCGAGCCCGCGATCTACGAGCTCACGCGGACCAAGCTCGAGCTGCCGCACGAGGCGATCTTCTTCCTCGACGACCTCGGCGTGAACTTGAAAACGGCGCGCGCGCTCCGCTGGCAGACGCTGCGCTACGACGATACGGCGCGCGTTCTCGAGGTGCTCGACGCGCTCGCCGCCGGTCGTCCGCCACGTCGCTGAGCGCGCCCCGCGGCCGGTCGCGCGATCGCTTGGTTCCGTTCCCTCGGAACTGCGTGAGGGACAGCACGTTCCCGTCCTACGTCAGCAGGCTCGCGACGGGCGCGATCGACTGCGCCCGCTGACCGACACGCTCCCGGCGCGCGAACTCGGCGATCGCGCGCTCGTGGGCCACCACGTACGCGAAGAACTCCTTCGAGGATTCGTCCGCGTTCCGTTCGAGACGCTCGAAGACCGCGAGAAAGGGCGCGGTGCCGTCCTCGAGCACCTTCATCGACAGCGACCACGGCAGCAGCGCGAGCAACACGCCGAGGAACCGCCCTTTGGCTCTGACGAAAGCGGGGAGGCTCGCATGCTGCCGGTGCGCGTCGAGGAACTCGATCACGCGCTCTTTCGTCTGCGTCTCGAGGTCTCGGAGACGTCGCCACTTCTCGCACCGCTCGGCCGAGCGCGTCAGCCGCGCGGCCACGGAGAACAGCACCTCGCCGAACACTTCCGATTCGTAGGTTCGGTCGAGATCGGCCTGGTATTCGGGATAGATCATCGGTGACACCCCTTCAGTCGAGGCGCTTGCCGGCGCCCGAGATCTTCGTCAATTCGCGGACGGCGGAGTCGTACACCCTTCGCGCGAGAGCAATGCTCAACGTGGGGGAGGCTCGATCGAGCCACCACAGCACCTTCCACCACGCGGGAACGATGATGATCGCTTTGTTCCGAGTGAGCTGGCGCAGGACCCTGCGTGCAAACTCGGCCGCATCCATCGGCCGAAAGCGCTCGAAATACCTCTCCGTCCATTCGCGCTGCGTTTCCTTGGGAATCGAAGGGTGCGGGATGCCGTGGACGCCGCCGCCGAGAAGGGGCGTGCGAATCACGCCCGGACAGAGGACGCTGACGCGGATGCCCTTCGAGGCGGCTTCCGCCCGCAGCGCCTTCGAAAGACCCACGACCGCATGCTTGGTGGTCGCGTAGCTCGCGGTCAACGGAGCCGGCAGCAATCCTTGCATCGACGCGGTATTGACGATGTGCCCGTACCCTTGTTCGATCATGACGGGGTAGGCGACGTGCACACCGTGAATGACGCCTTTGAGATTGACGTCGAGGATGCGGTTCCAGTTCTCGATGGTGTGATCGATCAGCTCCCCACCCGCGCCGATTCCCGCGTTGTTGAACATGTAGTCCAGGCGGCCCCGCTCTTTCTTGGTGTCGTCCACCACGCGTTTCACGGAATCGTAGTCGACGACATCCACGTAGGCTGCGGACGCCTTCAGGCCGCGGCTCCGCATCCGGGCCGCGACGTCGTCGACCAGCTCGCGCTGCACGTCGGCGAGCACGACGTCGGCGCCGCGTTCCGCGAGCGCTTCCCCGAGTGCCCTCCCGATCCCCGACGCGCCGCCGGTGACGATCGCCACCCCGCCGTCGAACACCCGTATGCGGCTGACTGGGTCCATCGTTTCCGATGGCGGCTTAGCGAACCCGCAACGGAAGAGCCAGGTACGACACGCCCGGAATCGGGTCGTGGCAATATGGTGGGATCTCGGTGAATCCCAACGCACGATAGAGCGCTCGCGCCTCGGTCATGGAAGGAAGGGTGTCGAGAACGACGCGCCCGTACCCCGACTGACGCGCCTCCCGCAGCAGCGTCTCGGTGAGGAGACGACCAAGGCCGCGACCGCGAGCCGCGGGGCGCACGTAGAGCCGCTTCATCTCGCAGTCGGAGCCCTGGAGCGGGCGGAGCGCGACGCAACCGAGAATGAGCTCCGCATCGACGGCGAGGAGGAAGCGTCCGGCCGGCGGGGAGTACTTGCCCGGAAGGGACGCGAGCTCGGCGGCGAAGTCCTGGAAGCAGAGGTCGACACCGATCGCGGCCTGATACTCGAGCAAGAGCTCGCGAACCTGATCGACGTCGACGGGAGTTTGCGCGTCACGGATGAGAGGCCTCGGCGATCTCGGTTGCTCACCCATCGAGCACGGCCGCGACCGCTGCGATCAGGGCCCCGAGTCCCATCGAAATGCGGAGCGATTGCCAAACGCTCCAACGCGCGAGCTCGGCCGCAACAGCGGCACCGTCGATCGTTCCGGCGACGAAGCTCGCGTTCACGGCGCGGAAGTAGATCGGATAGAGCGCGAGGACGCCGACGACGAGCAGCGCAGACACCGCGAGGAGACCGGCGCCGGGGCGACGTCGAAGGGCGTACAGAGCCGACGCCATCACCGTGAACGCCGCAGCTGCTATCTCCAAGGGACCGTAAAACGCGACCAAGCGCGGCTCGTTGTGGCTGAACCACCGTAGAAAGTCCGCCGCCGGTAACGAACGCCAGTACGGTACGAGCACCGCGCCTTCCGCGAGCATCGCGCCCGCCGAAATGCCGAGGACGATCACCGCGATCGCGGCGATCCATTTCGACACGCGATCGCCACGTCCTCGTCGATCACTCACGGAGTCGCCTCATTCAGGTCCTCCCACCGCCACCATCTTAGGTAGTAGGAGGACGTGAAGGTCGCCTAGTAACCCGCCGCGGCGAGCGCCTTCTCGAGCTGCGTCTCCGTCGACCCGTAGAACTGCTCCAGGGTCTTCGCGCGCTTGAAATAGAAGTGCAGGTCGAGCTCCCACGTGAAGCCGATGCCGCCGTGCATTTGAATGGCTTCGCCACAGACGTACCGTGACGCATCGCCGGCGTAGGCTTTCGCGGTGGCGCAGGCGAGCGCGGTGTCGGGATCGCCGGTGTCGAGGCACCACGCCGCGCGGTACACGGCCGAGCGTGTCGACTCGGTCTTGAGCAACATGTCGGCGAGACGGTGCTGCAGCGCTTGGAACGCACCGATCGGCCGCTTGAACGCCTGACGGGTCTGCACGTACCCGAGCGTGACCTCGAGCGAACGGCTCATGAGGCCGAGCATCATGGCGCTGGCGCCGACCGCGGCCAGCAGATCGACGCGTTCCAGCAGCTCGGGGCCGCCGATGAGGGTACCTTGATGATCGAACTTCACCGCGCCGAAGCGCTGCGCGAGGTCGATGGTCTGGAGGGGGACGATGCCGTACGGCGCGCGGACGAGGACGACGCCCTGGCGCGTGGTGACGAGGAGCGCGTCGGTGCGGGCGGCGAAGGGGACGAAATACTTCGTGCCGCGGAGGCGTCCGCTCTCGAAGCGCGTCGGCTCGACGTGATTGCCGCTGAACGCCGAGTCCTGGCGCGCGATGGTCACCAGGCTCTTGCCGCCCACGACGTCGGCGAGGAGCGCGTCCTGTTTACCGGCAGCGGCGAGAAACGACGCCGCGAGGACGGCGTCGAGGAACGGGCCTGGCACGCAGACGCGGCCCATCTCCTCGAGGACGATCGCGAGCTCGATGGCGCCGAGGTCCTGCCCGCCGGCCGCCGCCGGCATCGTCAGGCCGATGTAGCCCATCTCGGCGAGGCGCCGCCATTCGGCGGACTCGTAGCCGTCGGCGTTGTGCTCCATCACCGTGCGGCTCTTCTCGAGCGGCAGCTCGCTGGTGAGAAAGTCGCGGGTGGAGCTTTGCAGCAGCGCCTGATCCTCGGAGAGCTCGAACTTCATCGTCCCTCCTGCGGGAGGTTCAGGACCCGCTTGGAGATGATGTTGCGCTGCACCTCGGAAGAGCCGGAGTAGATGGTGCCGGCGCGCGACCACAGGAACTCGCGCGACCAATCGACGTCGAGGCGCGCCTCGGCGCTGGTGCGGACGAGCTGGCCGCCGGGACCGAGGATGTCGAGCGCGGTCTCGCGGAAGCGCTTGTCGAACTCGCTCCAGAAGATCTTCTCGATCGACGACTCGGGGCCGGGCACCTTGCCGTCGGCGAGGTTCGCGAGCATGCGCAGGCCGTTGGCGCGCAACACCTCGTTCTCGACGAGGAGACGGCCGAGCTTCTCGCGCACGGCGCCGCTCTCCCGCCCGATCTCCTTACACGTCCGCGCGAGCAGCCCGAGATCCCGGCCGTAGCGCTCCGCGGCCGCGAGACTCGCGGCGCCGCGCTCGAAGGCGAGGACGGTCATGGCGATCCGCCAGCCCTCGCCGATCTGCCCGACGAGGTTCTCGCGCGGTACGCGGGCGTCCTCGAAGAAAACCTCGCCGAACTCACTCTCGCCGGTGATCTGGCGGAGTCGACGCACGGTAATGCCCGGGGTGCCGAGCTTCACGAGGATGAAGGAGATGCCGCCGTAGCGGTCTTTCGAGTCGGTGCGCGCGAGGACGAAGATCCAGTCGGCCCACGGCCCGAACGTCGTCCAGATCTTCTGACCGTTCAGGACGAAGTCGTCGCCGTCGATGACGGCGCTGGTGCGAAGCGCGGCGAGGTCGCTGCCGGCGCCGGGCTCACTGAAGCCCTGACACCAAATTTCCTCGCCGGAGAGCATCGGCGGGATGAAGCGTCGGCGCTGCGCCTCGCTGCCGTGATGGATGAGCGCGGGACCGAGCAGGCCGATGCCGAGGACGTTCAGGATCGGCGGCGCGTCGGCGCGCGACAACTCGGCCTCGAAGATCGACTTCTCCACTTCCGTGGCGCCGCGGCCGCCCCACTCCGCCGGCCAGTCCATGCCGAGGTAGCCCGCCTCGTAGAGCTTCCGCTGCCAGCTGCGGCGGAGCTCGATCATGCTGTCCTCGGTCGCCTTCGGGTCGCGGAGCTCCTCGCGCCACGGACGCCCCATGTTGGCGGCGAGCCAGGCGCGGAGCTCGTCGCGAAACCTGACGTGCTGGTCGGAGAGCTGGAGGTCCATCGTGGTGTCCTTCGCTACGAGGGGATTGACGGGCCTGCAGAAGCCACAGCGTCGGCCGAAACGTCTATCGGAGCCCTGACGGATTGGTCAAGGCAGGTCAAGGCGCCGGTAGGGACTCCGTCGCCGCGCCGCCGACGTCGCATGGTCACTCACGAGAGCTCGACGGAGAAGCGGATGTTCCGCTTCGTCATGCCGTCGAGGACGATCTGCGCGCCGCCGCTGCGCATCATCCATTCGAGTCGATGGTCGCGGTACTCGCGGACGAAGTGTCCCGACTCGATGAGCTGCGGCAGCATGTCGAAGCCCGTCATCGACTCGGCGGCGGACGCCATGACCTTCTGCGCGCTCGGCCGCACGCGGACGCGCTCGAGCCAGCCTTCGAGGGCGGAGCTCGCGGCGGGCGGAAAGCCGTTGAAGGCGGCGGCGTTCACGGCCGGAAAGACCGAGAGATCGCCCCAGCCGAATGCGGTGCCGTTGAAGTATTGACGGCCGGCGAGCTCGCGCTCGAGCCGCGCGTTGATACCCGCAACCTGTTCGCCGGCGCGCGCGAGCAACGTCTCGGCGAGATCGCCGGTCGCGCGCTTGAAGACGCGGATCTCGTACATCGCCCAATTGACCGCCTCGTAGTACGTGTCGCAAAGCTCCTCGATCATGCGAACGCGCGCGCGTTCGGCGGGCGACGACGGCAGCATCGCCGGCGACGGCCACTTGTCCTCGAGGTACTCGAGGATGATCGTCGAGTCGAAGACCTTGACGTCGCCGTCGACGAGCGCGGGAATCTCGAGACGCGGATTCGTCGCCGCGAACTCGGCGCTGCCGCCGGCGAGGATGTCGGGGATCTCGGTCTCGAA